>NZ_JAKKFE010000023.1:0-302110 GCF_022230935.1 Micromonospora hortensis
CATCGACGGCCTACTCTTGACGACGCTGTTGCCCCTGGTCGGCTTCGTAGCCCTGACCGCGGGCAACGCGTTCTTCGTCGCGGCCGAGTTCGCCCTGGTCACCGTCGACCGGGCGGAGATCGACCGGCGGGCCGCCGCGGGCGACCAGGCCGCCCTGACGGTACGCACAGCGTTGCGCGAACTCTCCTTCCAGCTCTCCGGGGCGCAGCTCGGCATCACCATCACCGCGCTGCTCACCGGCTACCTGGCCGAGCCGGCCCTGGCCCGGCTCTTCACCCCGTTGCTGCGCCCGCTGGCCGGAGACAGCACCGAGCGGCTCACCCCGTTCATCGCGTTGGGCCTGGCCACGCTGATCTCCATGCTCTTCGGCGAGTTGGTGCCGAAGAACGCGGCGCTGGCTCGGCCCATGCCGGCGGCGCTGGCCACGGCCGGCCCGATGCACACCTTCTCCCGGACGTTCGGCTGGGTGATCCGGGGGTTGAACGGCTCGGCGAACCGACTGGTCCGCGCGCTCGGCGTGGAGCCGCAGGAGGAGTTGGCAAGTGCCCGCTCGCCGGAGGAGTTGGGCCTGCTGGCGGGCATCTCGGCGCGGGCCGGCGCGCTGCCCACCGACACCGCGATGTTGCTGCGTCGCACCATCCGCTTCGGTGACAAGCGGGCCGCCGAGGCGATGACCCCCAGGGTGGACGTGGTCGCGCTGCGCGCCACAGCCACCGTGGCGGAGCTGCTGGAGGCGTCGCGGCGGACCGGGCGGACCCGGTTTCCCGTGTACGAGGAGACCCTGGACCTGGTGACCGGCGTGGCCGGTGTGCCCGACGCGCTGGGTGTCCCGCTGGCCGACCGGGCGTCGACCCGGGTCGGCTCGGTGGCCCGCGAGCCGGTGTACGTGCCGGAGAGCCTGAACCTGGACGGTGTCCTGGCCGCGCTGAAGGAGGCCGGGGCCGACCTGGCCATCGTGGTCGACGAGTACGGCGGCACTGACGGCGTGGTGACCGTCGAGGACCTCGTCGAGGAACTGGTCGGAGAGATCGCCGACGAGTTCGACCCGGCGAGCGTGGACGACGACGGGTCGGCCGAGCTGACGGTGCCGGGCGGTGAGCGCACGGTGCTGGTCGACGGTGTGCTCCGCTCCGACGAGTTGGCCGAGCAGACCGGCTTCCGGCTGCCCGAGGGGCCGTACGAGACCCTGGCCGGGTTCCTGATGGCCCAACTCGGGCACATCCCGCTCGCTGGCGAGACGGTCGAGACGGACGGCTGGGAGTTCACAGTGGTCGAGGTGGAGCGGCACCGGATCGAGCAGGTCCGGGTGTTGCGCCCGGCGGATCCGGACGACGATGACTGAGCTGCTCGTGACGGTGCTGTTGCTGCTCGGCAACGGGTTCTTCGTGGGCAGCGAGTTCGCGCTCATCGCGTCCCGCCGGACGGTGATCGAGCCGCTGGCCGCCGGGTCGAAACGCGCCCGTTGGGCGTTGTCGGCGATGAACCAGATCCCCCTGATGATCGCTGGCGCGCAGCTCGGCATCACGGTCTGCTCGTTGGGTCTGGGCGCGATCGCCGAACCGGCGCTGGCTCACCTGCTGGAGCCGCCGTTCCACGCGGCCGGCCTGCCGGAGCGGGCGGTGCACCCGGTGGCGTTCGTGCTGGCGCTGGGCGTGGTGGTCTTTCTGCACACGGTCGTCGGTGAAATGGTGCCGAAGAACATCACGCTTGCCGGTCCGGAGGTCTCTGCGCTCTGGCTCGGCCCGGCGATGCTGGCATTCTGTGTGGCCACCAAACCGTTGTTGCTCGCGATGAAATGGGCGGCCCGGCGGGTGCTCGCGTTCTGGCGAATCGAGGCCTCCGAGGCGGTGAAGACGGTGTTCACCGCCGAGGAGTTGGCCGGGTTGGTTTCCCAGGCGCGGACCGAGGGGCTGCTCGACGCGGAGCAGCACGCGCGGATCACGGGCGCGCTGGCCCTGCACGCCCGGACGGCTGCGGACGCGCTGCAACCGTGGTCGACGGTGGTGACGGTGGCCGAGGACGTCTCGCCGGCGTCACTGGAGGTGCTGGCGACCCGGACCGGCCGGTCCCGGTTCCCCGTGGTGCAGCGGTCGACCCGTCGGGTGCTCGGTTTTGTGCACGTCAAGGACGTGCTCGGGTACGCCGGGCAGGGCCGCCGGTCGCCGGTGCCGGCCGACGTCTACCGGCCGCTGGCGGTGGTGCCGCCGGACCGTACGCTGGCCGACCTGCTGCTGGCGATGCGTCGCGAACGGCGGCACATGGTGCTGGTCAGCGACGGGCGACGGCCACTCGGTGTGGTCACCCTTGACGATGTATTGACCGCAATCGTTGGGTGATGAACCAATACCCTTGGTGTGCAAGCGGTTGCACGACAGTGATGGTGACCGCCCTCGCCTTGATTACCGCCCCGAGCTTCCCTAATGTGGGGCACCGACCGCTGTGGGTCGTCTGCCTCGGCCCTTCCCTCACGCGAGGCGCCCGGCGGTCGGTTGCAAAGGAGTCGGTGCCGGTGGCAACCATGCCCCCTCATCGTCACGACCTGAATGCGTCTGCTCGCTCTGGTGGCCTGCGTCGCGTCGCGCACCGGGTGCTGATCCTGGTCGCTGCCGCAGCGGTCGGCGCCGGTCTGCTGACCGCGCCGGCACATGCCGCGCCCACGGTCGACGAGATCGAGGCGCAGATCGACAAGAAGTGGGAGCAGTTGGAGCCCACCATCGAGCAGTACAACAAGGTCCGGGCGCAGTTGAAGGTCAACCGGCAGAAGTCGGCGAACCTGCAGAAGAAGATCGAGCCGCTGGCGCTGCAGAGCGAGTTGGCGCTCAACCGGGTCGGCGACCTCGCCTCCCGCTACTACATCTCGGGCCCGTCGCACGACATCGGCGCGCTGCTGGTCAGCGCCAAGCCGGACACACTCACCGAGCAGCTCACCATCCTCGACCGGCTCGCTTCGCAGGAGCGCAAGGAGGTCGAGGGTGTGCTGGCCGTGCGGGCCAAGTACGACGGCGAGAAGCAGAAGCTGGACGCGCTGATCGTCACCCAGACCAAGCAGCAGAACGAGCTGGCGGCCAAGAAGAAGCAGATCGACGCCGAAATCAAGCAGCTCGAGGCGTCGATGCCCAAGACCACGGTCAAGACCGCGGCCTGCCCGACCATCAACGGGGTGGTCAGCGAGGCAGCACGCACCGCGATCAAGACCGCCTGCGGCAAGGTCGGCAAGCCGTACGTCTGGGGCGCCACCGGGCCGAACTCGTTCGACTGCTCGGGGCTGACCCAGTACGCCTACAAGGCGGCCGGGATCTACCTCACCCACCACACCGGTGACCAGTGGAACGAGGGCAAGGCCATCTCGCGAGGTGACGCGCGCCCCGGTGACCTGGTCTTCTTCTTCTCCGGCCTGAGTCACGTCGGGCTCTATCTGGGCAACAACACAATGGTGCACGCGCCACGTGCCGGTAAGCCGGTGCAGGTGTCCAGCATCAACACAATGCCGGTCGCCGGGTTCCGCAGACCTGGCTGATCCACCTCACGCGACACGAAGGCCCCCGGTCACCGACCGGGGGCCTTCGTGGTTCTCAGCGGGGCGCGCCGACCGGGGACGGCAGGAGCTGCACGTCGGCGAGGTCGACGTACATGATCCGGTGACCGAACTGGATCTGCGCGTACCGGTTCTTGCCGCGAATCACCGTCCAGTCGCCGGACGAGGAGCCGTCGAACGTGCTGGCCCGGTAGTACTCGCCGGCCAGCACCGCGCCGACGGCGTACCGCTGCCCGGCGGCCAGGGTGTATTGCAGCGGCGAGATCGCCTGGTAGGGCACCCCTTCCGGGTACGCGGACTGCTCCGGGTACGCCCGTCCGTAGACCGGAACTGTGGTCCGTCCGGGCTTCGGCGTGGCCACGATGCCGACGGTCCAGCTGGCGGTCGGCGCGGACGCCGGGTTGTGGAACCAGGCCCGCTGCCCGAGGTACCAGATCGCCGTCCAGTCGCCCTGCCGTCCGGCCAGCGCGTACGTCTGCCCGGCTGACGCCCGGGCCCCGTGGTCCGACACGGCCATCGTGTTCGGGCTGCCGTCAGGGCGGAGCGCGACGTCGTTGACCAGCGGCGCGTCCGCAGACGGTGCGCTGCGCAGCACCACAGCGGAGGAGCCGCGTGGCGCGCAGGGCACGCCCGGGGTGACGCAGTCGGTGAACGCCGGCTGGTTGGTGACGTAGTCCGGATCGATCCGGACCATTCCGGTGGCCGGGGTGCCGGTGTCCAGTCGAGGCGCGTGCAGCAGGTCGAAGTAGTGCGTCCAGTCCCAGTACGGGCCCGGATCCCAGTGCATTCCCCGCACTGTCGAGGGGATGGTGCCGGGCACGTTGTCGTGACCGATGATGTGTTGCCGGTCCAGTGGGATGCCCAGCCGCAGCGCCAGGTGCCGGACCAGCTTCGCCGAGGTCCGGTACATCGCCTCGGTGTACCAGGTGCCCTGCGCCGCGAAGCCCTCGTGTTCCAACCCGATCGACTTCGCGTTGACGTACCAGTTGCCGGCGTGCCAGCCGACGTCCTTGGTCTTCACGTGCTGGGCGATGTGCCCGTCGACCGAGCGCAGCGAGTAGTGCCAGCTCACGTAGGTCGGGTCCTGGACCAGTTGCAGGGTGGTGGCCCAACTCGCCTCGGTGTCGTGGATGACTATGTACTCGATCTTCTGCCGCGTGGGCCGGTCGGAGAGGTCGTGGTTGCCGTAGTCCCCGTCGCCGAACGCCTCGTAGGGCGCCGGGATCCACTCGCAGGAGATGGTGCGCGGGCACTCCACCCCGTCCGGGCGGGCCAGGCGGCGCAGACCCAGCCGGTCCAGCCAGGAACGCTCCGGCCGTACCGCGCGGGCCAGCAGGGTGATCCGCTGGCCGTCGTCGGTCACCCGGGCCTCGCCCGCGCCGATGGTGGTGAAGACCTCGTCGGCGAAGGCCGCGGCGGCGTCGGCGCTGTCCGCGCCCGAGTAGCGGGCCACCGCGCCGTACCAGGCCGCCGGGTCGGTGTCCGCGCCGACCGGCGCGCCCAGATCCCTCTGGTACGCGCTCAGCAGCGCGGCCCCACCCCGGATGTTGAGGCCCGCGTCGGTGCGCAGTGCCTCGGGAGTGGCGCCTGTCAGCGTGGCGGCGGCGTCGACGGTCTGCAACGCGGCGGTGGACGGCGCGGGTGCCTCGACCGGTCGGGGCGCGGGCACTCGGGCGGGACGGGAGTCGTCGCCGCGTGGGTCCTCGACGCCGGCGTCGTGGTGGCCGCGCCCGGGTAGGGCGGCCACGTGCCGCGCGTCGGTCAGGTGCATCGGACCGTAGCCGCCACTGGTGCTCGGCGTGCCGGCGTTGGTGTCCCAACGGGACTGCAGGTAGGAGACGCCGAGCAGCACGACGGCCGGCACGCCGTACTCGGTGGCCGCTGCGGCGTACTGCTGCTGGCGGTCGGTGCTGGGCGCGGCGGCAGCCGGGCCGACGGAGAGTGGCACGGTGGTCGCGGCGGCAACCACTGTGGCGGCGAGCAGCGCGCGCCAGCCGGTCGACAGGGTTGGATGGTGCATCGAACCCCCTAGATTCTCGCGGAGTGAGGTCAGGTCACCATCGCGCCGTCCGGGAGGTCACGTCAATACCTTTCTATCTATCGAAGTGGATGGAAAGAATTCTTCACACACTGTCGGTGACTTCGTCCAATCCGTACGGAGTGTCACCGCCGCACGGGTTGCGGATCGGTAACAGGCGTCTCTACTCTGGTCATTTGTCGGCCCGACAGCAGCTCCGCCCAGCCTGGGCGGTAACGGACCGACACCGCCGAGTCGTTTCCGAGCGAACCGGGGACCCAGGTCCCTCGGGGTGAATCCGCAGCCATTGCGGTAGGGCGCCGACTTCCCGCCCGAACCCGTCAGCTAACCCGGTAGGCGGTCAGGAAGAAGGAGTACGGAACCCCGGTGGCACTCCATGCCCCGCGGCCGTCGTCCGAGCGGTCGGCATCAGCCGGCCCGGCGTCGATAGTGCCGCGCCCACGCTGGTCCCGCTTCACCACCGCAGTCGCCGCGCTGGCCGGCATCGCCGTCGTTCTGACCGGCAGTGCCACTGCGGCCCACGCCGACCCGTCCGTCGCCGAGATCGAGCGCCAGATCGACGCCGACTGGAACAAGCTCGAACCGATCATCGAACGGCACAACGCCACCCGCACCGACCTCGCCGCGAAGCGCAAGCAGGCAGACGCGCTGGCCG
Organism: Micromonospora hortensis; assembly: GCF_022230935.1. NCBI lineage: Bacteria > Bacillati > Actinomycetota > Actinomycetes > Micromonosporales > Micromonosporaceae > Micromonospora > Micromonospora hortensis. The sequence continues at coordinate 6,229 of NZ_JAKKFE010000023.1, forward strand.
CCCGGATCACTCCGCTCGAGCGCCAGGTCGACGCCGCGATGAACAAGGTCAGCGCCCTGGCCGTACGCGCCTACAAGGGTGAGAACGTCTCGACAGTCAACGCCGTGCTGGGCAGCCGGTCGCCCAGCGAGGTGGTCGGCCAGCTCGAAATGCTCGACCGCTTCGCGCACAACCAGCAAAAGGACGTACGCCAGGTGGCCGACCTGCGCGACCAGTTGGCCGCGCAGAAGGCGCCACTGGACGAGATGGTGGCCCAGCTGACCCGCACGGAAGCTCAGCTGGCGGCGAAGAAGAAGCAGATCAACGACGAGATCGACCGCCTGCAGAAGCTGCGCCTCAAGGTGTACGGCAGCGGCGGCGGCGGTCCGCTGCGCCCGGCGCCCTGCCCGGGCAGCTACCCCGGAGGCGGCGCGGGCACCGCTGTCAAGTTCGCCTGCGCGCAGATCGGCAAGCCCTACGTCTGGGGTGCCGAGGGCCCGAACTCGTACGACTGCTCAGGGCTGATGCTGGCCGCCTGGGCGAAGGCCGGCGTGTCGCTGCCGCACAACGCCGCCGCGCAGAGCCGGGTGACCAAGAACGTCAGCAAGGGCGACCTGCGCCCCGGCGACCTGGTCTTCTACTACAGCGACATCCACCACGTCGGCATGTACGTCGGCGGCGGCTGGGTGGTGCACGCCTCGCAGGCCGGTCAGCCGGTCAAGATGAAGAAGGTCGACGACGGCCCGATCCACAGCTACGGCCGTCCAGGCTGACAGTGAGTCATCGAAGGGCCCGTCGCGATTCCGTCGCGGCGGGCCCTCGTCGTCTCGGTCCTGGCTGCTGAACCTCAGCGTGTTGGCCAGGTGCGCCAGTGCTGCCAGGCGCGGCTGGGTGTCGGCCCCCGCTGGCCCTGGTAGCGCGACCCGTAGACCACCGAGCCGTACGGGTGCTCAGCCGGCGAGGAGAGCCGGAAGATGCAGAGCTGCCCAATCTTCATGCCCGGCCAGAGGGTGATCGGCAGGTTCGCCACGTTCGAGAGTTCCAGCGTCACGTGACCGGAGAAGCCCGGGTCGATGAAGCCGGCGGTGGAGTGCGTGAGCAGGCCGAGCCGGCCCAGGGAGCTCTTGCCCTCCAGTCGGCCGGCGAGCTGGTCACCCAGCGAGATGACCTCCAGCGTCGAGGCGAGCACGAACTCCCCCGGGTGCAGCACGAACGGCTCGCCGTCGGGGACCTCGACCGCCGAGGTCAGATCGTCCTGCTGCATCGCGGGATCGATGTGGGTGTAGAGGTGGTTGTTGAAGACCCGGAACAGCCGGTCGAGTCGGACGTCGATGCTGGACGGTTGGACCAGGGTGGGCTCGAACGGCTCCAAGCCCAGCGTGCCGGCCTTGATCTCGGAGACCAGGTCGCGGTCGGAGAGCAGCATCGGACCACCATAGCCGCGTTGCCAAAAGTGGCCGGATTCGGTGCCGGTGACCAGCGCGTCGAGGTCGCTGCTCGTACATTTGTTCGATAGAATGCCCACATGGCTTCCTGGTCCGAATTCGCCGCCGACGAGCCCCGACTCGCCGACGGGATCCGCGTTCTCCTCCAGCAATACGGGCCGGGCTTCGGCTATCTGGCCACGGTCCGTGCCGACGGCGGGCCCCGCGTCCATCCGGTCTCTCCGGTCATCACCGCCGAGGGGCTGTTCTGCTTCATCATCGACTCGCCCAAGCGCCGCGACCTCGAACGTGACGGCCGTTACGCGCTGCACTCGTTCCCTGCCGAGGAGAGCGACGACGAGGCGTACGTGGCGGGGCACGCCCGTCCGGTGACCGATCCGATCCGGGTGGCGCAGTTGGCGCAGAGCGCCCGGGCCGAGCCGCAGGTCGACTGGCGGCTCTTCGAGTTCACAGTCGACGTGGCCATGCTCACCCGCCGCGAGCAGCACATCGCGGGCATTCCGGGCCTCGCACCGAGTCGGCCGGCCGTTCGGGTCTGGCTCGACCCAAACGCCCCGTTGGCGGTGGCAGCGCCCCTCGCCGTCCCGCAGGCGCGCCCGACCCGCCTCAGCCGTGACGTCCAGTGCACTGCCGCCTGACCACCGCCGGCAGATCATCGGTGCCGGCTCCGTCGTAACGGAGCCGGCGCCGGGTCGTACGCACCGGCCCGGCACCCTGCCGCCCGCGGTGATCAACTCGACTTCAAGGAAGTCGCGGTGTCCCAGCGCTCCGGATGCCCCGACTTCCGGAAAGCCGAGTGGATCAACCCGGGCGGAGCGGTACGCGGACACCTGCGGCCGGCGGGGGTACCTGGGTGCACGGGCTCGACGACTCGGGTACAGTGGTGCCGCTTGCGGGTGTAGTTCAATGGCAGAACATCAGCTTCCCAAGCTGACAGTGCGGGTTCGATTCCCGTCACCCGCTCCACCACGAAGGCCCCGACCAGGACGACAGTCCGAGTCGGGGCCTTCGATGTTTCAAGGTCAACGATCATGCGCCGTGCCATTAGCGTGCCATTAGCCCCGGTCGGAGGGGACGCTGTGCCTGCGAAGTTGACCCGAGATGAGGCCATCCATCTCGTTCAGCGGATCATGCACCTCGATTACGCCAACCATGCTGAGTTGAACGATTGGCTGGACCAGCTCGAACGTGACCTCGACTACCCGGACATCTCTGAGCTGATCTTCGCGGTCAATCCGGAGCTGACGGCGGCCGAGGTGGTCGACAAAGCGACCTGCTACCGACCGACCGAGCCAGCGCAGCCGCCGCGCGCGTAGCGTCATCTTTCGCTGTCCTTCTTGTTCTTCTTGCCGGCCTTGTCCTTGCGCTTGTCCTTGCCGTTAGACGCCTTCTTGGCCTTCTTCCGGTCCGCGCGGACAGCCTCGTGCAGCGCCTGGGCGATGGCGCGGTCGGCTTCCGCCGTCGCATGCTGGTAGATCAGCGCGGCCTGCGGCGAGTCGTGACCCATCCGGGCCATCAGGTCGCGGGTGCTGGCCCCGGTCTGGGCGGCGAGAGTGTTCCCGGTGTGCCGCAGATCGTGGAAGTGCAGGTTCGGCTGACCGATCCGGGAGACGCTGGCCTTCCAGGCGATCAACTTGTTGAGGTTGCCCCGCCATATCGGGCGCCCACTCTCCGTGGTGAACACGCAGGCATCCGGGTTGTCGTCGACCTCAGCGGTCAGGTGGTCACGGACGACCTCGACGACCGCCGGGGGCAGGGTGATCGTGCGCCGACTGGCCCGAGACTTCGGCGGACCGAGCACCAAGCCGACCCCGCGTTGCTCGGTGTACGCCTGCCGTACCCGGACCGTGCCGGCCGCGGTGTCGACGTCCTGCCGTTGCAGCGCGGCGACCTCACCCCAGCGCAGGCAGCCGAAGGTGGTGACGAGGACCAGGGCGCGGTACCGGGGCGGCACGATGTCGGCCAGCTTGAAGACCTGGGCGAGCGTCAGCACCGGTCGTTCCGCAGGCTTCTCCTGGTCCGCGCCCGGGATGCGACACGGGTTCCGGGGCAGGATCGCGTCTTCCTTGACCGCCGTCATCAGCACCGCCCGCAGCAGCCGATACGCCTTGGCCGCCATGCTCACCGAGACGCCGTTGCCGAGCAGATTCGCCCGCCAGTCGCGGACCATCGGGGTGTCCAGCCGACCCAGCTCCACCCCGCCGAGGTACGGCACGACGTGCTTGTCGAGAAGCCACCCGTACAGGTGCACGGTGCGGGGTCGTAGGTTCGGCCGTTGGTCAATCCAACGCCGGGCGTAGTCGGCAAGTTTGACCTTGGCCCGTTCCGGGTCGGTCCACTCGTGCCGGGCAATCTGCGCCTCGACCAGCGTGAGATACCGGTCCGCGTCGGACTTCCGGGCGAACGTCTCCGGCGCGTTGCGCATCTGCCCGTCCGGGCCGAGGTACCGGGCCTGATAGCGCCCCGACGGCAGCTTGCGGACGCTGCCGAACCGGCGGTGTCCATCCTTGTTCGCCATCACGCCACCCGCTGGAGGTCGCGCCACACACCCGAGGTGGTCAGGGGCTCCACCCGCCCGGACTCGACGTGCGCGGCCAGGTCGACGGCCTTGATACGGACGCTGCGGCCGAGCTTGTGAAACGGTATGCGCCGTTCGGCGACCAACCGGCGTACGTAGCGCTCACTCATGTTGATCCGGACTGCTGCCTGCTCGATGGTCAAGACCTCGTCCACTGTCGCCTTCCTCCCCGTCGTGCCGTTCGCTGTGCTGAGTTGCCGAAAGATCTGAGGACTCCTGCGCGGCCCGGTCCTTCGCGGCGAGCAGTTCGGATCGCCAGCGGGCGCGTTCACTGATGGACCGCATGAGCCGGTGGGACAGCGGTCCCACGTCGGGGTCGTCGGGTCGGGCGAGTTCCCAGGCGTGCCGGACCCGTTCGGTGGTGGCGCCCTGGTCGTCGACGAGCTGCCCGGTGTCGCCGGCCGTGGCGCTGTCGGTGGTGGTGCCGAGCAGTGCCCGGACCCAAGCCCGGACGTCGTGTTTGTGGTCGGCGAGGGTCTTGCCGGACCAGTCGCGGGAGATGAGGATGCGTCGGCCGCCGATGCCGAGGGTGTCCCGCTGGTGGACCTTGCCCTTGCACCGGCCCGGCTTGAGCTTGGCGTTCGCCTTCTTGGGCTGGACGCCGTAGAGGAGCCAGTTCGCGCAGCGGTCGGTGCACGGGGTGATCCGGAGTTGGTGCCAGAGCCGGTCGAGGTGCTTGCGTTGCCGGTCGGTGGTGGCCTTGTGGCAGTCGCCGGTGTTCTTGGTGATGTATTTCGTGACGTACCGGATGGTCCGTTCGGCGTCGGTGGTGCCGGGCATGACGCCGCGTGCGTCGACCTGGGCGCCGAAGCGGACGACGTGCACCGGCTCGGAGTCTGGGTCCTCGTCGATGGCGTCGAGTGCTTCGGCCCAGGTGTGCAACGGCTGGCCGGTGTCCGGGTCGGCCCACGCCCCCGTCTGCTCGTCCCAGACTGGTAGCCGGTCGAGGGTGTACCGCTGGACGTCGACCGAGGGCCACCACACCTGGTGGTAGGTGGCCGCCGCCACGGTGCGCAGGACGTCGCGAGGGATGGTCCCCCGGATGGCGAAGTGGGCGTGTGGGGCGAGTCGGCGTTGCGGCTCGACGCAGCCGGCGTACTGGACGTTCCAGCCTTCGCAGCGGCGGAGGTTCTGCCAGAACCGGTCGAGGAGCCGAGGGAAGTGGACGGCGTCCCAGGCTGCGCGGCGGTAGTCGTATCGGTCGGGGTTGACCGGGGTGCCGTCGGGGCGGACCGGGCCGTAGGAGTCGAGGGTGAGCGTGAGCCACATCGACGGCCGGAAGGTCGACCCGTCAGGGGCGGTGTAGGTCTTGCCGACGGTGCGCCGTTCGACCTTGCGCCGAGGTAGGTCGGGTGCGTCCTGGCGCCGTTTGGTGGAGCGCTTGCGCCGGCCGCCGGGGTCGTCGTCGGAGTCCTCGGTGACGTGCGGTGGGCCGACGCGCCCGCGCAGGCCCTCAGCGGCGATGGCTTCCTCTACCTCGCGGATGGCTTCGTCGATGTCGGTGACCTGGTCCCACTGTGCGGCGCGGATTGCTTCGTCGCGGGAGAACTCCAGGTGTGCGCGGAACAGGATCAGCGACTTCTGCGCCTCGGTCGCGGGTTCGGGGCCGGGTAGTGGCTCGTCGTCGCGGTGCCAGCCCTCGCGGATCTGTGCCTGCCGCAGCCGGCGGTTCTTCTTGGCGCACGGGCCGCACTTGTCCTCGCGGGTCGCCCCGCAAGGGAGGTCGATGATTTCGGTCAGGCCGGTGTCGAGATCAGTGCGGCGCATGGCAAGGGGACGGACGCAGACGCCGTACTCGGCGGCGATCTCTTTGAGGATGTCCACTGAGCGGGGAAGCGCCATGCGGGCCGCCCGCGACCCCGGCCGAGGAGCAACCGGGGTCGGGGCGGGTTCGAGGCCGGGCAGGGTTGGAGCGGTCATCGGATGATCCCGACGACCTGGGGCCGGTTGGGGTGGACGACGCCGGGCGGAGGCAGCACCGCAGCTGATGCCGGCGGCATCACCGGAGCCGGCGGGACGGGTTCGGCAGGCTGCGGCTCGTCGTACCAGTCGCCCTGGGGCTGATCGGGCTCCGGTGCCGTCGGGACGGCGGGGGCGCTGGAGAGGACGACCTTGACCAGGGCGAGGAACGCCAGCGACGGCACGGCGGCGACGATCCAGCCCCAGACGGAGGGTTCGGCTTCGGCGACCTGGGCGGCGAGGGAGAGCAGCGCGAACGCGACCAGGAGCACGCCGACCAGGCCGACCGGGCGATTGTCGCGGCGGCGGGCGCGGATCTCCAGGCCGAGGTAGATCGCCATCAACTCGACGGCCACGGCGTTGGCCCAGCCGATCCAGTGAGGTTGGCCGTGGGCCACGGTCAGGTCGTGGACGTGGGTGAAGGCAGCCGCGCCGGCCATGGCGCCGATGGCGAGCAGGATCACCAGGCGTACGCCGGACTCGGCCCGTTCGCGGTTCATCGATGACCGCCGGGGTTGCGGACGGTCAGGGTGATGTGGATGCGCTGCCCGTCCAGGTCGCGGCGTCGGTTGACGAAGTGCGCCAGGCCGTGCAGGGCACCGGCGAGCCGGTCCGGGGAGTCGTGAAGTTCGATGTGCAAGGGCTTGATGCGGTGGGTGCCGAGGAAGAAGCGCTTGAGGGACATGGCGGTTACCTCCGGGCCGGGGTGACGCGGGTACGGATGTGGTCGGGTGGTTCGCCGAGGGAGGCGACCGCTTCGGAGAGGCAGCGCCACAGCGCCCACGCCTCGTCGGGGGTGAGGTACATACGGCGCCGGCCGCCGCCGACGGCGAGATACACCGGGTACGGGTCAGGCCGGGCGGCGTCGACGCGCACGGACACCGCCGTGGTGGTCGCGCCGTCGGTGCCGGGGGCGCGGAGCCGGTAGAAGGTCCGGCCGTCGGTCGGGGCGGTCACCGCGGATCACCCCCGTCGGTGTCGCGGTCGAGGATGTGGCGCAGCGAGTCGGGCAGCAGCGGCCCCCGAGACTGCCGGGGCACGAACGGCCGGGCGGGCTCGGTGGCGGTCTCCCGGCCGACCTGGGCGAGGATGTCCGCCGCGTCGGCCGGGGCCGGGTACTCGGCGGCCAACTCCCTGATGTGGTCATCGGAGATGTAGGAGAACCGGACCCGAGCCGGTTCCGGGATGCCGTCCAGGATCACGTACCCGACGCCCTTGGCCCACCGGGGCATCTGGTCAGCCAGCGCTCCCCGGTTGCGGGCACCGTCGCCCAACACCAGGTCAACCTGAGCGGCCTCGGTGAGGCCGAGGGCGATGCGGGTGGGGAACAGGTCCCGGAACGGCAGCACCTCCTTGCGGGGGTCTTGCAACGCGGCCACCACCAGGACACCGACACCAGCACCCTGGGACAGCAGCAGGCCGAGCGACCCGGCGATGCGCTTGCGCAGGTCGACGTCTTGCAGGTACGCCGTCAGCGCGGCCATCTCGTCGATGACCACCACGACCAGGGGGTCAGCCTCGGTCGGGGTGTGCACCCGGACCGTGCCGGCCAGACGGGTCTGGCGCTCCCGCATCACGGCTACGGCCTCGTCGAGAAGGTCCGCCATGGCTTCGAACGACTTGCAGGCGAAACGGGCGAACAGCGGCCGTCCCATGGCGAACTCCATGCCGCCCTTGGGGTCGATCACCCAGAGCCGGACCAGGCCGGAGGTGATGCCGCCGGCCAGCGAACGCACCAGCGACCACAGCACCGAGCCCTTACCGGACCGGGTGGCCCCGCCGATCAGGACGTGCGTGGCGAGCAGGTGCAGCGACCAGATGCCCAGGTCATCACGTCGAGCCAGCGGCAGCGCGGTGAAGTCCGGGACGGCCGGGGCGTCGAACGGGGCCACGACCGGCCGCAGGGCGTCGGTGCGGACGAGGACCAGGTAGACCTGCGTTGGCCGGTCCCGGAACCGCACCCGGTCCACCCAGCCCCGCAGCAGCGCCCAATAGCCGGTACGGGTCGGCGCGTCGTCCGGGCGTTCGGAGTAGACGCGGGCGTGCCGCCGGCCGAAGGCGTACGCGAGATTCGCCGTGACCTTCTGGAAGTCGGCCGGGGTCTGCCCCCGGACCATGCGGATGGTCAGCACGTCGAGGGCTTGATCCGAGCGCACGCGCAGCAGCTCGGGCAGGACGGCCCGATGGTCGTAGGTTGCGGCCAGGCCGCACAGGGTCATGGCCTCATGCCACGCCCGCCGGTACACGAAGACCTGACGGAACCGGCCGAGCAGCGGCCCGGCGCACCACCGCCACCAGGACTCCTCATCGCGCCACCGCCACACCGCCGACACCAACGACGCCAGCACCAGCGGCACGACCACACCCGACCAGCCGTGCTCGGAGTAGAGCACGACGGCGAGCACCGTCAGGCCGACGGTGACTGGGTGGCGTAGGCACCACCAGCAGGCCTGAGCGAGCCATCGCAGCACCAGGCCGAGCACGACTAACCACATCGGCAGTTGGAACCGCTTCGGCCGGACCACCACCAGGTCCCCGGCGGAAGTCATCAACACCTCGCCACGCGGCCGGCGCATCATCGCGCACCCCGCAGCGACACGAACCGGCCCGACGCATCCCGGACCGGAGAAAACGGAAGAACGAGCTGCCCGACGCAGCCAGCACACCGACCGTCGGCACCGGTGGTCGGGTCGAACCGGGACTGACACACACCGCACCGCGGCTGGGCCGGAGCAGCCGAACGCCTACGCTTGGACACGTCACTACCTCTCTCGACAGAGCAGGGGGAAGAGACAGAGGGGCGGGGCTGCCGTCCGCCAAGACCTGACAGCCCCGCCCCCACCTGATGCGGCTACGCCGCCGCCTTCTTGGCCACGCCCGCCGGAGCGCGCATCCCGGTCGCCCGCAGCGAGTACGCCATCCGACCGTTGTTCGCCACGTACGGCGTGACCGTCATGCCGTCGAACTCCACCGCCTCGAACAGACCGCCCGTCGGCGGAACCGGCTGGTAGTCGGCGGAGATCTTCACCGTCGTCTCCCGGGAACGCTTGCCCAGCTCGGGATCGAGGTCCATCACGCGGACCTGCCACACCCGCTGGCCGGTCAGCTTGTCCTTCGCCGGGCTACGCCGCCCCGTCTTCTCGTCGTAGTCCTCGACCTCACCCAGGGACTCGGGCACCAACGCGCACCCCGCCGGGAACACGTCCTCACAACGCACGGCGAACCTCGTACCGCCACGCAGAGCCATCGCTCAACCTCCAGGTTGTTAACTTGTCTGCCAAGTTGAGACTCCAAGGTAGACGGCACTTGGCAGACAAGTCAACAAGCTTGCTCGACGGAGAGTGCGCCTAGGACTGAACGACGCCTGCTTTGGTCATGCTTGAGGGAACTTGATCAAGATCGAGTCAGCCCCGGCGAGGCCACGCCTTCGCTGCCCACCAGATGCTGCTCATTGAGCGGGCAGAGGTCGCGTTGTACGCCATCTCGGTGTGGACGGGGTGGCAGAACGATCCCAGCCGGCTCGCCCCAGACGTCATAGGTGACTGATTAAAACTGCCATAAGCGGCGCGTATGACAGTCATCGACTATGGCGATGTGTAAGTTGGACCAGGAACCGAAGGTAGAGTCAGGAACGTTAGGTGCGTTCAACGTTCAACGCACGGCGAGGCGGAAATGGCCTGCGGTGCGCGTCAGAACTGCCGTCCCAAGCGGTCGGCGAAGAAGAAGCCCCCGCCCACACGTTGCAGCGACAGGCGGAGGCAACCCCGCTGGATGAGCCCGTCTTGTTAGGCGGGCTCATTCTGGTTGAAAACTGCACCCAGTCCGACGACGAGTGTCACCAGCAGCCTGAACGCGAGAGCCATGAGCTCTAGCTGGTCCCTGAGACACACGTTGCCGGACTTCCGGTGCCTGCCGACACTGCGATACCCGCAGACCCGGCATTCCTTCTTTGGCATCACACCGGCCTTCCTTACAGGGGGACGTTTTTCGTCTCCTGAGGGGCGTGAAGACGCTTCTACCCCAAGGCAGGTCGGTGCATTGCCAGTATGATCGTACCGAGAAGTTGGGGATTGCTCGGAAGGCGCGCAGAGGCTGACAACTAGGGAGAGAAGATCAGCCCCGACGGGCGGCGTGAATGGGAGCGCAAGACCGAGGTAGGGGGCTACGCCCGCTGCTCCGCGAGGCTGGCACGACGAGATGGCCGACCGGGTCGAGCACGAGCTGTTGGGGCGCAACCTGCTACCCGGCCGGTGGACGTTCCAGAGCGTGGAGGAGTTCGACGACGGCTACTACGCGGCGTTCCAGGAGATCGAGCGGGACGCGCGGGAGAAGCTAGCCGGCGGACGGCGGCACATCTTCGAGGCGGAGATGAAGGAGCGGCGGCGCACCCACGGGATGCCGGGGCACGAGGCTACGCCGGAGGTGTGAGCGCCAGACCACGAGGCAGCATCGAGGCTAGGGCGTTGGCTCTAGCCTCGATGATCCTCATCCGGGCTCGGTACTCGGCCGGTTCCCGGTGCGCGGCCTGGCTGGTGACTTGGCCGGGCCACTTTCGGTAGAGCAAACCGTACTCGCGGGTGAAGTGGCCGGCGGTGACGGCGTTGGCGGCGAGCAGCAGGCCGGTGTCTTCGGAGGCGGGCAGCGCCATCCAGCCGCCCAGGGCGAAGACGAGATCCCGCCGCAGGCATAGGGTCGCCGGGTGCACCGATGCCCGGTAGTCGTTGGCCTGCCAGAACGACAGGACCGCACCGCGGTCGATTACCCCGCCGGCCGGGTCCTTGTCCCATCCAGCGGTCGACCCGTCGGGCAGCAGATCGAGTACCCGTGAGGTGGTCCAGCCGATCTGCGGGTGCGCGTCGAATGCGGCGATGTCCCGGGCGAGCGCGCCGGGGGTCAACTGGTCGTCGGCGTCCAGCACCTTGATGAGTTGCCCGGAAACCCGGGAAAGAGCGAGGGTACGGGCAACACCAGGCCCACCGGAACGACCGGTGCCGAGACTGATCCGAGGATCATCGGGCAGCGCGTCGACCAGGGCGCCGGTCTGCCCGTCCTCCTGGACTAGCCACTCCCAGTCCCAGCCGGCCGGCATCTCCTGCTTGGCCAACGACTTGTAAGCGCCAGCCAGGTACTCGATGCTGGGCGCGTGGACCGGGGTGATGACCGAGACGAGCTGCGTCAAGCTTTCCACCGCTGGAGTTTGTGGGAGTAGACAAGCTCAGTCCGGTCACCCGGCATCACCACGTCGGCGACCTCGACGACCCGGCCCGTGGTGTCGGTCGAGGTCTTCCGCACGGTCAGCACGGAAACGCCCGGGTCGATGTCGAGCAATTCGGCCTCGTCCGGCGACGGCGGGCGGGCGCGGATCTCGTCGTCGATCCGGTCCAACTCGATGCCGAGCGTGTAGAGCTGATGTTGCGTACCGCCCGGCCAGGGTTCCTTGCCCGCGTCGAGCAGGTCCGGGTTCGCAGCCACCAGGTCGTACGGCAGGTATGAGTACGACACGGTCAGCGGCGCGTTTTCGTGCCGCGACGATGTCCAGTAGACCCGGCGCAGCAGCGGAGTACCCGGCTCGACCTGCAAGGCCGCCGCCATCTCTACATCAGCCTGCACCTGGGAGTACTCGGCGTGGAACTTCAGGTCGTCGACGGTCAGGCCGGTGTCGTGCTCGGTGGCACCAGTCTTCAGCCGCTCGTCCTCGTGGAGGAGGACGCGATCCTTCTCCCACTGGTACCGCTCGGTGTTGCGACGGCGTACCCGCTGGCGGGGTGCCCGCACATAGGTGCCACGCCCCTGCTCCGCGCGGACCAGGCCCCATTCCCGGAGCTGCCGGATGGCGTTGCGGACGCTCGTGCGCGACAGGCCCGACGTGTCGGCTAGCTCGGTCTCGCTGGGCATCAGCGTGCCGGGGGCCATCTCCCCGCTCATGATCTTCGCCCGCAACTCTTCCGCGAGTTGCAGGTAGCGAGGGCGCCAGTCCCGACCTTGCACACCGGTCACCGTACCCCCTAGACGTTCCAACGTCTGCCAGGTGGTCCCGCCCGCCGGCCTTTCGGGAACCGGAGGCACCGCTACCGCAGGTCGCGGTGCCTGCGCCCGACGAGGGCCAGGAGTACGAGGGGCAGCGACGCCCCGACGATCGTTGGCGGTCACCGCGTCTCCCCCATCTGTCCGTGCCGACCAAGCGGTGCCACCATCACCCGTCGAGCGTGCGTCAGTTCCTCGATGAGCCGGTCAACCTGCGCCGCCGACAGGAGCACGGTTTGCGTTGCGCCGTCGCGGGTCGCGTCGAGCTTGACGGCCAGGTCCCGGCGGGCGAACCGGTCGATGAGCAGTTGCAGGCTGATCCAGCCGGTCTGCTCTCGCCCGATGGTGGCGAGAAACCCCTGGTGCATCGGGTCGTTCGGTCCACAGCCCCGACACCAATCCGGGCACACTCCCCGAGCGCCCGACGGCGGACGGCCCTCCGTCGCAGGTATGCCCTCACTCATCGTCGGTCTCCGGGTCGCCGGCCACCTGTGCCAACAGGCCGTGAAGCTGCTCGACCAGTTCGGCCGCCTGCGGCACCGACAATTCGGCCCAGGCGTTCCCGGCCCGGCACGTCAGGTGAACCCCCACCATGGGATCGAGAGCGTCAGCGCTGATGAGGTAGCTGACGATCTGTCCACCTGCTCGGCTGTCGCCGACCCGATGCATTGGGCCACGATGACGGCGAGCCATGTGGGCGAGCACCGGCGGCACCAAGTAGCCGCAGCGGTCAGGGGCGCACCAGTCCGGGTGACTCACCACCGCGGTCGGCTTGCTCGTATGCCTCATCGCGGCGACCGCCCGGCGTTGCCCCGGTACTGCTGGGCGTGCGTCATCAGCGGCGCGTACTGGATCGCGGGCAGCTTCTGCGTCGGGCCCGTCAACCACCACGCCGCGTGCCTGGGCGGACGTGACGGAGCGTTGCTGCCGGCGGCCCGGTTCGCTGGGCGTCTCGAAGACCACCAGGACGACAACCAACCACGACGACGATGAGAGCCGGACATCGCACCTCCACAGGTAGGCGAGACCGGTGGCCGACCACGAGGGAATGCGGCCGGCCACCGGCCCGGATGAAGGCACGGCGCACCGTCCGACGCAGACGGGTCGGGTATCGCCGAGCCAACTTATCCGCGCGGCTACCGCAACCGGTCCGACAGGACGCCGCGCATCAGGTGCGACCAGGGTCGGCGCGAGACCACCCCTGACACGAGCCGTCATCCTGGCCGCACACCGAGAAACGTACCTACAAGTGGACGTGTTGTCCATACGTCGAAACGTGTCGCTTGGTTGGCACTTGGTAAGACAAGTGCCAGGTACGGTGAGCGGGTGCCCACCCCGCACTACGGACAGCCCCGCTACCGCGCGATCGCCGACGAGTTGAGAGAGCGCATCGAAACCGGCGCCATCCCGCCGGGCGCACTCTTGCCGGCCGAGAGCGCCCTCACTGCCGAGTTTCGGGCAGCCCGCGGCACAATCCGCCAGGCCATTGCGGTCCTACGGGAAGAGCGGTTAGTCGCTACCGATCACGGCCGCGGCACTTACGCGAATCCGAGCTGGAACGAGAGCGGGCTGACCGAGGGTTCCGAGCCGAAGAGATCAGAGCGCCAGGTCGCCGCAGACCCGGAGCTCGCAGCCCTCTTCGATGTTGAGGTGGGCGCGGCCCTGATTGAACAACAGAGCCTCATCCGAGCAAATGGAGTCGTTGGAACAGTCATCAGAGCCTATCGAGTGCTCTGGACGAAGCAGTAGAGGACCGTCCGCACCTTCTGATAGGTCCTCAAGACCCCCTGAGCAGACTGCACCGGCACCATGCGGGTACGTGTCTGTTGCTCCGCTGGAGTTCCGACTTCCGCCATGGCACACCCCCGGTGGTTGAAGCAGCAGCGAGGAACCAAGGGAGCACCCCAGAACGACAGGTCGTTCAATAGGGGTGTGTGTTTCGGCAGTCGGTCCCGACGCGCCCAGCACCGCGCGAGGTACGAGAGGACACAGCGGCGAACTGGTGGCGGATCGCGAGTTGCCGTTGCTACGCCTCCTACCAGGCGCTCCGGCTCCGGGACGGCCGAAGATCGTCGGCAGCCACCGGTTCTGTGAGTCGTGGCGCGGCCCCATCTCACCTGGAACCAATCCGGGCAAACCACCGCCCGACCGCCGACGCTGGACACCTACCAGGGCTTGCTTGTCACGGCGACCGAACCGGGGCCCGCTTGCCAGGAGAGCGGATCGACGGCATCGCCGATGGGGTGAAAGCGTAGCGAGCATGGAACCGTAGCGAGCGTGCAAGTGAATCGTCTAGATCGACAATAGGACAGTGTCTAGCGCTCTGAAATCCTCGTTCCTGAGGGTAGTATCCCGCCATGGCCCAGGTCGTATCGGATACCAACTCCGCCCCGGCGGAGCGGTCACTAGCTGAGCGCATTGCCGATAGCCGCAGCGAGAATGAGGTGGTTCAAGCTAGGCTGACTACTGATGAGCGGGTGCTGGCACGCGTGACCGATGGGATCTACCGGGAGCCATCGAGCGCGCTTCGGGAACTCATCTCCAATGCTTACGATGCTGACGCATCTGAGGTTGTAATCCAAACCGATCGACCCCGGTTTTCATCGATAACAATCACGGACAACGGCAATGGGATGAGCCCAGAGGTGCTTGCCCACGTCATCGAGCATATCGGCGGGAGCGCCAAGCGCTCGCCCGACGGTGGCGAACTAGGCGTTACGCGAAGAGACAACAGCTTCCTTAGTCCTGGCGGGCGCCGGCTGATTGGCCGCATTGGCATTGGCCTTTTCTCCGTATCCCAGCTCACCCATTCTTTTCAAATCATTACGAAGGTTGCGGGCGACCCTTGGCGAACCGTCGCTGTAGTCCGCTTACGAACCTTCTCCGACGAAGCCTCCGATGTCGAGAAGGGGCCATATGAGGCAGGCTTAGTCTCGATATGGAGAGTCGCGGCGCGGGACGTTGAGGCAAGCGGCACGACCATAGTCCTGACCGATCTGCAAAGGCATACCGTTCGGACCCTATCGGACGCCGATAGATGGTATCGAGTGCACACCGGCGAGAAGCCGCCTCGGTATCACGTCGGACGCCTTGAGCGCGGTGAATTGGTAAGCGAGCAGGGCAAGCCCGCGGACTCCCTCCCATGGAAGGACAGCGATGATGGCTTAGCCGCCTTCACGTCCCTGGTCGACGCCGTCTGGGAGGAACTAAGTACCGGAAGCTCTCGCAATCCCTCCATTGACTTTCTATTCGACAAGTACCTCCAAACAGTCTGGGAAATAGCCTTAGCTGCCCCCTTAGCCTATGTGGGCGCGCATCCGTTGCTGGTAGGCCCGGAAGAAGCGGACCGATACGTTTTCGAGGCGAACAAACGCGAGCCGGCCAGGCCACTTAGCGAGGGATCCCTTGCATCGGCGCTAGAAGTAGCAGATGACATTGGCACCGGCAAGCAGCCCTTCAGCGTGTTCGTCGACAATTTGGAGCTTCGGCGGCCGATCAGGCTAGAAGGTCTTCCATCAACGAGTCACGCCGTCAAAAAGCCGCTCGTATTTGCGGACCGGGTGCGCGAAGAGTTTGGTGGAGCAGACAGCGCCCGTAGCGGTGGGCCGCTTGAGTTCATCGCCTACATTATGTGGGCACCGAAAATCGCGCCGATCGAGCACAGGGGTGCCCTGATACGAGTTCACGGGGCAAGCGGCACCCTTTTCGATGAGACGTTTCTAGATTATGGTATCGCAGAGACCACTAGACTGCGCCAGTTGACCTGTGAAATATTCGTTACCCAAGGCTTTGAGTCCGCACTCAATATCGATCGCGAGGGCTTCAACCAGGCACATCCGCATGCCCGCCGAATTACAAGCTGGCTGCATGCCTCAATCGGGCGTGCAATCAATACCGAGAAAACCCTAGCCAGCAGAATCCGCAAGGAAAGCCAGGCAGCGGCTGCCGTCGAACGCGAGGCAGAACTTGACCGAATAGCCAAGAGGACCTGGAGGCAACGTCAGGCCGGGTCTGGAGAGCCGCCACCGGTCACCTGGGCTTATCACGGCGGCGGCGGGAGCCAATCCAACATGGTTGACAGCATCCGACTAGAGCCAGAGACGGTTCTAGGCGAGCGCCGCGCATCGCCATCCGCGGAGCGCGAGAGACGAACCTTGGCAGCCATTGCTCAGATTCTTGCGGCCTACAACCTGCTGGAAGACCTATCGCCCGAAGAGACTAACGAGCTGATGAAAGCTCTCGCCGCGGCCTTGAGGGTGGAGCCGTGACGAACGACGACTTGGATGATGAGGACTACGTCGCGCAGGACCTTCCTGTTCCCGATGAGACACCGGACGACCTCGCGCCGGTATATCAGCAACCTGTACCAATCGGCGGTATTCCAAGGCAATTCAAGCCTTGGCATAGGCCGCGCAAGCAGTTCGTCAGACGAAAGCAGTGGGTAAATTCCTTCGGTGACCTGTTAGATCATCTCTGCGGTGTAGACAATAAGAGAACAGAGGTGAACTACATCGGCCTACCGGGTAGCGATTTGCTCGATGTGCGGCTGTTTTCGGAGGAATGCGCAAAGAGGGGACTCTTGTTGCGCTATCTTGGCTTCGATCGAACTGCTATCGGGGACAGCCCGGAGAGTTCACACCTAAACCTCAGCAGGGACGAGCTCTTCAAGAGCGGGCACATCCACCGGGAAAGCATTGTGATGCCGGATGAGTTTCTGGAACTGGCCGACGTCAACTCGATGGCCTATGCGAACGCCAACCGCTTATCGTTCGACGTAGTTAATCTAGACTTCTGCGGTAGCGCAACCAACCAGCCCGGCGGCAAAGGTAACATCTACCAAGCACTGTTAAACCTTATGAGGGTGCAGTGGAAGCGGGACGAGCCGTGGGTCCTGCTTCTGACCTCGGCATTCGACCGCGATGGACAGGGCGGGAACGGCGTCCAAAACGCCGCGAAATTCGTAGGAGCACTGGAAGAGCGCTTGGCGGCGTGCGAAAAGGCTCTAACCGAGGCGCGAAAGGCTTTCGGGGCCGGATCCGATGCCGCCCTGCCGGAACTCGAATCCTGTGGCGACGAGGTTTACTCTAGGTGGCTACTTCTGGCTTTTATCAGCTGGTTGTCAACCATCGGACGTCAGGTGCGCAGCGCTCGCTTTAAGGTAATAAGTGTCTTTAGCTATAGGCTAAGCAAGAACCACCCTGCGCCAAATATGTTCAGCCTGGCAATTCGGGTCACGCCGTATGATCTCGCCGTACACGATCCAGCCAGCCTAATACCGGCACCGGAACTGCCCGACGAGTGTGCAGAACTTGAACAGCAGGCGGCGCGTATGGGTAGCGTGAAGGACGTCGACACCGCCCTGCGCGCCGACGAAACCCTCTTTGAGGGGATGCGTAGCGAGATGGCGGATCTTCTCGCAGACCTGCGATACGATCGTCAAGCCTACTTGAATAGCGACTTCAGCAAGCGGATCGAGGATTCCGAGGTGACGGCGGCGAGGGTTGCGCCTCAGCGGGTTGCCGAAACAGTCGCGGTTCAGCAAGCCGAGACGGAGAGCCTAGGTGCCTGATCACTTGTCACCCGAAGGCAGGTCTCGGGTGATGGCAGCCATTCGGTCAAAAAACACGAAGCCCGAGTTGGCCCTAAGGGCTTCGCTACGACTGGCAGGTGCTACCGGCTATCGCCTGCACACCAAACTTCTACCAGGAAAGCCAGACTTGGCCTTTACTCGGTGGAAGGTAGCCATCTTTGTAGACGGCGCTTTTTGGCACGGCCACGAAGAGCACTTTCGCGCGGAGACCGCCTCTGAGTATTGGAGGAGCAAGGTAGCCAACACCCAGAGGCGGGACCGGATGGCCACGACTGCTCTGGTATCCGCCGGGTGGATGGTCTTCCGCTTTTGGGACTTCGAAGTGAAGGACGACATCGAGCGCGTCACGAACTTAGTGCTGGACGCGCTGACACGCGCCGGTTGGCGCGATGGGTCAATGGCCGGAGGCTAGACTTTGCAGCCAGCGTTCGAGTGAGGAAAGGCGCCCAGTCTCGATGTGACGGAGCATTTCAATGCACTTGTTCTTGGACCTCGGGCTTACATCCGCATAAGCCACTTTCGGCCCACTTGTGTTTACGTGCACGACGTCAGTGAGAAGCAGAGTGTTCTCGGCTCTCCGGTCACAGGCGCGAACTAGCCGCGCAGCATCGAACTCGTTCGTTACGAGTACGTACCGGAAGGCTTCGCCGCCGAAGTTCACCCGCGCATAGTCCCGGAAGTCGCTCATAAATTGCTCTTCGCGATCGGCTCTGACGCTCCACTTGGCGGTGATTAGCGTTCGCTGCTGGTCAGATTTTCGGACGAGCGCTAGGTCCACCTGCCGCGGCTTCTCGTTTACTGGGCCGCGGTGGAAGCCGGGCAGGTGATGAAGCATGGCCCTAGTGTGAATCGTGTACGTGTCGCTGATGCCAGGAACACGCCTCAGGATCGCCGCCAAGGTATCTTCGAAGCCTTCACCAATCAGATTCTTGCGCTTGTTCTCCTGGGTGAGATACGCCATGATGCGTTCCGAAAGCTCACGCTGGGCGGCGGCCGGCGGTGTGGATTGCATCCAAGGCGCAAGGCCGTTGAGGATTATGGACATGAGTTCCGGATCATCGCCGGGCTCCGGGAAGGCTTGTCCCTCGTATGGTCTCCGCTGTTGGCGCACCCTCTCGGAGTGCCCCGCCCGAAGGGCGAGACCCGCTAAGTCCGCGCTTGCCTTCTTGAAGAGCCAGTCGATGTCGCTTCCCAGGTCGCCCGGTTCAACGCCCATGGCGTCAGATAGCCACTTATGGAAAGCCAGAGATCGCGCATACCAGGGCCGCCCTGGCTGGCATTTGTCACTTTCGTAACAATGCGCTAGACCGATGGTCCGATCGATTGATAGGAGGAGCCGGTAGACGTGGATCCACGCCGTTTCCGGTTTTATCTCGCCGGTTCCTGAGAAGTAGTCGGTGAGGAGTCGCGCTCGGTTTTCCTCTCCGAAGGCGCGATTTACAAGTTTCGCGCTCTCCAGTGGGTTGGCTTCTATCAGGCCATGGTCATCCGAGAACAGTCCGGCGCCGTGCGGTTCTGACAAGGGTAGCGACCTCCCGTGCGATGGCTGCCGCAAGAAGAGGCGGCACCGCATTACCCACCTGACGATAACGAGAGTGGGCGGCGCCGCCATCGATGCGTCCCGGTATGTTGCCACGACGCTCGTCCGTTGTGAAGACGAAACGGTCTGGAAAGGACTGAAGGCGGGCAAACTCCCGAACGCTCAGCGCCCGGGCTGCCCGATAGTGGTATGCCGAATCAGCCTTTGTGTTTAGAGTCCAAGCCCAAACGGCGGGGTGTAGCCGGCGGTAGGCGTAGAAGTGAGAGCGCCCCAAGCGTCCACTGTCGTTGCTCGGCCCCCACTTATCTCCGCTGATGTAACGGGCGAGGAGGTCTTCTGACAGGTCTCGGTGATTGCCACCCTCGGGGATGGCCAGTAACCGTGTGACCGTGTCCCGGTTGATGCGAGGTACGCTCACGTTCCTGACCGTGGGGCCACGCCCCTCCCGCATCAACCGTTGATAGGCACCCCGCGCGCGAGGCAACTCTCCGGCGGCGATCTCGTCTTGTCGCCTGCCCGCCTCTAGGCCCTCAAGATCGGAGATGGCTTGGGCTGCTGTCACGATGCCCGCATCCATCGGATCGGCCAAACGCTCAAGGTACTTTTCCGCGTCACCGCCGCGACCATCAACCTGGTATTGGCCTTTCGCGCGCCGCACGAGACCTAGCACCTCGGTAGCGTCGGTGCCGCTCAGCTTTACAGGGGCCGTCTTTAGGTCGCGTCGAACGCCGAGGAACACGAGGCGCTTCCGTGCCTGCGGAACTCCGAAATCGGCGGCGTCAAGGACCTGCGGCTCGACGACATACGTGCCACCGAGACTGAGATCCTCGGTGACCTGTTCCAGTACACCCATTTGCGCCATGCCTGGAACGTTCTCCATCACGAATGTCGCGGGGGCTAAGTCGGCAACGGTCGCCACAAACTCTCGGTAGAGTGAGTTCCGTGGGTCGTCAATAATCCGAGAATGATTACGTACCTGTGAAAACGCCTGGCAGGGGGGCCCACCTACGACGACATCTACGCCACGGCCCACGCTCAACACCTCGCGCTTGACGTCAGCTTCACGGATGTCGCCCGGCAGGGGCGTAGCCTCTGGAAAATTCAGTTTGTAGGTAGCGATAGCGTCAGGATCAACATCCGAACCTGCTACCACCTGGAAGCCCGCTTGTCTGAAGCCCTCGGAGAGGCCGCCGGCGCCAGCAAAGAGATCGATCATCTTGAGCCGATAGCTCTCACGATCGCCCTCTCGTGGCCCAGGGATGGCAGTGGGCAAGCGGAAGAGCGGCTCGGCAGCCATAGCAGTCATCTAGCTTCCATCCCCTCAGCTGGTGCAGCGGACAGCATAGAGCCACTTGATCCGATCATGTTCGAAAGCCTGTTCGAGTGGTGGCAGGCGCGCCGTGCCGCTGCCGTGTTAAGGCAGATCCGGTCCGTACCGGCGGGGGCCGTAGTCCCTCGCGCGTCTGGGAGTGTGACGTTGGGCCCGTGGCGCCCGCGTCCAAGGACGCGGCCGAACCCCACGCGGTCGCGTACGGAGGCTGTGTACAGACTTGCAACCACGGCGTCACCCCTGCGCCAAGAGCGCAACGGGCGATCGTGGGATCAGGCCCTGGGCGCGAGCCATCAGGTGAGCCGAACGGGTTCAAACCGGGATTCCGTCCGGCAGCGGTAACTCGTTGGTGTGGGCCGGCGGGCGGTACCAATAACGGGAGGGCGTCAGGTGCTCCTCCGCGGGAGTCCACGCGGTCCAGCGGCGGGCTCGTCCTCCGCTGGTTTCAATGGTTCCGTCGGGGAGCCTGCGCCAGCGGATTTCGTCCACGACCACGAGATGAGTGTCGGTACCGCGCGCGTGGTTGACCTCGTTGGAGGTCAGTTCGACCTTGTCCGCGAGCCTTGACGAGCCCTTGACCTCAATGTGCAGCTCCTCGGTTCCGCGTGTTGCTCGGACGTCGTAGCTCTCCCTGTGGCCGACATTCTCAACCTCGTATCCCTCGACATCGCGGTAGTGGTCCATGACCGTCCGGACGGCATGCTGCTCAAGCGCGACCTTGAGTATTTGATCGTTCATGTACCCAGATCCGTCGGAGCGAGAGCTTCTATCGGGATTTGTGCCCTTATCACGGGATGTTGGCTGACGCACCGGGACTGGGAGTCGGGCAAGTTCCCCGGCTGCCGCGGGCGATGGCCCTACTGCCAGGTCGGCGGCCAGGCGGTCGGCGTCGGAAGCCCCGTAGCCGGGAACAACGAGACGTAGCCGTATTCGCTTGGTGCTGTTGCCGGGACGGCGGGCGTCAGGGGCCTGACCGATCGTCGTCTGTGCGTTGGTTAGGCGCCGTCGTAACGCGTGAAGGTCCTGAGCGTCAACCAGAGGGATGGGCTCCATGATCAGGCTGCGACTCGACTCGGGAAGCATCTGGGTTCGCCGGGAATCAACTATGGCCGCTTCGATGACAGCTCCGCGTTCCTTGAGACGCTTCAAGATCAGCTCTAGCGCGGGCCGATAGTCGGTGTTCCGTGGCGGCCTGCCGTCGGCCCGACCACTCATGCTTTCGAGGATGACGGCGACTTGGCCGCCATCGGGCTCGACGGAGTATTCGGCGTCGAGCACACGGCCGCGATCGTCAGTCATTCGCACGGCGATCACTTTGGCACAGACGTGTGACAAACGACCTCAGGTTAAGACCACGGGAACTCTGACCAGTAATGGACTTGGCGACGGCATCGCTGACATAACCAGACCGACGAGGGTCGGCAGCGCATGGAGGGGCGACCCGAGATCACGAACACGAAGGGATATCAGCGGGCGATGAGCACCCACCTGCAGACGAGCGTTCTCGCTTCCACGTTCTGCCCCCACAGTTGCCGATTTCTTCTGTTCGGGATCAAGGCGCCGCGCTCCGCGCGGCGCGGGCGCGGTGAACCCGCCCGGCGGCAAGCCGCCCCGGCCGCCTGCGGCACCGGGGCGGAGAGCCACCGACAGCCGGCGGGCCGGCCGCGCCCACACGCAAAGTCGGAACGACGAGCAGCACCAGGCCGTGACGATCGCGTTAGTGGTTGCTCCTCGTGGAGTTTCCGGCGATCGGCTGCCGCGCCGGCTACGCCGTCTTGCCCCCGAGCCAGCGACGCAGCCTGAGCGGAGTGTCGGCCCCGGCCGGCAGACTCCTGCCATGAGTTACGACTTGGCGGTCTGGGAAGGCGAGCAGCCGGCGGATGACGCCGCCGCGGGCGAGGTCTACGACCAGTTCTACGACACCTACATGGACGGCGAGGAGCAGGTACCGACACCGCGCATCCGTGCCTATGTCCTCGCGCTGCTTGCCCGATGGGCGGAGGAGTTGCCGGACGACGACGAGGATGTCAGCCCTTGGTCCGCCAGCCCACTGATGGACGAGGCGTCCGGGCCAATGGTCTACTTCACGATGCGCTACAGCATGTGCGAGGAGGTCTCGGCCGAGGCCGCGCGCATGGCAGCCGCCCACGGCCTGGTCTGTTACGACCCTCAGTGGGAACGTCTTCGGCCAACCGCTGACGAGCGGACGGCGTGCCATTAGCGTGCCATTAGGCCGGGACAACCAAGGTCAACCCAGGCCACCAGGGACCCGCCGCGACCAGGCCGCCGGCCCTACGACCTGTCGCCCATCGGCAATTCCCAAGCTGACAGTGCGGGTTCGATTCCCGTCACCCGCTCCACTGCGAAGGCCCTGCCCAGGACGTGAGTCCCGGTCAGGGCCTTCGACGTTCACGGTCAAACGATCAGGCGCGTGCCATCAGCCGCTGCTTTTCCAGGTCGTCAAGTCCCCTCGAAGCCCCGGTACGTTCCGGACTCGTCGGCGGCGTCGGCGAACTCGGCGAAGTCCATGTTGGCGATGGTGAGGTTGGCCGAGACGTCCGGATACCAGCGGGGCGGCACGTGGAAGGTGCGACCGGGCTCGCGGCTTAGGTCGACGGCGAGCAGCGGGCGTTCGACGTCGATCATCGTGGCCGCGTCGGCCACGAACAGGTAAGGGAGCCAGTCTTCATCACTGATGGGGGCGTTCGCGTCGATCAGCTGCTTGACGGTCGCCTTGCTGTAGGCGGGATCGTCGACGAAGGTCGCGCTGTAGTAGCAGTCCCACCGGCGAAACTCTTCCTTGACGGCCTCCCACGTGCTGTCGTCGGTGAAGTCGGTCCGGAGCACAAGCGATGCGAGGTCGTCGGGTTGCGGCAGAGGGGGCACGACGAAGATCCTCCACCCCGCCAGGCCCTATCGGTAGTCGGCGAAGATGCGACGTTGCACGCCGTCGACGGTGACCGGGCCGCCGTGGGGGAGAACCCACTGTGGTCTGGTGTGGCCGAACGGAACCCCGACGCAGATGACCGCCTCGGGGTTGTAGCGGGTCACCACGTCGACGACAGTGTCGCGCTGCTGCTCGCGAAGTCGCGCACGATCCTCGGCCGGGGGTCGACGGGTGTGGTCGGAGACCGGCGGACGGGCGACCAGGACCGCGTCGACGGCGCTGAGAAGACCGCGTTCACCCAGTGACCGGACGATCCAGCCAACCTCGCGGGCGGGGAGAAGCTCCTCCGACGTCTCGATGATCAACACTCCGCCGTGCAGGACCTCCGGCGGAAACGGGAAGCGTCCCGCCGTCAGGATCCACTGGATGACTTCCAGGCAGCCACCCCAGGTGGGGCCGGTGACCGCGCGGGACGGCCCGTGCCAGCTCCACGGCTCCGTCGGTTCGCGCTCGCCGAACGACTTCAACGCCTGGGGATCTGCCCAGTCGATGCCGACGTCCTCGGACTCACCCGGGTCGGTGATCTCCAGTCGTTCCCCGGTGAGCAACGCCGCTCGCAGTGACCGGACGTGGATGTCGTCGACGGCAGGCCCGGGGCCGAGGTGCACCTGGGAGGACCCGCCGTAGAAGCTGGCGATGCCGAGGCCCCAGAGCCAGTGGTGCAGGTTGGTGTTGTCGCTGGTGCCGAGGAACGGCTTCGGGTCGGCTCGGGCCAGGTCGGCGTCCAAGTGGGGGATGACGGTGATCTGGTCGTCGCCGCCGACGACGGCGAGAATGCCGCGTACCTGGGGGTCCGCGAAGGCGGCGTTGATGTCCGCCGCCCGCGCTGCCGCGCTCGCGCCCACCTGGCGGGTGGTGGGGTATTCGACCGGAACGAGGCCGGTCAGGTCGGCGAGCCGTCGCATGGCCTGCTCGTGGATCCCGGGATAGGCACCGGCCGCGGCGAAGGACGGTGAGAGGACCGCGAGGTGGTCCCCCGGGCGTGCCTTCCGAGGACTAACAAGCTCATGCTCCATGTCGAGATCCAACAGGTGCGTGAGCCCGTACGCATCTCAATTCGAGGGCTGTGGACGCGCACGCCCGAGGCGTTTCAGCACCAGCGTGTGACATGCGTAGATCGTTCTTTCGGCGGCGAAGTAGGGCTCGGCCGCCTCCAGTCGGGGCACCTCCACGCCCAGCCTGCGCCTCCGCCAGGGTGTCGCGACAGACCGCGCGCAGCTCCTCGGGGTTGGCGTGGGCCTCCATGACCAGGCGCATCGGCGGGAAGTGCCTGAACAGCCGGGCCATTGCCGGTGCTGCCAGCCAGACGGGCGCGGTGAACGGAAGTAGCTCGCCGCGGTGCCGCCGCAGATCGACGCCGCGAGCCTCGACGGGCCGCAGGAGTTCGCGGGTGGCAAGGATCGCTTCGCGTACGTTGCCGGGCGTCAGCTTGGACAACGAGCCCAGCTTCAGGCTCTGCGTGTGCGGGCCTGCGTTCTGAACGAAGTGGATCGACAGCCAGCCACGGAAGTCGGAGTTAACGTGGCCCTGTGTCGATCCAACAGCTGCGCTCAGGTGGAAGCCCGGAACTCCTGATGGCGTCGCAGGAGTTCCCGTAGTGCGTTGATCTCGGCAGCCAGTGCGGCCTGCCCCTGCTCGGTGATCCTGATCCAGGTCTTGGGCCGGCGGCCGTGGTAGCCCCGTTCGATCTGGATCAGGTCGGCCTCCTCCAGCACGGCGAGGTGTCGGGAGAGGTTGCCGGCGGTGAGTTCGAGGGCGTCGCGCAGGTAGGCGACCTCCACCCGTTCGGCCTCCGCCGCGATGGTGAGGATGCCGAGCCGGTTGCGTTGGTGGACGGTGTCGCTGAGCCCGTTCGTCGGGTGACCGCCGTTGCCGGTGCCGGCGGCCTCTGCGTTGCTGCTCACGCCGGCCTCTTGATCGTGTTGAGGAGGGCGATGCCGCCGCCGACGAGCAGGATCGGTGCGGGCAGCAGGGCCGCCAGTAGGAAGCTGTGGCGGTTCAGGTCCCCGGGCTGGAAGTTGGCGGTCTGGAAGTAGATGTTCACGAGGACGACCGCCGCGGCGTAGACCACGGCCACGACCGTCAGGCCACGACTGCGTTCCAGTCGAGCCAGGACCAGTAGCCCCACCGCGATGACCAGGTGCGGGATCATTCCGCGATCGGAGATGCCCAGCAGCGGTGTGGTCACCCAGCCGGTCGCGTTCGAGATCACCGTCGCCGTGTTGAGCAACAGGTACCGCAGCACGATCGGCAGCACGAGCCCGACGAGGGTGCCCACGATGCCGGCGATGACGTACGGCCGAGCCGGTGTCTGGACGCCCACCCGCACACCATGCCACCGGTACCACCAGAGGCTGAGCAGGTAGCCGCCGATGAGCGCCGCCAGCCAGTACCAGCCGAGGGTCGCCGAGCGTTCGAGGAAGTCCCCGCCGAGGCCGGTCAGTGCGGGGTTGTCCTGCCCGACACGCATGCCGAGCGGATCGGTCGACTCGACGTACAGGGGTGCGGCTGCCGCCATCAGGAGGCCGAACAGCAGCAGCGGCAGCCAGTAGGCGTTGCGGACGGCCCGGGTACGCCGCTGGAGGGCGGTCACCGCGGCCAGCAGCTCTCCGGGTGTGCTGCCGCTGTTCGGCGCGGTGCTCGATCGGTCCGTCACTGTGACCTCCAGGCTGCTGCGCGGATCTGCACTGCCAATAGGTTTGCATCGCAAATCATTCTGCGCAAGTGTTCCAGCGAAGTGATGACATCCGCGGGGATCGACCGTGGTAGTTCCTGCCGGGCCTCGGCAGCGGCTAGGGTCCGGCTTGGAGGTGGTCCGTGTTCACCGAAGCCTTTCCGATCGTGACGACACCTGACCTGCCACGACTGATCGCGTTCTACCGGGACGTGGTCGGCTTCGAGCTGACCTACCAGTTCCCGGACGAGGGCGCCCCGGAGTTCGTCGCCCTGCGGCTGGGCAGCAGCGAACTCGGCCTGGCCGCCAACCCGGAGGCTGGCGGGCCGGCCGACTCGCACCGCTGGGAGTTGTGCGTCTACGCCGACGACTGCGACGCGGCAGTGGGCGCGCTGCGTACGGGTGGGGCGACAGTCACCGAGGAGCCGGTCGACCAGCCCTGGGGCGAGCGGTCCGCCCGGGTCACCGACCCCGACGGCAACCGGTTGCTGGTGCTGGCCCGGCTCTAGACGACGGTGCCGGGGAGGAGGGCGGTCATCGCCTCCAGAACAGCAGATGGGTGACTCCGCTGGGGCTGGGCACCGACTCAAGGTGGAAGCGGTCGAGCAACTCGTCGGGGCTGTCCCACAGCCGCTCGCCCCGCTGGAGGTCGACGGGCGCCACGGCGATGTGCATCGTGTCGACCAGGTCGGCCTCGATGAACTCGCGAATGGTGGCCACCCCACCGCCGAGGCGTACGTCCCGACCGTCGGCTGCCTGCGTCGCCTCGGCCAGCGCCTCGGCCGGGCTGACATCACGGAAGTGGAACGTGGTGTCGGAAAGGCTGAACGACGGGCGCAGGTGGTGGGTGAGCACGAAGACCGGCGTGTGGAACGGCGGGTTGTCCCCCCACCAGCCCTGCCACTCGTGATCCTTCCAGGGGCCGCGCTGCGGGCCGAACTTGTTGCGACCCATGATCTCCGCGCCGATGTTGCACTCGGCGTCGCGGGTCAGGTAGTCGTCCAGGCCACGAGTCCCGCCCGGCTCGGTGCGATACACGAAGCTGGCGGTGGCGGCACGCCAGGAGAACAGCGGGGTGGGGTCCGCGTGACCAAAGGGCCGTTCCAGGCTCTGCCCCTCTCCGGTCCCGAACCCGTCGCGCGAAACGTTGAAGCACTGCACCCGCAACAGTTGCGGCATGGCGTGTCGTCCTTCCTTCGATGGGCCGTGATTCAGTTCGCGGTCACCGTCGGTCCACCGCCGCGGCCCCGGTCGTCGAGCACGAGCGGGGCGCGACCGCGCACCGCGTACCGGATGTGGGTCACCTGCGGGGTGACAAGGACGCGGGTCGGCGTCAGCTCGACACCCCCCGCCCCGGTGCCGCTCCCCGAGGGGTCGGAGTCGAACGCGATGTCCCTACCGGGAAGAAGTGTGACGCGTGCCACTCTCGGGCTCGGTCAGGTACCACGTCCCGGCGTGTTCCGGGTCGCGTGACCAGCGCATCCGGGCCCGTTCCTCCGGGCGAGGGCTCCAGTCCCGGTAGGGCGCGAGGGCCACCCGCCAGACGATCACCGCGAAGAAGTACAGGCCCGGGCCAACCAGCCAGAGCAGGGCGTCGCGCCGCCGATAGGAGGCGTACGGCGCGAGCCACGCGGTCGCCGCCATGGGCACCGCGACCGCGCTGAGGTCGGCCACCGGCCCGCGACCGAACCGAGACTCGATCAGCTCGCGGAGGATGAGCGACGGAATCATCACCCCGACCAGCAAAGCCCCCGTGCGGACCATGCGGAGCCGGTGGGTCCGGCCACCCGGGGATACGCGGGCAGCAGCTCCTTCGGTGGGCATCCCCGGAGAGTACGGGTTTGTCGCAACGAAGCCCGACCCTCTGCTCAGCGTGATGCCGAGGGCGGATGTTCGGCCCGACTAGGGTGGCGATCATGCGGATTGGCATCGTGATCCTGCCGGACCAGCGGTGGGCGGAGTCGCAGCGTCGCTGGCGGCAGGTCGACGAGTGGGGCTTCGACCACGCCTGGACGTACGACCACCTGGGTTGGCGTGACCTGGTCGACGGCCCGTGGTTCGACTCGATGGCCACGCTGACCGCGGCCGCCACGGTGACCTCGCGGATTCGACTGGGCACCCTCGTGGCGTCACCGAACTTCCGGCACCCGGCCGCGTTCGCCAGGCAGATCACCACTGTGGACGACGTCTCCGCCGGCCGGCTGCTGCTCGGCCTCGGCGCGGGCGGCATCGGCTTCGACTCGGCGGTGCTGGGTGGTGAGACGCTGCCGCCGCGTCAGCGGGTCGACCGGTTCGCCGAGTTCACCGAGTTGTTGGACCTGATCCTGCGGGAGGACGGCACCACCTGGCGTGGCGACTGGTTCGCCGCGGTGGATGCCCGCAACAACCCCGGCTGCGTGCAGCAGCCTCGGGTGCCGTTCGTGGTGGCCGCCAACGGGCCACGGTCGATGCGGTTGGTGGCCCGCTTCGGGCAGGGTTGGGTGACCACCGGCACCGGTGACGACAACGACCTGGCGGGTTGGTGGGCCAGTGTGTCGGCGCTGTCCGCGCGGATGGACCGGACCCTGGACGAGGCCGGCCGCGACCCGGCCAGCCTGGACCGCTACCTCTCGCTGGACGCGGCGCCGGTCTTCTCGCTCAGCAGCGCACAGTTCTTCGCCGATCAGGTCGGCCGGGCCGCCGAGTTGGGCTTCACCGACGTGGTGACGCACTGGCCGCGCGCCAGCAGTTGGTACGCCGGTGACGAGGCCATCCTGGTGGACGTGGCGACGCGGTTGCTGCCACAACTGCGCGGCTGAGGCTGACGCACCGACCCGACCGGGTCAGGTGCCGAGGTCGCCGCTGGCCACACCGCCCTCGCCGCCGGAAACCAGGCGGAAGCGCAGGCAGACGATCGGGGTGTCGCCGTCGACCGGGGTGCCGAGCCGCGCCCAGTAGGTCGAATGCCCGGCCCGCCACTCCTCGATCGAGCGGTCACCCTCGCCCTCGGCGTGGGCGAAGTCCCAGGGCACGTCGGCGAAGCGGACCACCTCGACTCCGGTGATCTCCACGACGCCGGCCAGTGCGTTGTCGTCGTCGACAAGGGCCAGACGTTCGCCGACGTGCTCCAACTCCTCGCCTTCTTCCGCGTACTCGGCGAGCCGGCCGGCCGTCGCGGTCTTCACACCCGCCAGCACCAGAGTGTTGAGGGTCGACCGCAACTCGCCGGGGGTGCCGAGGGCGAGGGCGCGTAGTTCACCGATCCGAGGCCACATCCTGCCGAGGCTAGGCCAGCGCGGGCCGGGCCGCCGCCGCAATACCCGTCGCCCCGCTCAGATCAGTTGGCCGGCGTAGCCGGGTGCGGTGAGGAGCCGCTCGTCAGCGCTCGTCGCGTACGCGTCGAGGATCGCGTCGGCGAGCTTGACCACGTGCTCGTCGCCGTGGCGGGCCGCGCGGGCGAAGACCTCCGACGGCGGCGCGGGGGTCACTGTCGGGGGCGCGATGCCGGTGGCCGGGGCGTACACGGAGGTCATGGCCGCCGTCGCGGCCCAGGCCGCGGCGAAGCTCGGCGCCCACAGACCCCGGTCGAGTGCGGGCAGGGTACGCAGCACGGCGGTCGGCGCGGTGACCGCGTGCACCAGCATGACCGGCGCTGCGTGCCCGAAGCGCAGGTAGTCCAGGCCGGCCCGGTGCACCAGCGTGGTGAGCCCACGCTCCGCCTCGGCCGGGCTCCGCGCGGGGCGCAGCGTCGCGAGTGCCGGCTCCCATCGGGGTACGCCCGGCAGCTGGTCCAGCCGATCCCGGACGCCGCCGGTCTGGTCGTCGATCCGGGGCAGCCCGGCCAGCGCGGCCGCCACGTCGATGTCGTCGGCGCCCGGCTGGTCCGGGTCGCCGGTGAACAGCCGGTCGGTGCCGGGGATCGGCTGCCAACGGGCCGCCCAGTAGCCGAGGGCCTGACCCAACTCGGTGAGCCGCTGTCGGTTCTCGTCGTCCGGGTCGAGCGCGCGTACGGCGTGCCCGACCCGGATCACACCGTGCGTGGCGCCGGCGGCGATGCCCGGCAGTAGCCGGGGCCACCAGGTGCCGAGCACCGCACGCCACTGGTGTTCGCGCAGTTGCCTGTCGAAGTAGGCCAGCCAGTCACCGGCGCGCCTCGGATCGCCCAGCGCTGACCGCCAGTCGTCGATCGGGTTCAGCCCTCGGGGCATCTCGTCGAGGCGGCCGAGGTAGTCGTCGAGCCAACGGTGCACCCGGTGCGGGTGCCCGTGTCGGACCAACGCCTCGACGGCCATCGGCCCGTGGTTGGACAGCCAGCCCTGATATTCGGGGCCGGTGCGGTGCAGCCGCTCGTACGCCTCGTCGAGAATCCCGTCACTCATCCGTCGATCGTCGGTGCTCAACCTCGCTTCAGGTCAAGCGGGCAGATCCGTGGCGTCGATCAGGCCGGTGATCCGTAGGTCGGCCGCGACCTCGGGCGGGCAGTCCACGGCCACCACCGCGGTGCCGAGCACCTCGGCGCCCCGCGCGGCGCAGATGTCGTAGAGGGCGCGTAGCTGCGCGCCGGTACGCACCCAGTCGTCCACCACCAGCACCCGGTCGTCGGGGCCGAGGTGTCGGTCCCGTACGGCGAGGTCGACCCGTCGGCCCCGGTAGTCCGGCGGGCTCTGCGCCCAGGTGAGTGGCCCTGCCGGCAGTCGCCCGTCACCGGGCTTGTGGGCGGCCACGAAGCCGACCCCGAGGGCGGTGGCGGCCAACGGCCCGAGCAGCAGCCCGGTGACGGCCGGCGCGAGCACCACGGTGGGCCGGGCGGCCCGGTACGGCGCCACCAGGGCCGGCCCCAGCTCGGCCAGCACCGTCGGGTCCCGCCACCAACCGGAGATGTCGCTGACCAGGTGACTGGTGTCCGGTCCGGGGTCGATCCACTGGAACAGGGCGGCCAGGCGTTCGGTCAGATCGGCGGGCATCCGCCCATCCTGCGGCACGGGGAGTGGGCGTGGCGGCACCCGGGCCACCCGGCCCATCCCGGGTCGGATGATCGGCTACACGTACCTGTGCAAATACGGGCATAGCACCATGATCACGTTGACTTCGGAAGTGCTTCTCTCGTTACGGTCCGACCCGGTTTGTTCAGACGACGAAAGGACCGGGCCGGTGGCAGGCAAGCACTCCCGTACCCGCATCTTCTCCTCCCCGGCGGGCATCGTGGCCACCGCGGCGGTCGGCGTCGCCCTCGCCGTCGGAGGCACTGTAGGTGCCGTTCAGTTGGTCTCCGGCCCCGACCAGTCGGGGCAGGTGGCCCTCGACCTCACCCCGACCACCGCCGCGAGCAGCCTCACCCCCACCAGCGCCCCGGCCGTCACCCCGAGTGTCAGCGCCTCGCCCAGCGTGACCGCCAGCCCGTCGGCGACCCGGTCGCAGCAGGCCGCCTCTCGGAACAAGGAGCGCACCGCGTCGCCGAAGCCGAAGCCGACGGCCAAGAAGACCACGGCTGCGGCGAAGGTGCTGGACAGCGGCTCGTGCGGCGCCTCGTTCTACTCCGACGGGCAGCTCACCGCCAACGGCGAGTCGTTCAACCCCGACGCGCTGACCGCCGCGCACAAGACACTGCCGTTCAACACCAAGGTCCGGGTGACCAACCCGGCCAACGGCAAGTCGGTGACGGTGCGGATCAACGACCGCGGCCCGTTCATCGACGGCCGCTGCCTGGACCTCTCCCGGGCCGCCTTCGCCAGCATCGCCTCGGTCGACGTGGGCGCGCTCACCGTCCGCTATGAGGTCCTCGGCTGAGTGGGATCGGCGACGCCGATTCGGCCGGCCGACTGGGCCGGCCGGACAGAACCTCCTCGGACGACGGGTCAGGTTCATTCACCGGTTCACGTGGATCAGGCAAACTGTCCCTCGTACCCACGCGACTCCTCCAGTCGGGCCGTCGCCCGCTGAGCCCCGGATCCCGCGCCGGCCTCGGCGCGGCCCTCGTTCTGCTCGCGATCGTCTCGGCGGTGGAGGCGGCGGACGGCCGCAAGGTGCACTACGTCGCGCTCCTGGCGGCCGCGCCGGTTCTCGCCGCCGCCCTGGCGTCCTGGCTGGTGGTCCTGGGAGTGGGCGTCGCGGCGACGCTGATCGGCGCCGGCTTCGCGCTGATCGCGCCGAAGGTCTCGTTGGCCACCTCGGTCAGCGTTGTCGCGGTCGCGCTCGTCACCGGGATGGCCGTGGCGGTGGCCTGGGTTCGCCAGCGGCAGGCCGAGCGGATCGTGGAGCTGACCAAACTCGCCTCGGTGGCCCAGCAGGCGGTGTTGCGCCCGCTCGGGCCGCAGGTCGGCACGCTCTCGGTCGCGGGACGCTACATCTCCTCCACCGCGACGGCCGAGATCGGCGGCGACCTGTACGAGGCGATCGACACGCCCTACGGCGTCCGCATGATCATCGGTGACGTGCGGGGCAAGGGCCTGGACGCGGTCCGGCTGGCCAGCATCGTCCTCGGTTCCTACCGGCACGTGGCGTACGAGCGGGCCGACCTGCGGGCCGTCGTCGCCGACCTGGACCGCGCGGTGGCCCGCAACGTCGGCGACGAGGACTTCGTCACGGCAGCTCTGGTCGAGGAGCGCGGCGGCACCCTCACGATCGTCAACTGCGGGCATCCGCCACCGCTGCTGCTACGCCGGGGTGCGGTGATCCCACTGGAACCACCGGCCCCGGCGCCTCCGCTCGGGTTCATGCCAGTGGTCCGCCCCCGGGTCGAACGCCTGGAGCCCGGGGACCGGCTGCTGCTGTTCACCGACGGTCTCGGCGAGGCGCGGCGGGACGGCGAGTTCTTCCCGACCGCCGACCGGGCCTGGCGACTGCTCGGCCATGGCACTGTCGCCGACGGGCTGGCATCGCTGGAGACCGCCCTGGTCGAGTGGGTGCACGGTCGGCTCGACGACGACATCGCGCTGGTCCTGATCGAGTACGTGGGAGCCCGTACCGGCGCGGCCGTAGCCGTCCCGAGCTGGGAGGTCGGCGCCGCCGAGAGCTGAGCCGGCCGACAGCGCCCGCAGGTGTGTAATCGCCGTCACTTGGGTGATCCGCTTGTCGCTGCCTACCCGCGAGTAATACAGTCGGGGTTACTGATCGGTAACACCTGTCCGGAAGCGGGGCCAGCGAGCATGACCCACTACAAGAGCAACCTCCGGGATCTCGAGTTCAACCTGTTCGAGGTCTTCGGGGCGGACCGGGCGTTCGGCCAGGAGCCGTACTCGGATCTCGACACCGACACCGCCCGCAGCTTCCTCGCTGAGGTCGACCGCCTCGCCCGCGAGGATCTGGCCGCCAGCTACACGGACAGTGACCGCAATCCGCCGGTCTTCGACCCGGCGACGCACACCGCGCCGCTGCCGGAGTCGTTCAAGAAGTCCTACCAGGCATTCATGGACTCCGAGTTCTGGCGCCTGGACCTGCCGCCGGCGCTGGGCGGCACCAACGCGCCGCGCGCCCTCTGGTGGGCGCTCGCCGAGCTGGTGCTCGGCTCGAACGCGCCGGTCTGGATGTACGCCTCCGGCCCGTCCTTCGCGCACGTGCTGCACGTCGAGGGTAACGAGCGGCAGAAGAAGTGGGCCAGGCTCTTCATCGACAAGCAGTGGGGCTCCACGATGGTCCTCACCGAGCCGGATGCCGGCTCGGACGTGGGTGCGGGGCGCACCCGGGCGATCCAGCAGCCCGACGGCACCTGGCACATCGAGGGCGTGAAGCGCTTCATCACCTCGGGTGAGCACGACCTGAGCGACAACATCGTGCACTACGTGCTGGCGCGTCCGGTCGGCGTGGAGGGTGCCGGTGGCCCCGGCACGAAGGGCCTGTCGCTCTTCGTGGTGCCGAAGTTCCACTTCGACGAGACCACCGGCGAGCTTGGCGAGCGCAACGGCGTCTACGCCACGAACGTCGAGCACAAGATGGGCCTGAAGGTTTCCAACACCTGCGAGGTGACCTTCGGCGAGCACGGCGTACCGGCCAAGGGCTGGCTGCTGGGCGACAAGCACGACGGCATCCGGCAGATGTTCATGATCATCGAGTACGCCCGGATGATGGTCGGTACCAAGGCCATCGCCACCCTCTCCACGGGCTACCTCAACGCCCTCGAGTACGCGAAGAACCGCGTGCAGGGTGCCGACCTGATCCAGCAGGCGGACAAGACCGCCCCCCGGGTCACCATCACCCACCACCCGGACGTGCGCCGCTCGCTGCTGCTGCAGAAGTCGTACGCCGAGGGTCTTCGCGCTCTGGTCCTCTACACCGCCACCTGGCAGGACAAGGTCGCGCTGGCCGAGGCTGCCGGGGACGAGAAGGCCACCAAGCTGG
Source organism: Micromonospora hortensis (assembly GCF_022230935.1). Lineage (NCBI taxonomy): Bacteria > Bacillati > Actinomycetota > Actinomycetes > Micromonosporales > Micromonosporaceae > Micromonospora > Micromonospora hortensis. The sequence goes on from NZ_JAKKFE010000023.1 coordinate 40,608, forward strand.
CCAAGCGGGTCAACGACCTGCTGCTGCCGCTGGTCAAGGGCGTCGGTTCGGAGCGGGCGTACGAGATGCTCGGGCACGAGGCCCTGCAGACCTTTGGCGGCTCCGGGTTCCTTCAGGACTACCCGCTGGAGCAGTACGTCCGCGACGCCAAGATCGACACGCTGTACGAGGGCACCACCGCCATCCAGAGCCTCGACCTGATCTTCCGCAAGATCGTTCGGGACAACGGCAAGGCGCTGCTCGCGGTCTCCGGCGAGATCCAGGAGTTCATCTCCTCCGAGGCGGGCAACGGCCAGCTCAAGGAGGAGCGGCAGGCGCTGGGCAAGGCGCTGGCCGAGATCCAGAACATCCTCGGCGTGCTGACCGGCTGGCTGGGCGAGGCGCAGGGCGGCGACACCCGCGCGCTCTACAAGGTCGGGCTGAGCAGCCGGCGGTTCCTGCTGGCGATCGGCGACCTGGTGGTCGGCTGGCTGCTCCAGCGGCAGGCCGAGGTGGCACTGAAGGCCCTCGCGGGCGAGGTCTCCGCCAGCGACAAGGCGTTCTACACCGGCAAGGTGGCCGCTGCCCGCTTCTTCGCCCGTGAGGTGCTGCCCCGCATCGGCGCCGACCGGCGGATCATCGAGGGTGCCGACCTCGACATCATGGACCTCCCGGAGGAGGCCTTCTAGGTCTTGTGCTGGGTCGCACCACCCGGCACCTGCCACGGCCGGTGGGGCTTCTGCCCCGCCGGCCGTCGCCGTCTCCGCCCGGCGGCGGCACGTATTGGCCTAGCCCGGTCGGGTATGCCGCTGGCGTGGCGGGTAACCGTCGCGTGACCTCGAAAGGGAACGCCCAGAGCCACCGCACGGGGGAGTGCAGCGCACATGGGTGTAGGAAGCGGCATTTTTCTCATCGCCATCGGCGCGATCCTGACCTTCGCGCTGAGGGCCAACGTCTGGTGGATCGACGTACGCGCGGTCGGCTGGGTGTTCATCCTGGCCGGGCTGGCCGTACTACTGACCACTGTCTGGTTCTGGCAGGACCGGCGCAAGCGGGCTCGAACCCTCATCGTGGAGGAGAACCGGCTGTCTCATCCGACGGCGATGATGCCGCCACCGCCGGACCCGCCGCCACCAACGGCGCCGCCGTCCTGATCCCCGCACAAGGCGTACCCCTGAGCCACCCGTCGGATCGGCGGGTGGCTCAGTCGCGCGCGGTGTGGCGAGCCGTGAGCGGCGCTCCCGCCCTACTCACTTCCGCCCAAGCGGCTGGGACCCGGTGCACAGCCAGCTCGGCGGTGCGCAAACCCCCGTCGTCCACTCCCTCGGGATCCAGGAGCGCCGAAAGCAGCGAGATGCCCGGATTATGGGCAATGATCAGCGCCGTGCGGGCCGCCGGGTCCACAGTGCGGACCAGCGACAACAACTCCTCGGGGTGCGCATCGTACGCACCCGGCTCATAGCGGACGGTTGGCCGAGGACCGGTCGGGCCGCCCTCCGGCGGTGAACCGGTCATCCCCATCGCCACCCCATGCCAGGTCTGCCGGGTGCGTCGGGCCGTCGAGCAGATCACCACGTCGGGCAGCAGCCCCTGATGCGCCAACCAGGCCCCAGCCGCAGCCGCGTCGGCGTTCCCGCGTGCACTCAGCGGCCGCTCCGCGTCGTCCGCCGCGTCGCTGCCCTGCTCGGCCTTCGCGTGCCGCAGCAACACCAGAGTCCGTGTGTCGGGGTCGACGTCCGTCATGCCCCCAGCTTGCCCGATTGGCGATCTCCGTGCCTGGGTAAGTCGATGGATGCCGCACCCCTACCGACGGCCGCGGCGCGACGTTAGAGCCGAGGAGCGAGACATGGGCATTGGTGGCAGCATCTTCTTGATCGCATTAGGCGCGATCTTCGCATTCGCAGTGGAGGCCGACCTGGGCTGGCTGGACCTGGCCGTGGTCGGCTGGGTGCTGATGCTCGCCGGCGTCGCCGGCCTGCTCACCACCCTCTACTTCTGGAACAGCCGCCGCCGCCCGGTGGTGGCCGCTCCGGTTCGCGAGGAGCGCGTGGTGGCCGACCGGGTCGTGCCGGTCCAGGACAACCAGGTCATGCAGGAGTACCGCGAGGTGCGTCGGCCGGGCCGACCGGTCTGATCCTCGCCCACACACTCCGGGGTCCCGCAGCGTCGCGGGGCCCCGGCTCGCGTCTGCGCCCGGTTCGCGTCTGCGCCCGGTTCGCGTCTGCGCTCGGCTCGCGTCTGCGCCGGGACCGCCGGCGTCCCGCCACCCCCTGCCAAGATCCGCACACTTTCAGGGAAGTTGCTGCCTGAGGGTGCGGCGAGGCAGCAGTTTCCCCGATGTTGCGCGGATCTTGAGGGCGGGCCCGATGCCGGGGCCCGCCCGGGAGCGGTGATCGGCCGAAGATCGCGCTCGATCCAGGAAATAGGGCTCTCGGGTGCCAGGGAGGCCACTACATCCTTGATCGAGCACGATCATCGCGGCTGCCGCCGTTGCGTTCGCGCCGAGCGGCGTTGCCGGGACCAGGAGGCCGGGCTGCGTTCGCGCCAGGGTGCGTTCACGCCGGGCTGCGTTCGCTGGGCCGCCTGTGCACCGGCCGTTTGGGCCGCGCCTGCGTCGTGGCCGTTCGGGTCGCGCCTGCGTCGTGGCCGTTCGGGTCGCGCCTGCGTCGTGGCCGTTCGGGTCGCGCCTGCGTCGTGGCCGTTCGGGTCGCGCCCTGCGTCCTGGCCGTTCGGGTCAGGCGAACAGCGCGAAGTAGATCGCGATGTGGTGACAGAGCGCCGCCAGCAGCGTGCAGGCGTGGAAGAACTCATGGTGGCCGAAGACGGTCGGCCACGGGTTGGGTCGGCGCAACGCGTAGAAGACCGCGCCGACGCTGTAGATCGCGCCTCCGACGATCAGCAGCACCAGCGCTGCGACGCCGCCCCCGTGCAGGATCTCCGGCAGCATGGCGACCGCCACCCAGCCCAGCGCCAGGTAGAGCGGCGCGGACACCCAGCGCGGCGCATGCGGCCAGATCACCTTGACCGCCACGCCGGCCAGCGCGCCGCCCCAGACCAGGGCCAGCATCACGGTGGCCGGCCGGGGGGCGAGCAGCATCGCGCAGAGCGGTGTGTACGTGCCGGCGATGAACACGAAGATCATCGAGTGGTCCATCCGGCGCATCACCTGGTAGCCGCGCTCTGACCACACACGACGGTGGTACAGCGCGCTCGTGCCGAAGAGCCCGCAGACCGTCAGGCTGTAGATGAGGCAGCTCACCAGGGGTGCCCACCCCGGCCGGGTCGCGGCGATCGAGCAGAGCACGATGCCGCAGACCACGGCGACGAAGAAGGCGTACGTGTGTAGCCAGCCGCGCATCCGGGGCTTACCGATGTCGACCGGCTTCAGGCGAAGCGGGGCGGAGGTGGTCACCCAGTCAGGTTACGGCACCGTAGGTTACTTGTAAGTAGTGGCGTTGGTGACACCTGGCACCGTCAACGTGAACACCGGATCGACTCGACATCGGCGAGGATGAGCGAATGCGGATCCGGCCCGTCGGGGCGCACGCCCTGCTACTCGACTGCACCACCCCCGCCGACACCCCCGAAGCCGCGGCCGACATCCCGGAAGCCGTGTTTGTCGAAGCGTGGCGGGCCGAGCTGTGGCGGCGTCGGGAGCGGGGCGACCTGATCGCCGTGGAGATCGTGCCGGCGGCCCGGACAGTCCTGCTCGACGGCCTGCCCGACCCGACCACCACGGCCGAGCAGCTGACCCGATGGGCGCCCGCCGTCACCACCGCGACCATCCGCCCCAATCAGGCCGACGCCGACACCGACGGCAACACCGACGCCGACGCCGACGCCGACGCCCACGGCAAAGCCCACGCCAAAGCCCACGCCAAAGCCGAAGACCACGCCAAAGCCGAAGCCCACGCCAGAGCCGACGCCCACGCCCACGCCCACAGCGCCACGACCGGAGACGGAGCCGACGGCGCGGCGGACGTGGACGTACCGGTCATCTTCGACGGGCCGGACCTGCCAGCGGTGGCGGAGCACTGGGGCGTGGACGTGCCGGCAGTGCGGCACCGGTTGACCATCACCCGGTTCCGGGTGGCCTTCTGCGGATTCGCCCCCGGATTCCCCTACCTGACCGGGCTGCCCACCGAGTTGGCGCTGCCCCGGCTGGCCACGCCCCGTCCCCGGGTGCCGGCCGGCTCGGTCGCGTTGGCCGGCCCGTACGCCGGCATCTACCCGGGCGCTTCCCCGGGCGGCTGGCTGCTGGTCGGTCGGACCGACCTGGTGCTGTTCGACGTGGCCGCCGACCCGCCGGCCCGACTCGGTCCGGGCACAACGGTCCGGATGGTGGCGGCGTGACCCACGCGGCCGCCATCGAGGTGCTCCGCGCCGGTGCGCTCACCACGGTGCAGGACCTGGGCCGGCCGGGTTGGGCGCACCTGGGCGTACCGCGGTCCGGTGCCCTCGACCCGGGTGCCCTGCGGTTGGCCAACCGACTGGTAGGCAATCCGGAGCAGGCGGCCGGCCTGGAGATCACCCTGACCGGTTGCACAGTGCGGCTGACCCGGGCGGCGACGGTGGCTGTGACCGGCGCCGAGGTCGCCGTCCAGGCGGGTGTCCGACCCGGTGACACCGGACGCCCGCTCACAGTGCCGGCGGGGACGGTGCTGCGGATCGGTCCCGCCCTGCGGGGTGTACGAAGTTGGCTGGCGGTGGCGGGCGGCATCGACGTGTCGCCAGTGCTCGGTAGCCGGGCCACCGACACCCTCTCCGGGCTGGGCCCGCCCCGGCTACGGGACGGTGACCTGCTGCCGCTCGGTGACCCGGTCGGCACCCCCGCACCGGTGGACCTGACCGTGTGCCCCACGCCGCCTGAGGAGCTGCACCTGACGTTGGTCCCCGGTCCTCGCGAGGACTGGTTCACGCCGACCGCGTTCGACAGGCTCTTCGGCAGCGCGTACACCATCAGCCCGGTGAGCAACCGGGTCGGCGCGCGGCTCGCCGGCGCGGCGCTCCCCCGCGCGGTGGTCGGCGAACTCCCCAGCGAGGGCCTCGTGCTCGGTGCGGTGCAGGTGCCGGCGGACGGACAACCCCTGATCTTCCTCGCGGACCACCCGACCACCGGTGGATACCCAGTCATCGGGGTGGTCACCGACGTGACCCCGCTCGCGCAGGCCCGGCCAGGTACTACCGTCAGATTCCATGGACCTCAACGCTGACCTGGGCGAGGGATTCGGCATCTGGCGACTCGGCGACGACGAGGCGCTGCTGAGCCTCGTCACCTCCGCAAACGTCGCCTGCGGTTTCCACGGCGGCGACCCGTCCACCATGCGGCGGGTCTGCGAGGGCGCCGCGCGGCGCGGGGTCGCGGTGGGCGCGCAGGTCGGCTACCGGGATCTGGCCGGCTTCGGCCGGCGGCACATCGCGTACGACTTCGCCGAGCTACGCGACGAGGTGACCTACCAGTTGGGGGCGCTGGACGCGTTCTGCCGGTTGTTCCGCACCCGGGTCCGCTACCTCAAGCCGCACGGGGCGCTCTACCACGCGGCCAGCACCGACGAGTCCCAGGCGGCGGCGGTGGTCGCCGCCGTCAGCGGCTACGACCCCGAGCTGCCAGTACTCTGCCTTCCCGGCTCGACGCTCGCCCAACTCGCCGTGGGCGCGGGCCTGCCGGTGGTTGCCGAGGCGTTCGCCGACCGCGCCTACCTGCCCAACGGGGCGCTGGTGCCGCGCGGCACCCCCGGCGCGGTGATCACCGATCCCGAGCAGATCGCCGAACGGGCGGCGCGGATGGCCACCGAACGCAGCGTGGTGGCGGTCGACGGCACAGTCATCCCGTGTTCGGTCGACTCGATCTGCGTGCACGGTGACACCCCGGGCGCGGTTTCCGCAGCCGAACTCGTCCGCGCCACCCTGATCGACGCCGACATCACGCTGGCCCCGTTCGCCTGACCGGAGGGGCCCAGTTGGGCCCCTCCGATCGCGTCAGGCGTCCAGGCCGCGAAGCACCAGCGGCAGCCGGGTCACCGCGCCGTCGACCACCCGGACCGGTACGCCCCAGTCCTGCCGGGTCAGGTGGCACGCCGCGTGCTCGACGTCCGCGTCACAGGTCGCCGCCTGCGCGGTCACCTGAAGCACCCCTGCGGTGACCTCGCCGTTGAGCACCAACCGGCGGGAGAGTTCGGTGCCAGTGCCGGCACCGTCCACCAGCAGTTCCGGCGGGGACGCGGAGACCACCAGCCGGGTCGACGGCCCGTACGTCTCGTCCAGCTTCTGCCCCGGCGCCGGCGTGAAGACGATGTCCAGGGTGACCTCGCCGGCGGCGACGTCGGTCGGCTTGCGCTCCGTGCGGCGCCGGGGCCCGTCCACAGTGCTGGCACCCGCCGCCGACAGGGCACCGGGGGCGAGCCGGGTCAACCGGTGCGCGGCGGACTCCACCACCAGCACCTCACCGGACGGGGTGAGCACCAGGTCGCTCGGCTCTGCCAACCCGTCGGCGACTGTGGAGACCTGGTTGCTGGCCGGGTCGAAGCGACGCACCGCGCCGTTGTACGTGTCCGCGATCAGCACCGAGCCGTCCGGCAGCGCGCACACGCCCAGCGGGTGCTGGAGCAGCGCCGACTCCGCCGGGCCGTCCACGTGCCCGAAGTCGAACAGGCCCTGCCCGACGGCGGTGCCCAGCACACCGTTCTCGACGTACCGGACGGCGCTGGACTCGCTGTCGGCCACCCAGAGCCGGGTGCCGTCCGCGGAGACGGAGAGCCCCGACGGTTGGGCCATCCACGCCTCGGCCAGCGGGCCGTCGCGCAACGCCTCGACAGTGGTGCCGGCGTACATGCCGGCGGTCCGCTTGATCGGGTCGAACCACCAGAGCTGGTGGATGCCGGCCATCGCGATGATCAGCTTGTCGTCGTACCAGGCCAGGTCCCACGGCGACGAGAGGTCGACGGCGAACGCGTCGTGGGCGTGGTCGTCGACCTCGGCGCGCCACTGCCGCCCACTGCCGGCCACGGTGACCACCTCGCCGGACTCCAGCCGTACGCCGCGCAGCAGGTGGTTGACAGTGTCGGCCACCACCAGGTCGTAGCCGGCCACCTCGGCGACGTGCGTGGGCAGCAGGCACACCCCCTGCGGCTCGGAGAACGTCGCCGCGGTGGCCGGCCCGTCCGCCCGGCCGCGCTCGCCCGAGCCGATCCGACGCACCGGCGTCTCGCCGTCCGGGTCGATCTCGACCAGGGAGTGCCGGGCCGAGTCCGAGACCAGCAGGTTGCCGTTGGGCAGCAGCACCGCCTTACCCGGGAAGCGCAGCGCGGTCTCCGGTGCCGGCGGCGGGACGTACGGGCCGTTCCCCCGGTGCAGGGTGCCCTTCGCCTCGTGGGTGGCGACCAACTCGTCGATCAGTCGGGCCAGCCCCTCGGCGTGCCCCTCGCCGGCCATGGTGGCCACCACGTAACCCTCGGGGTCGATCACCGACAGGGTCGGCCAGGCCCGGGCCGCGTACTGCTGCCACATGTCCAGCTCAGGATCGTCGAGTACGGGGTGGTGCACCCCGTACCGCTCCACTGCGGCGGCGAGGGCGTCGGCGTCCTTCTCGTGCTCGAACTTCGGCGAGTGCACGCCGATCACGACGAGCAGGTCGCCGTACTTCTCCTCCAGCGGGCGCAGCTCGTCGAGCACGTGCAGGCAGTTGATACAGCAGAACGTCCAGAAATCTAACAAGACGCAGCGACCTCGAAGATCCTGCAATGTCAGGTTTTGCCCACCTGTGTTGAGCCACTGCCGGCCCCGAAGTTCCGGCGCACGCACACGCGCTGTCGTTCCCATGTCTGCCAGCCTGCCACGACGAGGCTTTTCCGTATCGGTCGTCGTGACCCGGGCGACAGAAAGCGTCGAGGCGTCTTAGCCCCCGCCGCCTTCGTTGCGTTCCCGGCGCGTCGCGGCGTACGCGCGGACCTCGACCGCGTCCCAGATGCGGCCGACGGTCAACGTCTCGATCGGGGCCGGGAAGTCTGGGCGATCAACCAAGATCGCGGCGCGTTGGCGGGAGACGCCGAGGTAGTCGGCGACCTCCGAAAGGGCCATTACGCGCACGGTCGGACCATCCGGTGACACGGGTAGGCAACTTGTCACCGAGGGGGTTGACGACCTGCCTACGGGTCCGCCATGGTCGAGCGTATGCGTCTACGCCGTGCGACGAAGCCGATACCGTCCGATCTCCTTCACCGCCGACGGCGCTGGTCTCGCCGCTGCGTGTGTGGCCTGCCCTGGCGGTCGTGCCCGGACCGCCGTCGAGTGCCGGCCCCAGCCGAACCAGAGCCGCACCCGTTCCGGGCCAACGCGGGCGGGCACTGGTGAGCGCCCACAGGCCGGAGCGCCCCGCGTGGGACTGCGAGGCATGTAAACAGCCGTACCCGTGCCCCGACGCGCGGACCACGCTCGCGGCCGGGGACCCCTGGGCGGCGGCGACCTACCTCGCGGGCCAGTTCGTGACCGCCGTGAACGACCTTCCGATGGTGCCGGTGGTCGACCTGTACGCGCGGTTCCTGTTGTCGGTGCCCGTGAGGGGGTCGAGACGTGGCGGCACTCGACCGAGCGGCCCGCCGAAAGGGCGTCCTAGTGACGCGGTGTGAGGCATCGACGGGTTTGCGGCCGGGAGCTGGTCGCGCACGCACCCCGCCAGGCCGTTTCCCTTACGGGCTGCGTCGGTCGGCGTCGCGGCGCGGCTGTTCAATGTTGACGGCCGGTGCAACCATGTGTCAGTGGCGAAGTTCCTCGCGTGGTATGGGCCGGTGATATCAACCGCGTCAATGATCGTTGCTTTTATGGCTTGGCGTAGTGCGGGACCACGCACAAAGGCGAGGGCCCTCATCATGGAAGGCGCAGAGGGGCGGCGTCTACATATCGCGGTGTTTAATTCAGGGCGAGCGGACGTAACAATCGACGAATTGTGCGTCTCAGTCGGGATCACTTCGGACAATCCGATACGGGACGGCCTTGGTACGCATCTGGGAGCGCAGATACTGGAGGGCCCAGAGCTTCCCCACCGACTATTATCCGGCTCTTCGTCTCGCTGGTGCTTGTCCGCGCAGCCGCTGGATAGCGCACTTGGCCACGAGTTCAGCCGGAAAGACCAGGCTTCGGTTAGAGCGCACACCGCCCACGGCACAGTAAGGGCGCGATTGAGAGCCCCACGGCCAGGCGGACCAATGTTATTGCGTTTTGTGGACTGGTGCATGCGTACAGACAAGCGTTTGAACCGGTGGCTAGAAAGTTGCGATGATTGGCTAGACCGCTTTTTACCGCGTCGCTGAGGCGAGCACTGGGCCTGAAGGAGCCGCGACGCGGGTTGCTAACGCCAGAAACGCAAAAACGCCCCCGCTGTCCGGCGGGGAAGCCAGCTAAGCGAGGGCGTTCGTCAGCGCTGCGAGGGCGGCCTTCCTACCCCCTCACGGGCGACCGTAGGCGGCCGATCTAGACGGGCAGCAACTCGGGCCAGGGCGCGAACTCCTCGACGCTCCGAGGGGCACTCTCGGCAGCGGTTACGGAGCGTGCACCCCGCGCGGCCGTTGTGCCTCCTGTTACGACCTCTATGCCCGTACAGACAGGGAGGCGCTATGCCGCCCGGTGATGGGACGTGGGGTCAAAGGGGCCATCCCCCAGGGTCTATGTATCGTCACGCTAGGTGAGGTCGCCGGGGTGACGCTCGGATGGTCGACGTCGGACCGACTTCGATGCGTTGCCTTCGCGGCTGCTCTTCAGGGCGTGGCACCGACGGCACGCGGCGCGAAGATTCTCGGGCCGGTGGTCGTCGCCGGGGGCGATGTGGTCGACCTCGTTCGCGGGCTCCCCGCACCGGACGCCAGACGGGCCGGGAATCTGGCAGCGGCGGCCGTCACGCCGAAGGACGCGGGCCCTGATCCGGGACCAGTCGCGCGGGAGCCGGGCCCCTCGGTCTGACCCCTCCCAGCTCATCGTGACCCCCGGCATTGCGCGCAGACGGCCCGGGTTGCGTCAGCACCCCCGGGGTCAGTCTCGACGTACCGCGTCAGCCGGCGGCAGCGGCGGCCGGCGCGTCGCCGTTCGCAGCGCCAGTGCGCGCTGACGAGGGCGCGGCGGGCGGTGAGGAAATCCATCGTCGTCTTCCTGAATTCAGTTCGACGAGGCGATGCGCCGGGCAACTTCGCGCGGGTCGTAGACGTTCCCGGCGTCGTTCGCCGCGCGGCCCGGGGTGAGGGCGGGGCGGGGCAGACCGGGCATCGCCTCCGGGGCGGTAGCGACGAAAGCGCTCGCGACCTTCGCGGCGTTGGCCTCGATGTCCTCGGCGGTCTCGCCAGTCACGAACTCGGCGGCGGCCTCGGGGATCTGGTGACGGCGGATCACGTCGGCGCGGACCTGGGCCAGGTCTCGCGTTCGGATCTCACCTTCAAGTTCGGCGACGCGGCCGGCGCTCGCGCCCAACTCGGCATCCTTCGCGGCGAGCCGGTCCTTAAGCTCGGCGACGTCGCTGCGGAGGGCGGCGACCAGGCGACCGGCTCGCTCGGGGTCGAACTCGCCGTGCCAGTCGACGTGTGCGGCGGGCTGGCCGGCGGTCTCGGCGGCGGGGGCGGTCTCAGGCATTGAGGTTCTCCAAGTCTTGAGGGTCGGTGAGGGCGTTCCACGCCGCGATCTGGTCGGCTGTACCGACCTCGGCGAAGAACGCGGCGAAGCGCGCGAAGTCCTGGTCAGTGGCGAGTCGGCGGCGAGCTTGGCTTGCCTGTGCTCGGTGTGAGTCCGTACAGAAGCGTCGGTCTAGGCGGCTGTCGTCAGGTAGCTGGTCGCCGCACCATTCGCATCGGCCCATGCGTCTCTCCCGAAAGTTTCGGTTAATGGGTAAAAGGGGGGCCGCCCGGACGCCGGTAGCGGGGGCGGCTACTGGCGTCCGGACGGTGTCGGTCAGGCGGCGGTCAGGACCCGCACGGCCCCGGCGTTCGCGGTCAGGGTCACGGCCCCGGTCGTCTCGTTCACGATCGGCAGCGGCATCGCCTTCGCGCCAACGAACGTCGCGAGAAGCGACCGGTCGGCGGCCTGGGTCGAGAGGTAATCGGCAATCCAGCGGAGCGCGAAGCCGTTCTCCGCGAAGCTGCGGCCGGTGGTCGCGCCCTGCGGCATGACCGGGGCACGGACCGCGAGGGTGAAGGCGTTCGGGACGAACGCGATCACCTCGTCAGCCGCGAGCCGGTTGGACTCGTAGATCGAGATACCCCGGACCCGGCCCATCGCCTTACCGGCCTCGGCGGTCGCCGATCCGTCGGCGTCCCAGGTGCCAGCCGGGCCGTCGAGGAGGGCGGCGGCGACGTCGGTACCGACCACGGCGCGGATCGGCATCGACGCCGGGACGCCCGCGTTCCGCAGGGTGGTGCGGATCTTCGTGAACATCTTCGCCGGGGCGGTGGCGTCCAGGCTGATCCCGACGGTGTCGGGGGTCGTTTGCATCGCGGCGAGAATGGTCCGCTCGCAGTACGAGACAATGGCGGTCGTCTGCGGGAGGAGAACCTGACGCCCGAAGTCTTCGAGGTTCAGGCTCATGTCCGACTCGGACATCAGGACCGAGGAGTAAGCGAGGGTATTCAGCGTGACGGGAATCGACTGCTCGGCGATCTCATCGTCAACGAGCGCGGTCGTCTTGTCCGACCCGGCGCGGGTCCGCGCGGGAAGTGCACCCGGCACTCGGACGCGGATGGTCTCGCCGGTCCCGCCTCCGAATTCGGCCGCGTAATCGCGGTGGACCAGCTCGCCGAGGACGAGATCCTTCTTCACCAACTCGACCGCGAGGGCCGCGATGTGATCGGCGTTGAGAAAAGCGTTAGGCATGAAAGTTCGCTTTCAGGTTGAGGTAAACGGGTCGCCCAACCTGGGATCAGCCGTCGCGGGGCGCTCTGCGCAGCACGCGGGAGGATCGAAAGGGCGTGAGGGGTGCTCGGTGCTGGGCGCTGCCTCGGCAGTGAGCGGCTGGGAGGGAGTGGCCGTCCCGGCTCGCGGTTGACTAGGCCGGTCGTCGCCGGGGCGGCCGTGACCTCCCTGAAGGCCCTCCCGCCGAAGCGGGAAGTCGTTGAGGGCCACGGGCGGGCGCGGACCGGGACCGACGAACCGTCAGCCCCGACCAATCGCGACCACAGCACCCGATGACCCTTCCGCCCGTCACAGGCGGAAGTTGTCGCGGGAGACCGGCCCAGACCGAGAAAGCCCCTGGGGAGTCTCGGCCGGTCACCCCGCTATCTGTAGACGAACTCGGACGCGCCGGCCCGGTCACCGATCACGCGACCGACGCCAGGCGACGTGTCGCCCTCGTCGCGGCGGGTCAGCCGGCGCGGGTCAAAGGTGCCGACTGCGTCGCCTTCGATCCCGTAGCCCGCACCGTGAAACGCCCCGCCGGGAAGCTGGGAGATCGCACGCTCGATCGGCGACCGGCGCACGCCCCGGCGGCCGGGCACGATGCCGAGGGGCCATTCTTCGACCAGCGCGGCCAGGCCGGCGGGACCGTTGCGGACGGCGTCGGCCTCGGCGGCCAGGGCGCGGAACTCTTCGAGCAGCGCCGGGGCGAACTCGTCCAGCGCGCCCGATAGCGGCGTCCAGTCGTCCGGCTGCGGCGCGTCCGGCTCGCCGTACAGGTAACCCATGACGTCGGCGAGGCTTGCGGCCCCGGCCGCTTGTAATGCCTGTCGCCCCCGCTTCTCGATGCGCTCCGAACGCTTCCGGCAGGCGTCCGAGCACGCCCGGCCGATCGGCCCTGACGGGCCAGGGCTGAAGGTGTTCGTACAGCCCGGCGCTTGGCACAGGCGCGGGCTTGAGCGGTCAAGGGAAGTCATAGCGGGTCCAATCCAGGGAGAGCGGTCGCCGTGGTCAGCGGCGGCCGGGGCGGGGAACGCGAACGCCCCCAGGTCGCCGAGGTCGGCGGGCCCGAGGGCGTGCGGGTAGCGCGGGGTTAGGCGGCGGCGTGCTTCCGAATCCTGTAGGCGTTCAGACTCACGACGGACGCGCCGGACGGGCCGGCGGCCGGGGCAGGACGTCCCGCGGATTTGCGCCGCTGGCGTTCGGCGGCGGTCGCGTCGACTTGCGGGCGCATTTCCGCGTACAGCAATTCGGCGCAGCGCTGTAGGACTGCGGCGGCGAATATGTCCGCGTGGTCTGGACTCATGCGGCTCTCAACCTCTCCCGTGCGGCGTGCATCTCGTCGGCCAGGTCGTAAAGCTCGGCGGCGACCGCCGGGGCCAGGTAGTACCGGACGTTCCTCGTCCCGGTCCTGCGGCCCCCGAGGGCGGCGTCAGCGACCCTGTAGAACGTGCGCGGGCCCGGCACCGCCGGGTTAGCCGGGTAATCGCCGTCCTCGGCGTCCTCGGCCCAGGCTTCCGGGTCGGCTTCGTAGTCGGCGACCCAGCCGGCAACGTCGGCGGCGGCCTGGCCGTACAGGTCTGGGGCGGTGATGCGTTCGCCGGGTTCGGCTTCCTCTCGCCAGATCACAAGCCACGCGCGGGACGACTCGACCTCGGCGGCGCGTCGGCGATCGCGGGAAACGCGCTGGCGTTCGGTCGCGGTCAGCGGGGCTGGACGGTCGCGGCGTTCGACTCTCGGACGCCAGCGCTGAGCCGCGATGCGGACGGCGCGGACGGTCTCGCGGATGTACGCGGCTAACTCGCGCGGGTCGCCGTCGTCGAGGTATTTCCGGAGGTCCACGTAGGGGCGGCCGGCGTCGTCTCGGTCGGGGAGGACATCCAGCGCGGCTCGCAACTCCTCGGCCAGGACGGCGAAGTCCTCGGGGCCCGGGTCGCGGGTCTCGCCAGCGCGACGGCGGAGGATCGCGCCTCCGTCGGCGTAAAGGTCGTGACCGTCGGCCAGGACCAAGCCGGCGAACACACGCGCCAGGACGCGGGGTGCGGGGATCTCGACCGTGTAGCCGGCGGCCAGGCGGCGTCGCCAGGGCGCGTCAGCGCGGGACGGGGCCCGGCCCCCGTCGCGTAAGGCGGCCAGGGCGTCAGCGGGAGCTAATAAGGGGCCATCGGCGTTAGCCACGGCTATTCCTTCCGTCGGTTCGCCACGGCGGCGGGCGCCGCGCAGCGGGCACGTTGGAGTGACACCTAAGTAGTGGGCCAGCGGGCCGGCAGGTGTTCATGGATGCCGTCACAGGATTAGTCGGCCAGGTGCCCCCGGACTGTTCACGGCGGCGATGGCCTGGGCACGGCTGAGGGCACGGCATGGGGAGTTACGGAAGGCGTCACGCGTGACGTTCTGACGTCATCCCTTATTACTGCTACTAGAGGAGGAGAAGAAGCTCAAAAGAAGTAATAGAGAGTGACGTTCGAACGTCACGCGTGACGCCTTCCGTAACTCCCGCCCTCCTCGGCGTCGTCCAGGGCGACGCCCGCTCCGGCCGGCGGCTCGCTGCCGCGCCGATGGCTGGGCGGGTGACGACGCGCCGGGGACGCCGCTCAACTTGACCCGGGTTCGCGAAACCACTGCAATGTGAGAAGCACATGTAGTAGCCACACGGGCGTAAGTTGCCTACAGGTTGGGTTCGGCCAACAGTCCAGCGCCTGTATCGTCTCCATTGAGGAGGATGAAGGAGGTACATCGAGGGGTGTTGCTCAGATCGCGCCGTACCTGCCGGCTAGATTTTAAGTATGCCCACCACCTCTTACGGCACGTCCCCAGCGCGCGCGGGGACGACGGAAGGTCCGTAGTCCCTGGACCTTGGGAGGTGGTAAGTGGGAAAACATCGGGCCCGCTTGTCGGGCCGTGGTCCGCGATTCAACGCCGACTGGTTGAGAAAAGCGGGCGACGCAGCAGCAACCGCACTGAAGATCATCTACTACATGGTGATGTTGGTCGTGATCCTGACCGACTCATCCGGGGGTGGGCCCACCTGAACCAACAGGTAGGCAGACCCACTCCACCAGCGTCAAGCCGTCGCCGTGAGTTCTCAGGCCCTAGGCGACTGGCCTGCAACAAGGTGTAACGCTCTTTTTTTGCGTCGCGTTACACCCCAACTGTAGCGGCCCTTAGGAATGAGTCAACGCAGAGCCGGAGACTTCTACCTGTCGGCGTTTCACCGGCTCGGGGGGTGGCAAGTGCCACCCCCCGGGCCTCTATCTGATCAACTACGGTCTCTGGCCCAAGCGCACAGGCGGCAGCGTCGCTGGGTGCGGCGGCCCAGGCGGGCGGGTCAGGCGGGCAGAAGTGCCTTCGGGTGTGCCGCCTGTCGGCGTCGTGTCGGCGTCGTGTCGGCGGGCATGTACCGGCGGGCGGTGCGTTCGGACACGCCCAGGCGTGCCGCCACCTGAGCTGGCGTCGCGCCCGGCGTCTCGGCGAGCACCGCCGACACTCTGGCGGCGGTCGTGGGCGGTGCCGCCATCGGGCCGGGCGTCGTCGGCGTCGTGCCGACACGGGCGACGACCGGCAGCGTCCGAACGCCAGGCGGAATGACGGGCGGGCGCGGGCGAGGCCGGGGCGACGGCGGGGCGGACGCCGGGACGGTGACCAGCACCGGGGCGGGTGCCGGTACTGGCACCGAGGCGAGCGGCTGGGCGGGTGCCGCTGGCGTCCGGGCGAACACAAGCTTCACAAGGGCCATGAAGGCGAGCGCCGGCACCGCCGACAGCAGCCAGCCAGATACGCCCGGCTTTGCCACGGCGAGCTGAGCGGCGAGCGACAGGCACGCCGCCCCGACCAGCAGGGCGAGCGGGTACCCCGTCGGCGAGCCCGCCCGACGCCGTCGCCGGATTTCCAGCAGCGACGCCACCGGGACCAACTCGCTTACGCACGCGTTGACCCAGCCGAAGGCTTCTGGCGTCCCGCTGGGACTGTTCGCCATCGTCCAGGCGTGTACGTGGCTAAAGCTCGCCCAGCCGGCCGCCGCGCCGACAACGAGCAGTATCAGGACCAGCAACGCGCCCTCGGCGCGCTCAGCGCGGTTCATGCGATACCCCCGAGGGCTTCAGCGCGGCACGGGCCGGGGCTGCCCCGGTGCTTCGGACATTGCCCGGCGCGGAGGTCGGTCGGGAGCGCGACGCCGCCCCGAAGGGAGCGGGCGCGTGGGGATGGTTCTTTAAGGGTTAAGGACGGTTCGTACGTCGTGGACGACGTGTCGTTGCGTCGTGGGCGACGCGTCGTGACGTCCTCGGCGACGTGCCGTCGGACCGGGGCGACGCTGACGACGCCTCGGTTATCCACAGGCTCGATCAGCTCGACGGGGCGGCCGGATTGCGGTTCGGCGAGGTTGCTCAGCTCGGCCGGGGTCTCGCGGCGGCGCTCGATCGCGAGGTCCCACACGACGGGCCGGCGGTCTGCCGGCATGTGCTGAACGTGGCGTTGGTTGCCTCGCCGGATCAGGCCCCGACTCTCTAGCTCGGCGAGGTCACGTTGAACGGCGCGGACACCCTTCCGGCCATAGTGGGCGAGCCGGGTTTGAGACGGCCACGCGGCGCGGCCGTCGGGGTGAGCATGGTTTGCCAGGCCGAGCAGGGTTACGAGCGCGGTTGGCGGGACGTCCGGGGCGTCGTTCAGCGCCCAGGCGACGGCTTCGATGGACACGCTCAGATCCCCGCGAGCACGTCGCCCAGGGCGACGACCGGCACGCCGTGGAGCGCGGCGTAGACGACCTCGGGGAAGTCTTCGGCCCCAGGCAGGACCACGACGAAGTCAGCGGCGCGGGCGGTGTCCATGTCGTCGGCGACCAGGGCGACGAGGTCGTCGGCGTTGGCCGGGTCGTCTGCGGTCGCGGTGGCTACCAGGTAGCCAGCGTCCAGCAGGGCGGACACGGCGGCGGCGAGGGCGTCGGCGGCCCCGGCGGGAGCAGCGACGTAAGCGCGGGGGTCAGTAGGGTTGAACACAGCGAACCTCCCGGGGTTCGTTAGGGCCCTGGTCGGCGGCGGAATCGCTCGGCCGGGGCCTGTCTTATGCGGTTGTGGTGGCTGGTCTCAGGCGTCGGCGGGCACAGGCTCGGGCTCGTCGGCCCAGGTGAAGCGCAGACGCGCGGCGGGGTCGAACCTGTAGCCCCGGCGGCCCCCGGCGGGCGTGATCGTTACGGCGTTCAGGGCCAGGCCGAGAAGGTCGCGCCGGTCGGCGAGAGTGGCGGCGTCCCAAGCTTCGCGAGCTAGCACCGGATCAAGTAGCGGGCTAATGTCCGCCTCGGGCAACGGGAACTCGGCGAGGTTGCGACGCAGCCCGGCGACGCGGACGGTCAGCCGTTCGTGCAACCGGGTCCAGCGCTGGACCGCCTCGGGGCCGACGAACTCGCCGCGCAGGTATCGGGCGTCTTCGAGGTCGACCAGGGCGGCGTTAGCGTCGTCCAGGGCGGCCGTGATGGTGGCGCGTTCGCGGATCACGGCGGGGTCGTGGCGGGCTACCCATCGTTCGGCGACGGTGTCTAGCAACGGGTCGCCAGGTTCGGTCGCGGCGAGTCGGTTGATGAAGGCGTCGACTACCGCGCGGTCGACGGCGGGGATCATCGCCGTGGTGTGTGCCGGACACGGGCGGCCGAGGCGGCGGGCCTGGCAGACGTACGACTGACCGGCGGCGGACATGCGGCCGGCGCAGCCCCCGCAGCGTAGGTACCCGGTTAGGAGGTGGGCGACCTGCGCGCGGACGCCCCGGGGGCGGCCCGACTTGTCGGCGGCGGTCCGCTGTTCGAGGAGGCGAACGGCCTGTAGTTGCTCGGCCGGTGTGACGATCCCTCGGCCGACCTCGACGGCCTCGCCGGTCTCCGGGTCGCGCCACGGGACGACCTTCGCCGTGTACTTCCCGTCGCGCTTGATGGTCTCCGGGAGTAGTCCGGCGAACGCGGGGGACTTGAGCAGAGTCGACAGCGTCCCGACGGCCCAACTACCGCCGCGCGGAGCGGGGATCTCCCGAGCGTTGAGGTCGCGCGCGATCCTCACCAGCGGTTCGCCGGACAGGGCCCGGTCGGCGATCTCGCGGGCGGTCGGCGCGGTGCGTGGGTCGTGGTCTAGCCGGCCGTCGTCGCCGACGGCCAGGCCGTACGGCGGCTGTCCCCCGATCCATCGGCCGAGAGTGCGAAGGTGAGCCTTCGCGCTGGCGACGCGAAGGCCGATGTTCGCGGATTCGCTGCGGGCGACCTCGGACAGGAGGGCCAGCACCAGCCGGGCCTGAGAGTGCGACGTGTCGAGGCCGTCCTGTACGAAGACGATCCGTCCGCCGACCTTCTCGACGTCGTCAAGGACCTGACCGACCTGGCCCATGCCACGCCGGGACAGGCGATCGACCTTCCACACGACCAGCGTCCCGACGGTGCCGGTCGTGAGGGCAGATACGGCGGCGTCGAACCCAGCGCGGTCGACGGCCTTATAGCCGGACCGGCCCCGGTCGATGTGGACGGTACGGACCTCTAACCCGGCGCGCGTCGCCCAAGCCCGGCAGTCGGCCTCTTGGCGCTCGATTGCGGTCTTTCCCTCACGGTCGAGGGACAGGCGTAGGTATAGATCGGCGAGGTGTTCATGGTGGGACATGGCGAGGACGCTAGGCCCTCGGCGGGTGAGTTACAAGCTTCTTCTAGGACATCCAAAAATCGGCAATGACGATCTTGCCGCGGAGGTCGGCGAGCTTCAGTTCGCGCCCACCGGTGTTCAGCCAGCCCCGACCGCGCAGTTCGGGGGCGCGTACACGCGCTGTCGTTCCCATGCCTGTCAGCCTGCCACGCCCCGTGGGCCCAGCCGCCGTGACCCGTACGACAAGCGTCCTAGCCTGCGCCGCCTTCGCTGCGGTGACCTACGCGATCTTGCACTTTCTGTCCCGACCTAGGGCGCATTTGGTGCAAAAGAACGACCGAAGCTGCAAGATCGACGGGCCGAGCTGCGAATAGCTTGCTCAGTGGCCGAGCTTCCCGATCTCGCTGATCTCGGTCCCAAGAGTGGGACAGGCCCAGACCGCTCGGTCGGCGCGTACCACCGCTGTCAGGGGGTGGCTCTCGGGATGCTGGGGACAGGGCGGCCAGTTGGTGGCACGACCCAGTGACCACAGTGCCTCCACCGCCCAGTCCTGAACCTGGTCGGCGAGCGCGACGATCTGTGTAGCTGTGGGTAGGCCGAGGTCGATCGAGATCCCTCGGCCGGAACCGTCGGAAGCGTAGAGGAAGGCGCTGGCGGTCTGTGGGTCGTCTCGCCACGGTTCATCGCGGAGATCGGGCTGCACCCCGTCAGGCTTCCCAAGATCGGACAAGATCGGCTCCAGCGCCGCCGCCAACTCGCGTTGCACGACCGGATTGTGCCTGAAGCAAGAGGCTCCGGGTACGACGACGGCGGAGCCACGGTTGCCCGTGACCCCGCCGTCGGTGGAGCTACTTCGTGGCCGGCTTCAGGCAGAGCACCCGGTTGGTGCCCTCACCCGGCAGCACCACGTGGGGCTGCGTCGTGTCGGTGCACTTCTCCTTGGCGTCCACCTTCGAGACGATCGTGAACGCGCCCGCCTCGCCGCAGTCCGCCGCCGAGGCGCCGCCCTGCCCGGACTGCTTCACGCAGGTGCCGACCGCCGGGTCGAAGGACGGCGTGTCGTCCCCGCCGACCTTGCCGAGCAGCAGCAGCAGGCCGAGCGGCACCGCCAGGATGAGCATCGCGGCGATCAGCACCGCGGCCAGCACCCGGCCGTTGCGCACCTTCGGCGTCGGTGGCTCCACCTTCGGCTCGTCGGCGGCGTCCGGCTTGAACGCGTCGAATCGGCCCTGGTCCGACTGGCCGGTCTCCTGGCCCCAGGACGGCGCGGGCTGTGGCGGTGGCGGGAACGACGGCGGGAAGCCGCCGCCCTGCGCCGGTTCGGCCCCCGGCCCGCCGAAGCCCGGCGCGCCGGAGCCCGGGCCACCGAAGTTCGGCGCACCGAAGGTCGCCGTGCCGTTCGCGGTGCCGGCGGCGGGCGACCCGGGGCCGCCGAACTGGTCCGCCGGCGGCTCGGCACCGGAGTGCGGGCGGGTGCCGTTCACCGGCCTGTTGTTGCCCGGGGCGTCGACGAAGGACGGCACACCGGGCGGGAACGCCGGCGGTGCCGGCGGGGCCTCGTTGAATGAGTTCGCTGCGGCCTGCCGGTCGTCGAAGCGCGGATCGGCTGGGGACTCGCCGCCCCAGCCGGGCCCAGCCTGCCGCTGCGCGTCGTTCTGCCAGTCGGGTGGGGACTGCTGCCGCTGCGCGTCGTTCTGCCAGTCGGGAGCGATCTGTCGCTGCCCCTCGTGCTGCCAGTCGGGCGTGGCCTGCCGTGGCGCGTCGTTCTGCCACTCCGGAGCACCCTGGCGGTCGGCGCCCGAGTCGCCCTGGAACGCCTCCGGCTCCGGCTCGGCCTCCGGCTCCGGTCGCGCCGGACGGCCGTACACCCGGGGTTGCGGGTTGGCCGTGCCGGTCGGTCGGATGGCCTGGTCGGTCGGGGGCATCACCCGGCTGGCCAGCGGCACCGAAGCGCTCGCCGTGGCGCGGGCGGCTGCCCCGGCTGCCGATTCGGCGTCCGACACCGGTACGACCGCGCGGCCCGCTCCGGACTCCGGAGAGGTACGTGGGGCGGGCACCACGGCGCCGCTCGCAGAGGCGTCCTCGGTGCGGCCACCGTACTGCGCGGCGGCGTCCGGGGTCTCCCGCTCGGCGTAGGCGGGCTGCTCGGGGATCGGAGCGAACTGGGCCTGGGGCGCGTAGTCGGCCGGCGGGGCGGCAGCCAGGCTGGCACCCGGGACGCGCTGCTCCTGCGGAGGCAGCGGCACCGCGTTCGCCGGCGAGATGCCCGGCGCCGGCCCAGGCTGATAGGCCGGTGCCTCGTCGCCCCGGTCCGCCTCCCAGCCTCCACGGGACTGGGCGGAAGCCTCGGCCTCCGCGCGACCCCACACCTCACCGGGTGCCCACGGCTCGACCTCCGACACGCCGCCGGAGTTGCCCTGGGCGGCGTTGTCCGGGCCGGTGGCCCAGTTGGGCGCGCCGCCGCTGGTGGGCACGCTGGCGCTGGCACGGGCGGGGAGGTTGGTCGGCTCCGCCGGGGTCCACGCCGCCTGCTCCGGCCGCTCGGTCGGCTGCTCCGGTTGGGAGAGCACCCAGTCGGGCTGCTGCGGACGGCCTTCGGCCTCGCCCCAGGCGGCCGGCTGCGCGGACTGGTCCTGCCGTGCGTCGCTGCCGTCGTTCCACCCGGCGGGCTGCGCCTGCTGCTGCTGCGCGGCCCACCCGCCGGAGTTGGCCGGATCGTCCTGCGCGGGCCAGTTCGTTGTCGGAGCCGGGACCTGGGCGGCGCCACGGGCCGGGCTCGGCTGGGCGGCCTGACCCCAGCCGGGGGCGGGCTGCTCGGTCGCTTCGGCGGGCTGGCCCCAGGTCGGTGGCGACTGCTCCGCCGGCGTCCACACCGGCTGGTCGTCGCGGGCGGCACCGGCGGCGGGCCAGCCGCCGTTGCCAGTGGCCTGGTCCTGCTGGGCGCCGCCGGACCAGCCGGCGGCCTGCGGTGCCTCGGATTGCGGAGACTCGGCCGCTCGCCAGTCTGCTGCGGGCGGGTTGGCCTGCGCCGCGCCGCCCCAGCCGCTGGCCGGGTCCTCCTGGGCGGGCCAGGCCGCGGTGGCCGGGGGAACCTGCGCGGCGCCCCGTGCGGCAGGCTGGGCCTGAGCCCAGTCCGGCTGCTCAGCGGGGGCGTTCGGGGTCCAGGTCGGTGCGGGAGCGCTCTGCTCGGCCGGCGTCCAGCCCTGCTGTTGCGCGGCCCAGGGGTCGGGCTGTGCCGGCGCTGGCGCACCGTCGTTGCCGGGCCACGTGCCGGGCTGCTGCTGCGGCGGCTCGCTCGCGCCACCACCGGCGGCCCAGGCGGGCTGCGCCGGGTCGTTGGGTTGCGGAGCGGCTGCGGCACCCCAGGCGGGGGCCGCCGGCTGCTCGGGCTGGGCCGCCCATGCCGGCACCGACGGGTGGGGCCGTGTCGGGGGCGGGGGTGCCCAGCCCAGGTCGGGGCCGGCGGCGTTCTGGCCGTTGTCCGGCTGCGCCGGGCGGTCGCCGTACGGCGCCGGTCCGCCGGCGCCCGGCGACACCTCGTCCGGCTCTTGGCCGGGTCGGTGCGGGCCCTCGGACGTCATGGGTGCGCCTCCTCCATCACATGTCGGCTCGCCGGTGCCGATCGGTCTCCTCGGCGTGGCTGCCGGCGTCACCGGCGTACCGCTGTGCCGGCTCCCCGCACGGTATCGGGTGGTGGCACGACACGTCCAAGGAGCACTGGTCGTCACTCACCGTCGCCGGTTGATGTCGAGCAGTTTCTGTCGGCTCGGCCTCTGCCGGGTCGGCGGGCGGCGACCGAAGCCCACCGTACCGGGCGCTGCGGCAGGGCGGAATCCCGGTGGTGGTGGTTCGGAAACGCCGATGGCCCACCCGGTGGGCCGGGTGGGCCATCGATCTGGAGGAGGTGAGGAATGTCGTGGAGCGTCAGCTCATGTGACGCTGGGCGATGACGAGGATCTCCTCGCGAACCGCCGGCGAGTTCGCCGAGCGCAGCGCGTGCTCGATGGCACGGGCGCGGCGGGTCGCGTCGCGGTGGTTGCGGATTCGCTCGATCATGCTCATTGGTGGGTCCCCCTAGCTATTCGGTTGTCAGCCCCTGATGCCTCTATTCAACAGCAGAAGCCGGCGAACTTCCATCGATTATTAGGTGAGCTGAGACACCTGCCTAACAATCAAAGGTCAACAGGCCATCTGGCCGACGGTTCCGTTGCCCAACGGACACGGCCGGTGTGCCGGGCGTTAACCCGTGGCACACCGGCCGTGGCTGGCGTTCGAAGCGATCAGGTCCAGGCGAGCAGGGCCGCCTCCGGATCCGTGAGGAAGTCGCCGACGTCCCGCAGGAACTTCGAGCCCAGCTCACCGTCGACGATCCGGTGGTCGAAGCTCAGCCCCAGCGTGGTGACCTGGCGAACCTTGACCTTGCCCTTGTGCACCCAGGGCATCTCCCGCACCGCGCCGAAGGCCAGGATCGCGGACTCACCCGGCGGCAGGATCGGTGTTCCGGTGTCCACCCCGAACACGCCGACGTTGGTGATGGTCAGCGTGCCGCCGGACATGGCCGCCGGCGAGGTGCGGCCGGACTTCGCCGTCTGCACCAGGTCGGTCAGCGCGTCCGCCAACTCCCGCAGCGAGAGTCGGCCGGCGTCCTTGACATTGGGCACGATCAGGCCGCGTTCGGTGGCCGCCGCGATGCCGAGGTTGACGTACTCCTTGACCACGATCTCGTCGCCCGCCCAGGTCGAGTTGACCATCGGGTGCCGTTGCACCGCCAGCAGCACCGCCTTCGCCACCAGCAGCAGCGGCGAGACCCGTACGTCGCGCCACTCCCGTCGGCCGCGCAGCCGGTCCAGGGCCTTCATCGCCCGGGTCACGTCGACGCTCAGGAACTCCGTCACGTGCGGGGCGGTGAACGCCGAGCGGGACATGTTCTCGGCGGTCAGCTTGCGGACGCCCTTGACCGGGATGCGCTGCTCCCGGTCCGCGCCGAAGCTGGGCGCGGTCGTCGCCGCGATCGGCTCGGCAACCACCACACTCGCGCCGCTCGCCGCCTGCTGCACGTCCTCCCGGGTGATCGAGCCGAGCGGCCCCGACCCGGTCAACGTGCCGAGGTTGACCCCGAGATCCTTCGCGAGCTTGCGCACCGGCGGCTTGGCCAGCACCCCGCCGGTCGCCGTCGCGGCCCGCCCGTTCTGGGCCGGCGCGACCACCGGTGGCGGAGTCGGCGCCGCCGGTGCGGGAGCCGCCACGGCCTGCGCGGGGACCGCGCCCTTGCGGGGGCGGCGCTTCGCGGCGGTGGTACGCGGGCCGTAGCCGACCAGCACCGCCGTCCGCCCGCCCGGGGCCGCACCACCGATCAGGCCGGGCTCGACCATGCCCTCGGCCGGTGCCACCTCGACCGCCGCCAGCGAGGCCGCCGACGGGGTGGGCAGGTCAGCGCTGGGCGTGGCAGTGGTCGACGGCGCGTCCAGCGGCCCGGCACCCGGGTCGGTGTCGATCGCGATGATCGGCGTACCGACCTCGACAGTGGTGCCCTCCGGGTGGTGGATCGCCTGGACCTGACCGGCCCACTTCGCCGGGATCTCCACGGCCGCCTTCGCCGTCTCCACCTCGACGATCGGCTGGTTCAGCTCGATGGTGTCGCCTACCTTGACCAGCCAGGCCAGGATCTCGCCCTCGGTCAGCCCCTCGCCCAGGTCAGGCAGGTTGAACGTCTTGATCCGGGACATGTCGCTCACCAGCCGAAGGTGCGGTCGACGGCGTCGAGCACCCGGTCGAGGTCGGGCAGGTACTCCTCCTCCACCCGGGCGGCCGGGTAGGGGGTGTCGAAGCCGGTCACCCGTAGTACTGGCGACTCCAGGGAGTAGAAGCACTCCTCGGTGATCCGGGCGGCCAACTCGGCGCCGAGGCCGATGTTGGACGGCGCCTCGTGCACCACCACCGCACGGCCAGTGCGCTTCACCGACTCGTACGCCGCGGTCAGGTCCAGCGGCGAGAGCGAGCGCAGGTCGATGACCTCCAACTCCCGGCCGTCCTCGGCGGCGGCGGTCGCCGCCTCCAGGCAGGTCCGCACCATCGGGCCGTAGGCCAGCACGGTGACGTCGGTGCCGGGCCGCACGACCCGCGCCGAGTGCAGGGGGTACGCGGCGGACAGCGGCGCGTCCAGGTCGACCTGGCCCTTCTCCCAGTAGCGCCGCTTGGGCTCCAGGAAGACGATCGGGTCGTCCGAGGCGATGGCCTGCTGGATCATCACGTACGCGTCCTGCGGGTTGGAGCAGGTCACCACCTTCAGGCCGGCGGTGTGCGCGAAGTACGCCTCCGGCGACTCGGAGTGGTGCTCGACAGCGCCGATGCCGCCGCCGAACGGGATCCGGATCACCATGGGGATGCTGAGCCTGCCGCCCGAGCGGTAGTGCATCTTCGCCACCTGCGACACGATCTGGTCGTACGCGGGGTAGACGAAGCCGTCGAACTGGATCTCGCAGACCGGCCGGTAGCCGCGGATGGCCAGACCGACAGCGGTGCCGATGATGCCGGACTCGGCCAATGGGGTGTCGATCACCCGCTGGTCGCCGAAGTCCTTCTGAAGACCGTCGGTGATCCGGAAGACGCCGCCGAGCTTGCCGACGTCCTCGCCCATGATGATGACCTTGGGGTCGTTCTCCAGGGCGCGGCGCAGACCGGTGTTGAGGGCCTTGCCGATGGTGAGCGTCTCCGTGGCCATCAGTGGGCGCTCCCCTCGAACGACTCCATGTAGCGGCTGAACTTCGCGCGCTGCTCGTCGAGCAGCGGCGACCCGTTGGGGTAGACGTGGTCGAACATCGTCACCGGCTCCGGGTCCGGCATCTCCAGGACCCGCTCGCGCAGGTGCACCGACTCGCGGCGGGCCTGCTCGTCGACCTCGGCGAAGAAGCCCGCGTCGGCGATCTGCTGCTTCTCGAGGAAGGCCTTGACCCGGGCGATCGGGTCCTTGGCCTGCCACGC
The DNA here is from genome assembly GCF_022230935.1 of Micromonospora hortensis. Lineage (NCBI taxonomy): Bacteria > Bacillati > Actinomycetota > Actinomycetes > Micromonosporales > Micromonosporaceae > Micromonospora > Micromonospora hortensis. Next base: position 66,038 of record NZ_JAKKFE010000023.1, read on the forward strand.
CTCGACCTCGCTGGCGATGCGGTAGCGGGTCGGGTCGTCGGAGGTGGTGTGCGCGCCCATCCGGTAGGTGTACGCCTCGATCAGGCTCGGGCCCTGTCCGAGGCGGGCGTTGTCCAGCGCGGTGCGGGTGACCGCGTACGTGGCGAGCACGTCGTTGCCGTCCACCCGTACGCCGGGGAAGCCGAAGCCGGCGGCCCGCTGGTAGAGCGGGACACGGGTCTGCCGCTCCAGCGGCTCGGAGATCGCGTACTGGTTGTTCTGGCAGAAGAAGACCAGCGGCGCGTTGAACACGCTGGCCCAGACGAACGCCTCGTTCACGTCGCCCTGGCTGGTGGCGCCGTCGCCGAAGTAGGCGATCGCCGCCTCGCCGTCGTCGGTGCCGGTCTTGCCGTCGATGGTGATCCCCATCGCGTAGCCGGTCGCGTGCAGGGTCTGCGCGCCGATGACGATCGTGTACATGTTGAACTTGAACTCGTTCGGGTCCCAGCCGCCCTGGTCGACGCCACGGAACAGGCCGAGCGGCATGATCGGGTCGATGCCCCGGCAGTAGAGGACGCCGTGCTCCCGGTAGGTCGGGAAGGCCATGTCCTGGGTGCGCAGCGCCCGCCCGGAGCCGACCTGCGCGGCTTCCTGGCCGAGCAGGCTGGCCCACAGGCCCAGCTCGCCCTGGCGCTGAAGAGCGGTCGCCTCGGCGTCCAGCTTCCGGACCAGCACCAGATCGCGGTAGAGACCGCGGTATTCCTCGTCGGTGAAGTCGACGCGGTACTCGGTGCCGTCCGGCCCGGTGGCGCTGTCGATCCGCTCGCCTTCGGGGGTGAGTAGCTGCACCAGCGCGGGGTCGCCGGTCGCGCCCTTCCTGGAGCGGGGTGCAGCCCGCTTGCTGCGGGTGGTGCCCCCGGGGTCGCCCTTTGCCATCGGTCTCTCCCTGTCGTGTCTGCGTCGGCACCGGGGGGTCACCCGGCCGCGCAACTCGTGCGCCTGCCCGGCTGCTGCCGGACCGGTTCCTGGCGGCCGCGCCTAGCCCCGGTGGGGGTTGCCGCACGGCGTGATCCGGGTTCTGGCCGAACCCGGATCGGGAGCGCCGGCGCTCAACCGCGCCTGCCGCGAGGGTGCGCGGAGGTCACGGCTGCGTTGCCGTCGTGCTCCATATTCGCAGAGCAGGTGAGCGCGCCCACAGTACGCCTGCCTCCGCAATCCGACCGCCCATGATTTGACGCCGTTTGTCGTCATCATGCCGGCCCGCGTTTCCCATGCGTTGCGGCACGATTCGTCACCGTTCGGGCAGCACCGCGTGTCGACACGCGGTGGAGGTTGGCTGACCCACTGTGACTGCGCGAGGCTGATTACCGCAGGATCGCGCCTATCGGGTTATTTGTCGGGTTTTTACCCACGACGGCGTCCATTCATGTCCACCGACGGCCGACGACTAGGGGTGTGCGGTGTTCGAGCCAGGTGACGGTCCCGGCATACCAGCGCTTGGCCGGCATCGGTCGGCCGGCGGCTACCGCCGGATGGTCGGTGTCCACCGGGCCCCCGGCGCCGGTGGCCCCTCCCGCGGTTACCTGCTCACCGTCGCGCTGCTGGCCGGCACAGCGTCGATGCCCATCCTCGCCGCGATCAGCGCGGGCTCGGCCACCCCGGGCAGCACCGCCCTACCGGACAGCAGCACCCCGTTCATGCCGACCCCGTCCGTCGGGCCGGTGGTGATTCCCATGCCGATGACCAGCCAACCACCGCTTCCCCCGCTCGGCACGCCCAGCGTCGACCCGACCAGCGGATGGCTGCCGGCCGCCCCGTCACGTCCACGGGAAGGGCCCGCCGCCGATCCCGGGCCCGCCCGCTGGACGACAGCCCCGCCGGTGGCACCGAGACCCACGCGGAGCACCTCGCCGCCGGCACCCCCACCCGTCGTTCCGCCGCCGTCGACCGGCCCCGACCCGACCGATCCGCCGGACCCGGACCCGACCGACCCCGACCCGACCGACTCGCCGGACCCGGACCCCACCGACTCGCCGGACCCCGACCCCACCGACTCGCCGGACCCGGACCCGACCGGCTCGGCCGACCCCGATCCGACCCCGACCCTGACGGTGGACCCGACGCCCACACTGGACCCGACGCTGGGGCCGACACCCACGCCTACCGACGACGCGACAGCGACCGCCGTGCCGACCAGCACCCGGTCCGTACCGGCCCCCACACCCACGCCGCCCGCGGTACCGACCCGCCGACCCAGCCCGGCGATCCCGTCGCCGTCGGCCGTCGCCTCGACGCAAAGCGTCAGCCCGGCGCCACTGGCCGGACCGACCTACGGTGCGGTGTCGCCGACGGTACGGTGACGATCAGGCGCGGCCCGTCCGGCGACGGCGGCGCTCGGCGGTAGGCGCGTACCGGAGGGGGTGGCGTGGGCGGCGGTGCGGAACCCCGCCCGGTCACCATCCGGCCCGGCCCGGGGCTGCGGATCGCCCGGCTGGTCACCGAGGTGACCGCCCCGGCGGTGCTCGTGTCGCTGCTGATCATCACGGTGAGTTGGCACAGCGCCAGCCGCCCCGGTCAGGGCCTCGTCTGGGGTCTGCTCGCCACTCTGTTCGTCACCGGCATCCCGTTCGCCTACATCGTCGGCGGGGTACGCCGTGGCCGGCTCACCGACCACCACGTCGGCCGCCGGGAGCAGCGCCGGGCGCCGCTGCTGGTCGGCCTCGGCTCGGTAGCGGCGGGGCTCGCCCTGCTCGCCGTGCTCGGCGCGCCCCGCCCGGTGTTGGCACTGGCGGTGTCCGGCCTCGTCGGCCTCGTCGTCGCCGTGTCGGTCAGCCACTGGTGGAAGATGTCGATCCACTCGGCGGTGGCCGCCGGCACGCTGGTCATCCTGATGCTGACCTTCGGGACCCGGCTGATCGTCGCCGCACCGCTGCTGGCGGTGGTCGGCTGGTCCCGGGTACGGCTGAGAGACCACACTGTGGCGCAGGTGCTGACCGGAGGTGCCCTCGGTGCCCTGATCGCCGCGGTGATCTTCGGCCCGCTGCGCTAGCCCGACCAGGGGCCGGCGGCGTGCCGGTCGGCCCTGGCGGACGATGCCGGCCGGGCCCAGGGCGGGCGGCATGGAGCCGCCCACCCTCAGGCGCCGTCAGGCGCCGTCGTCGGCGAGGCGGTGGCGGTTCGCCTCGATCCACGCGTCCAGCGCGGCCGGGTCGTCCGGGTCCACCCCGTCGGCCATCAGCTGCGCCACCGCGGCGGTGGCAGCGCTGCGCCGCTCACCTGTCGAGTAGAGGCGGGCAAACTCCGGCACCATCTCCTCGATCGCCTCGTCGGTGCGCGTCGCCGCCGCCTCGGGCAGCCCGCGCTGGCGCGACGCGTACCGCGCCCAGGCCCGCAGCACCCGGGGGAGCATCGCCGCGTCGTCCATGTCCAGCACGGCCCGGCGGTGCACCCAGTCGAGGAGGAAGAGCCCGGACACCGCGGGACTCCAGCGCATCGGATCGGCGTCCGGGAAGCTCGCCGAGTGGTCCAGCAGCAGGCTCAGGCAGAAGTGCAGGGAGGCCAGCTCCGGGCCGTCCACGGCGTCCAGCCCGAAGCGGGCGGCCTCCGGCGCGGCGAGGAACCGCCGGACCAGGTCGGTGCGCTCGGCAGCGGAGAGCGGCTCGACCTCCGCCGGACCGGTCGGGTCGGCCGCGGTGGGCAGCATCGCCAGCCGGGCCCCGACCAACGCTCGGTCGGTGGCGAGTGACCCCTCGCCGGGCAACTCGCCCAGGTCATCGGTGACCGCCAGATGGCGGGCCACCTCGCCCCGGAACCGGGCTGGATCTTCGGTACGGAACCAGGTCAGCTCGTCGTCGGCGCACATCTGCCGGACCTGGTCCAGGATCCGTTCGGCCGGCCCGCCCACGAAGATGTCCTTGGTGATCCCGATGTTGTGGTCCACCAGGGCCACCAGCGCGTGCTCCGAGCCGCCGGACTCGTCGTCGTAGGCGAAGGTCGCGAGGTAGGAGGTCTGGTCGCCGTACACGTCGCCGTACGCCCAGGTGCCGGTGAGGTGCACCCGGCCGAGCTGGGCCGTCCAGGTGGGCGCCTGGCTGCCCGGGCGCACCCGATCGGTGCCCTCGGCGGTCGGGACGAGCGTGGCGAAGACCTGCCGGATGGTGGTCGCCGCCGCGATCCTGCGGCGGGCGGTGGCGGCGAGAAAGCCGGTGACGAACTCCCGTACGGCTGCGTCGCGGTCGGACTCCGCGATCGCGTAGACACTGCCCAGCAGGGCGCTGCCGAGCATTTCGGCGTCGAGGGCGGACTCCAGCTTGGTCACGTCGCGTGCGGCGTGCAGCACCGCGTCGTAGGGGGTCTGAGGCGTGGCCATGCTCCGACCCTACGCCGCCCGGGGCGTACGCAGAGCGGTAGCGAGCCGTGCGGAGCGTCAGCGGCGTGCGGCGTCCCGCAGCGCGTCGCGTGCCTGCGCGTACGAGCCGAGCACGATCCGTACCGGTGTCAGCACGTACTCGTCGCCCACCTGGGCGACCCGCGCCGTCAGCCGCTGGTCGGCGCGGGCCCTGGCGCGCCGGGCGGCCCAGCGCACCACCGGGCGGGTCAGCGCCGCCACCAGCAGTCCGGCCAGCAGGCCGCCGAGCAGCAGGACGGTCGGCAGCGGCACCTGGCCGACCATCGGGTTGTCCAGCGCGGGCAGGCCGAGCGCCCGCAGCGCGTAGCCGAGCACCAGCCAGCCCAGCCCGACCACGGCGGCGAGGGTGACCAACCACTGCACACCGCCGACGACCCGCCACCACAGCGGGCGACGGTCGAGGCCGAGATCCGTGCCGGCGATCGTGCGATCCAGGGCGTCCGGCAGGTCGCCGAGGCGGGACCGGGCGGCGGAGGTCACCGCGCCGGGCCAGGCGGCGGGCAGGTCGGCTGCGGCCCGGTCGGCCACCGCGCGGATGGCGAGGCCGAGCGCCGAGCGCTGGGCGGCCGTCGGGTCCGGTACCGAGGTGGCCGCCACCAGGCTCTCCGCCGGGTCGGCCTGGTCACCGGTCGGGCCGGGCAGGTGCAGCCGACGTAGCGGGTCGGGGCGTAACCGTCGCCAGCCCCGGACCACGGGCCAGCCGGTGGCCGCGCCGGCCCGGTGTCGGTACGCCCGCTCCACGGCCTCGGTCACCGCTGGCACCCCGGCCGCCCCGGCCAGCGCCCGGTTCAGCCCCTTGACGGCGGTGTCGTCCGGCCCGTCCGCGGGCCGGGCCGAACCGACCAGCTCGTCCAAGCCGGCGACGACCGTGTCGACGTCACCCGCGAGCCGGCGCAACGCCGCCTGCCGCTCGGCGACGGTGCGCTCCAGCGCGTCGCGCAGCCCGACCATCCCGGCCGGATCGAGGGCGGTGGTGGCCAGCAGGGGCACCCCGGTCAGCCCGTCGGTGTCGAGCAGCCGACGCAGGTCGTCCAGGACCCGGGGCACCTCGGCCGGGGGCAGCCGGTCGGCCTGGTTGAGCACGACCACTGTGACGTCGCGGTGCCTGTGGAACTCGCGCAGGTAGCTGTCGTGGATGACCCGGTCGGCGTACTTCTGCGGGTCGACCACCCAGACCACCTGGTCGACCAGGCCGAGCAGTCGGTCCACCTCGAGGCGGTGAGATCGCTGCACCGAGTCGAAGTCGGGCAGGTCGAGCAGGATCAGCCCGTGCAGGGCAGTCTCGTCGTCCGCGTCCAGGGCGCTCTCCCGGACGAATCGGTGTCGGGGCAGTACGCCGATCCAGTCGAGCAGATGGTTGGCGCCCTCCAGGGCCCCCCACACGCAGGCGTGGGTGACGCCGGTGGTCGGCCGGCGGACCCCGACCGGCGAGAGTTCCAGTTGGGCCAACGCGTTGAAGAGGCTGGACTTGCCGCTGCCCGTGGCGCCGGCCAGGGCGACCACCGTGTGGTCCCGGGACAGCGCGAGCCGGGTGCCGGCCCGCTCGACAAGCGTGTGCGCGGGCACCAGGTCGGAGTCCGGCAGCAGACCGTCCACGGCGGTCAGGAACCGGCGTACCGCGTCCAGGCGGGCGATCAGCGCGTCGGCGTCGACCCGCTGGTCCCCGCGGAACACCTCGCGTACCCGGCCGGCGATGTTGCTCACCGGGAACCCTCCTCGTCGGCGGCGGACAGGCCACTGCGGTGCCGGGCCAGCTCGACCCGGCCGGCGGCCCGGCGCAGCCCGTCGCCGGCGTCCTCGGCGGGGCGGGCGTCGGCGGTGCGACTCAGGAAGCGGTCGGCCTCCGCGTCGAGCAGCGTCCGCACCCGGTCCAGCAGGTCGGCGCGGGCCTTGGCGGCAAGGGTACGCACCGCCTGGTCGCCGAAGATCGCCTGGAGGACGGCCTGTGCGGCGACAGTGGTGCCAGCCCCGGTGGCCAGCTCCAGCCCGGTCGGGATGAACGCGGTGGAGGCGAAGACGGCGATCATCACGGCCAGCCCGGTGGCGTTCACCGCGTACGCGGCGGTGCGGGCCACGAACCGCTTGTCGCCGCCCTCGACCCGGACCAGTTCCAGCACTCCGCGCTGCCAGTCCCGGACCATGCGCTCGGCGCGCTCGGGTAGGTCCGCGCTCGGGTGGGCGAGCGCCGGGTCGAGCAGCCCGGCGCCGGCCGGGTGTGCCTTCCACCCGGTGTACGCGGACTCGGCGGCCTCCGAGGCCACCCCGCGTAGCAGCGTCACCAGTTGGGACTCGATGGCGTTGCGCAGCTCGGCGGCGGGCGCGGGTCGGCCGGTGACGGCGGCCACGACCCGGTCCCGGAGGCGGCCGATCCGTGCCTCCAGCGTGCGGAACAGCTCGCCGGTGCCGACGAACTCCTGCCAGCGGGCGAGCACCTCACCCCGGAGCAGCCGGCCGTCCTGGAGCCCCTGCTCGACGGTGCGCTCGGCCCCCCGGTACGCGGCCCGGACCCGTTCGTCCAGCCCGTCGGCGGCGGCGAGCTGCTCGTCGGCGGCGTCGGCCAGATCCTCCACTGCGGGGTGGAGTGCGGCCAGCGCCCCGTCGAGGGTCTGGCGAACCACCGCCGCCCGCGCGTCCACGTCGGCGGCCAACCGGGCGAACCAGTCGGCCAGTGGGGCGGTGACTCCCTCGGGCAGCAGCCCCTGACCGTCGACCCAGGTCTCGGGCAACACGAACAGCGGTGCCCGGCCGAGGTCCTGCTCGGCGAGCATCTCGGTCAGGTGCGCGGCGATCTCGTCGGTGGCCTCGGCGGGCACCCGGTCCAGCACCATGGCGATCACCGCGCCGCGCGCCCGGGCACTGCGCAGCAGCTCCCAGGGCACCGCGTCGGCGTACCGGGCGGCGGTGGTGACGAAGAGCCACAGGTCGGCGGCGGCCAGCAGTTGGGTGGCGAGCGCCCGGTTGGCGTCGACGACCGAGTCGATGTCGGGCGCGTCGAGGAAGGCCAGCCCGGCGGGCAGGGCCGGGGCGGTGACGAGGTGCAGGGCGCGTGGATCGTCGCTCGGCTCGGTGGTGCGGGTCAGCCCGGGCAGGAGGTCACCCTGCCGGAACCAGGCCGCGTCGGACGGGTTGCAGACCAGCACCGGGGAGCGGGTGGTCGGCCGGAGCACGCCGGCGGCGCTGACCCGGGCCTTGACCAGGCTGTTGACCAGGGTCGACTTACCCGCGCCGGTGGAGCCGCCGACCACCACGAGCAGTGGGGCGTCCAACCGGGCGAGCCGGGGCAGCAGGTAGTCGTCGAGTTGGTCGGTGAGTGCTGTGGCGCTGTGCCGGGCGGAGTTGGCGGAGGGCAGCGCGAGGGGATACCGGGTCGCGCCGATCGCCTCCCGGAGGCCCGACAGTGCGCCGGGGAGGCTGTCGTCCCCGGTGGTGGCGGGCGGCTCCTCCGCGGCGTCCGGCGGGTCGGTACGGGCTGCGACGGCGGGCGCACCGGAACGGGTGGCGGGATCGCCGTGCGTCGTCACCGCTAAAGCGTGCCCGACCGATGCAAGGGAAGACAACCGGACGGTAATAACGGCTGGGTTGCGTCGGGTTGACTCAAGTCAACTTGACGATTGGCCAACGCGTGGCACTATTGAGTCAAGTTCACTCAACTTGTGGTGGGGCCCGCTGCGAGCGGTGCTCGCCAGCAGCCCACGGGCGATGCCCGTCACCTGCACAACCTTATGAAGCGAGGAAGCGAAGATGGCACGTGCGGTCGGTATCGACCTCGGCACGACGAACTCCTGCGTCAGCGTTCTCGAGGGCGGTGAGCCCACCGTCATCGCCAACGCTGAGGGGTCGCGGACGACTCCTTCGATCGTCGCGTTCGCCCGTAACGGCGAGGTGCTCGTCGGTGAGGTCGCCAAGCGCCAAGCGGTGACCAACCCGGACCGGACGATCCGGTCGGTCAAGCGCGAGGTCGGCACGAACTGGTCCGTCGACATCGACGGCAAGAAGTACACCCCGCAGGAGATCTCGGCCCGGACGCTGATGAAGCTCAAGCGGGACGCCGAGGCGTACCTGGGTGAGCAGATCACCGACGCGGTGATCACCGTTCCGGCCTACTTCAACGACAGCCAGCGCCAGGCCACCAAGGAGGCCGGCGAGATCGCCGGCTTCAACGTGCTGCGGATCGTCAACGAGCCGACCGCCGCCGCCCTGGCGTACGGGCTGGACAAGGGCTCCAAGGAGCAGACCGTCCTGGTCTTCGACCTCGGCGGTGGCACCTTCGACGTGTCGCTGCTGGAGTTGGCCGAGGGCGTCGTCGAGGTCAAGTCGACCAGCGGTGACAACCAGCTCGGTGGCGACGACTGGGACCAGCGGATCATCGACCACCTGGTCAAGACGTTCCGCGGTGAGCACGGCATCGACCTGGCTCAGGACAAGATGGCCCTCCAGCGGCTCCGCGAGGCAGCCGAGAAGGCCAAGATCGAGCTGTCCGCCGCCACCACCACCAACATCAACCTGCCGTACATCACCGCTGGCGCGGCCGGCCCGCTGCACCTCGACGTGACGCTCAGCCGCGCCGAGTTCCAGCGGATGACGCAGGACCTGCTGGACCGTTGCAAGGGCCCGTTCGAGCAGGCCGTGAAGGACGCGGGGATCAAGATCTCCGACGTCGAGCACGTCATCCTGGTCGGCGGTTCGACCCGGATGCCCGCCGTGACCGACCTGGTCAAGCAGCTCACCGGTCGCGACCCCAACAAGGGCGTCAACCCGGACGAGGTGGTCGCCGTCGGCGCCGCCCTCCAGGCCGGTGTGCTCAAGGGTGAGGTCAAGGACGTCCTGCTGCTCGACGTGACCCCGCTCAGCCTGGGCATCGAGACCAAGGGCGGCATCTTCACCAAGCTGATCGAGCGCAACACCACCATCCCGACCAAGCGTTCCGAGGTCTTCACCACGGCTGACGACAACCAGCCGTCGGTGCTGATCCAGGTGTTCCAGGGTGAGCGGGAGATCGCGGCGTACAACAAGAAGCTCGGCACCTTCGAGCTGACCGGCCTTCCGCCGGCGCCGCGCGGTGTGCCGCAGATCGAGGTCGCCTTCGACATCGACGCCAACGGCATCGTCAACGTGCACGCCAAGGACCTGGGCACCGGCAAGGAACAGAAGATGACGATCACCGGCGGCTCCTCGCTGCCGAAGGACGACATCGAGCGGATGCGCCGGGACGCCGAGGAGCACGCGGAGGAGGACAAGCGCCGCCGCGACGACGCCGAGACCCGCAACGTGGCCGAGGCGCTCCAGTGGCAGACCGAGAAGTTCCTCGCCGAGAGCGGCGACAAGCTGCCCGGTGAGAACCGCGAGCAGCTCAACGAGGCGCTCGGCGAGCTGCGTGGCGCCCTCGGCGGCCAGGACATCGAGAAGATCAAGTCGGCGCACGAGAAGCTGGCTCAGGTCTCCCAGCAGGCCGGTTCGCTGCTCTACTCGCAGCAGGCCGAGCAGGGTCAGCAGCCGGGTGGCGAGCCCGGACCGGGTGCGACCGGTGCGACCGGTGCGACCGGCACGCAGGCCGGCGGCGCCGACGACGTGGTCGACGCGGAAATCGTGGACGAGGACGGCAAGAAGTGACCATCGGCCTCCGACACGTTTGCACGGCGAAGGGGATGAGGTAGCCGCATGACGCAGAAGCCACGAGCCGCCGACCCGGGCGACACCGGGTCGACGCCGGGTGGCTCCGCGACCACGGAGCCGACCGGCGACGGGGAGCGGGTCGTCATCCGCAACAACCGCAAGCTCGTCGACACCGCCGAGCCGGAGGGGACCGCCGCCGACGCGGAGACCGGTGTTCCGGCCGAGGGTCTGGTCGAGGACGCCGAGGTAGTGGTCGACGAGATCGAGGTCGAGGTCAACTCCACCGACGGGCCGGAGCCGTCCGGTCCGCCGGTGGTGGACGCCCCGGCGCAGCCGGTGGACGGCGGCGGCACGGGCACCTCGCTCGGCGCCGAGCTGGAGGCGCTCCGGGCCGAGCTCGACGAGCGGACCAAGGACCTGCAGCGGGTGTCGGCGGAGTACGCCAACTACCGCAAGCGGGTCGACCGCGACCGCAGCCTCGTCCAGGAGCAGGCGACCGGTTCGGTGCTGGCCGCGCTGCTGCCGATCCTGGACGACCTGGACCGGGCCCGGGAACACGGCGACCTGGTCGGGCCGTTCGGCACTGTGGCGGAACAACTCACCACAGCGCTGGGCAAGTTCGGCCTGAACGCCTTCGGCGAGCAGGGCGACCCGTTCGATCCGACCCGGCACGAGGCGGTCGCGCACCAGACCTCGGCCGACGTCAGCGAGCCGACCTGCGTACAGGTCATGCGACGCGGCTACCAGCTCGGTGAGCGGCTGTTGCGCCCCGCGCTGGTCGCGGTCGCGGATCCGAAATAGTGCCAGACAGTGACCGAGCTGTCCCGCCCACCGCTCAGCGGTGGGCGGGACGGCCGGGCCACCAGGGTCGGAAGGAGGTGGACCGGTGAGTTCGAAGGACTGGATCGAGAAGGACTTCTACGCCGTGCTCGGCGTGGACAAGGCCGCCTCCGCGGATGACATCAAGAAGGCGTACCGCAAGGTGGCCCGGGAGTCGCACCCGGACCACAACCCGGGCGACCCGAAGGCCGAGGAGCGGTTCAAGGCCGCGTCCGAGGCGTACAACGTGCTGTCGGACAGCGGCCGCCGTCGCGAGTACGACGAGATGCGTTCGCTCTTCGGCTCGGGCGCGTTCCGGCGCAACGCCCGGGGTGGGGGTCAGCCGGGCGGCATGCCGTTCGACGTCTCCGACATGTTCGGCGGCGGCGGAGGCGGAGGCGGCGATCGTCGCTTCGGCGGCGCCGGCTTCCAGGACCTCTTCAGCTCGATCTTCAGTGGTGGTCAGGCCGGTGGGCAGGCCGCACCACACGGTCCGGCCCGTGGCCGGGACGTGGAGACCGAGGTGGCGCTGGACTTCGGCGACGCGGTGCGCGGGGTGACGCTGCCCCTGACGCTGCGCGCGCCGGGAGTCTGCGACACCTGCCACGGCAACGGGGCCAAGCCCGGCACCCAGCCGCGTACCTGCCCGGTCTGTCACGGTGCCGGCGTGACCACCCGCAACCAGGGGTCGTTCAGCTTCTCCGAGCCGTGCCGCAACTGCCAGGGCGTCGGCACAGTGGTCGAGGAGAAGTGCCCGGAGTGCCACGGCAGCGGCGGTGTCACCAAGACCCGCACCATGAACGTGCGCTTCCCGGCCGGTGTGGCCGACGGTCAACGCATCCGGCTGGCCGGGCGTGGCGAGCCGGGCGAGCGCGGTGGCCCGGCTGGTGACCTCTTCGTGCACGTCAAGGTCCGGCCGGACGAGCTGTTCGGGCGTACCGGGGACGACCTGACGCTGACCGTGCCGGTCACCTTCGCGGAGGCCGTGCTCGGCACGGACCTGCGGGTGCCCACGCTCGACGGTGCGATGACCTTGCGGGTGCCGCCGGGAACGCCGAGCGGGCGGGTGCTGCGGGCTCGCGGCAAGGGCGTGGTCCGTCGCGACGGCCAGGCCGGTGACCTGCTGGTCACGCTGGACGTGGTGGTGCCGGCCCGGTTGTCGGACGAGGCGCGTACGGCGCTGGAGTCGTTCGCCGAGCAGACCCCGCCGGCGGCCCGGGAACATCTCGACGCACGGGTGCGTCGAGTCAGTTAGTCCGGTGGAATGGACGCGGAGGTGAGCGGGATGTCGGGCGAGTTCCTCGGTTCGGGCGACCCTGCCTACGAGGCCAAGGTGCTGATGATCTCGGTAGCGGCACGGATGGCGGGGATGCACCCGCAGACCCTGCGCCAGTACGACCGACTGGGGCTGGTGCAGCCCGGCCGGGCCGCTGGTGGCGGGCGTCGCTACAGCGTCCGCGACGTGGTGCTGCTGCGCGAGGTGCAGCGGCTCAGCCAGGACGACGGGATCAACCTGGCCGGCGTCAAGCGGATCATCGGGCTGGAGCGGCTGCTGGAGCAGGCGCAGCAGCGGGTGGCTCGGCTGGAGGCGGAGCTGGACGCCGCGTACCGCCGGGTGGCGGAGCTGGAGTCGTTGGCCCGCTTCCCGGGCCGGGATCTGGTGCCGACCAACCGCACGTCCACAGCGCTGGTGGTGTGGCGCCCCCGCCGGACGCCCGATCGCTGACCTGCCGCTCACCCGGATCTGTCTTCTCGGCCCGGACCGCGCTGGATTCCCGGCGCGGTCCGGGCCGCTTCAGTTAGCCTGTCGATAAGGGTCCAATCGGCTTAATCTGGACCTACCGGCATGGCGAGGGGGAGCGATGGCGGAATCGGCGAAGAAGGTGGCCCAGCAGACCGAGGACCGGTTGGAGAACCTGGCCGAGACCGTCCGCAAGAAGTTCGACAAGGTGACCGAGGGGACCTACCGGGACCGGATCATCGCGGGCCGGTTCGCCGAAGACGGCGACCACGCCGGCGAACGGGGCCGAGCCGAGACGGAACGCAAGCAGGACTGACCGGTGACCGACGTGCGGGCCGGGACCCACGGGGGGTCCCGGCCCGTTCGCCGCGTCGGGGTCGGGGCCCGTTCGCCGTCGGAGTGCGGGCCGGACGTCGGGACGCCGCCCTCGGCCCGGGGTGGGTGGCCAGCCGACGCGTAGGTCCTTTCGAGCTGAATCGTTTGCGACATCAGCTCCAAAGGGCCGCGAACAGCACAGCACCCAGCCACCGCGGGCGAGGGAGCCACCTGAGTCGTCTCAGCCGAGGCGGCGGTTTTCGCGGACCAGGCCGCCCTCGCACCAGTCCCGGTAGACGAAGAGGTCCGGTCGGGCCAACAGCACCCGGCCGTTGTGCGCCCAGACCTTCATCAGTTCGTCGCCGTCACGCTCGGCCTGTTCGACGAGCTTGCGGAAGCGGCGCTTCGGGTGGGCGCGGAAGTTCGTCCGGATGCCGTCGGCCGCGTAGATGTAGAGGCAGTGCAGCGCGAACCGCCGGGCCGGGCAGCTTGGATCCATCGCCAACTCGAAGAGCGTCAACACCAGCCGGTCGCCGGAGACCAGCAGGTCCCAGTCGGGTGGCATCGAGGCCAACGGCACCGAATCGGGCTTGTACGCCCAGGCTCGCAACTCCGCCGGAGTCGGATCGACGGGGTTGGCGAAGCCGTGGAACGTCGACTCCTGCACGCTCACCGGCCAACCTTCCGCTCTCGCCCGCGTTTGGCAACGCTGCCTGCGGACCCTGGCTGCTGGGGCGAAACGGTAACCCGCCGTCGGGTGCTGCGGTAGTACCCGCGAGGAGCAATTCCGCAACCGTTGGCACGGGCGGGTCCGTTGCATCGACAGCGCAGCCGATGACGCTCCTATGACAATCCACGTTAGACGGTTACGGCGGGGTGCCGAGGCCGACTTCGTCGAGGGGCTGGAGTGGCTTTTCGCGAGGATCTCGCCGTGCACCCCGAGTGGCGCTCCCGGGGTGTCGGCTCCCGCCTCCTGGCGGCGGCCAGGGCGTGGGCGCACGACAAGGGTGCCGACTATGTCTTCCTGGAGTCCGGCCTCGCCCGGACCGAGGCGCACCGCTTCTACCTCCGCGAGGGTGCGACGCACGCCGCCGCGGCGTTCAGGTGGATCTCAGTGCAGTGAGTCGGCGACCGGGATCGGCTCCCGCCGTTGGGCCGCCGCGCGGTTGCGCAGCCACCGCTTGAACCACGGGTAGTCCGGCAGCCGGGCCAGGATCGGCCCGGTCACCACGGTGATCAGGACGTACGTCGCGGCCAGCGCCGCCAACCGCGGCTCGACACTCCCAGCGGCCACCGCGAGCCCGGCGATGACGATGGAGAACTCACCTCGGGGTACGAGTGCCAGGCCGGTCCGCCATCGACCGGGTTCCGCGATGCCGACCCGGCGGGCGGCCAGGTAGCCGGTGAGCGTCTTCGTCGCCATGGTGACCACTGCCAACGCGAGCGCCGGCAGCAGCACCGGGGGGATGTCCTGCGGGTCGGTGGTCAGGCCGAAGAAGACGAAGAACACAGCGGCGAACAGGTCCCGCAGCGGCGAGAGCAATTCGGTGGCGTGGTGCGCCACCGGGCCGGAGAGCGCGATGCCGACCAGGAACGCGCCGACCGCCGCCGACACCTTGAGCGACGCGGCGAGGCCCGCGATCAGCAATGTCAGACCGAGTACGCCGAGCAGCAGCGCCTCCGGGTCCTTCACCGACAGGGCGGACGAGATCAGGTGGCCGTACCGGATGGCGACCACCAGCACGATCAGCACAGTGCCCACCGCGATGGTGAGCGCGATTCCGCCGCCGAGCAGGCCGGTGCCGGCCAGTACGGCGGTGACGAGCGGCAGGTAGAGGGCCATTGCCAGGTCCTCGATGACCAGCACCGAGAGGATCACCGGGGTTTCCCGGTTACCGAGCCGGCCCAGGTCGGCGAGGACCTTGGCGATCACCCCGGAGGAGGACACCCAGGTGATGCCGCCGAGTACCAGGGCGGCGACCCAGTCCCAGCCGAGCAGCAGGGCGAACCCCGCGCCGGGTAGCGCGTTGAGGACGCCGTCGATCAGCCCGGCCGGTGCCGCCGAGCGCAGGTTGCCGACGAGTTCGTTGGCTGAATACTCCAGCCCGAGCATCACCAGCAGAAGGATGACGCCGATCTCGGCGCCGACCGCGAAGAACTCCTCGCTGGCGTCCAGCGGCAGCAGCCCGCCGTGCCCGAACGCGAGCCCGGCGAGCAGGTAGAGGGGAATGGGAGAGAGGCCGAATCGCCGGCTGAGCCGGCTGAGAAGCCCAAGCAGCAGCAGCAGCGCACCGACTTCGATGAGCAGCGTGGTGAAATCGTGCATCCGCCTCAGCCGTCCGGGTCACTGTCGGCGAGGATGGCGGAAACGCCGTCGAGACCTCTACGGGTCCCGACAACGACCACCACGTCGCCGGCCGCGAAGCGGAAGGAGGGGAGTGGCGAAACGATCACTTCGCCTTCACGCAGTACAGCCACGATGGAGGCGCTGGTGCGGGTACGCGCCTTGGTGTCGCCGAGCTTCCGGTTGACGTACGGGGAGCCGGCCGTGATGGCGATCTGCTCGGTGAGCAGACCGGCGGCCTGCTCCCGGAGCCCGGAGAGCTGGCCGAGCATCAGCGACGCGCCGAGGATGTCGGCGAGAGCCTCAGCCTCGTCGTCGGTCAGCGGGATGTCCGACTGGCAGGCGTCCGGGTCGTCGGGATCGTAGAGAACGAGATCACGGCGGCCATTGCGGTGGGAAACGACGCCCAGGCGGCGTCCGGACTCCGTCACCAGATCGTGACGTACCCCGATCCCGGGTAAGGCGGTCTGCTCGACACGTACTCGCACAGTCCAAGGCTACCGCTTCGTGAACAGAACGCAGATCTTGGAGGGACAGCCCTCCTCGGATCAAGCGGTCGGTGCCCGCGCCGGCAGAGCGGGCGCGGGCACCTGGGCACGTCGGGGTCAGCGGAGGCTGGCGAAGAACTCGCGGATGTCGGTGACCAGCACCTCGGGGGCCTGGTGGGCCGCGTAGTGACCGCCGACGTCGCCCCGGCCGTCGACGTCGGTCTCGTACGCCGTCCACCGGACGATGTTCGAGTGGTCCCGTTCGGCGAAGCGGCGGATGGACTGGAAGTCGCCGGGGAACATGGCCAGCGCGGTCGGAGCGGTGGTCGGCTCGGTCGGCGGCTCGCCGGCGTGCGCGTCCTCCCAGTAGAGCCGGATCGCCGAGGCGGCAGTGCCGGTGAACCAGTAGAGCGCGATGTTGGCCAGCACGAAGTCGGCGTCCAGGCTCTCGTCGAAGAGCTGGGCGTTCCAGGCGAGCAGCCCCACCGGCGAGTCGGCCAGCGCGAACGCCAGGGTCTGCGGCTGCTGACTGTGCACCTGGTTGAAGGAGAACTTGTTCTCGTAGAACCACTGGAGGTGCCCGAGCGCCGCCTGGTCCGCCTCGGAGAGCCCGGCGAACTCGGCCGGGTCGCCGGAGGGGAACGAGAAGAGTTGGGTGACGTGTACGCCGAGCACCCGCTCCGGGGCGATCCGGCCCAACTCCGGCGCGATCATCGAGCCGGCGTCGTTGCCGACCGCGCCGTAGCTGTCGTACCCCAGGCGGTCCATCAGCTCGGCCCAGGCGCGGGCGATGCGGAACCGGTTCCAGCCGGCGCCGTGGGTCGGGCCGGAGAACCCGAAGCCGGGCAGCGACGGGACGACCACGTGGAAGGCCGGCGCGTCCCTGTCGGTCGGCTCGGTGAGCGGGGCGATCACGTCCAGGTACTCCAGCACCGAGCCGGGCCAGCCGTGGGTGAGCACCAGCGCTGTGGCGTCCGGCCGGGACGATCGGACGTGCAGGAAGTGGATCCGCTCGCCGTCGATCTCGGTGACGAACTGCGGGTGAGCGTTCAGGCGGGCCTCGACGGCGCGCCAGTCGAACCCGCCCCGCCACCGGTCGACGAGGGCGCGTACCCGGTCGGTGCTCATCCCGTACGAGTCGCCGGCACCGGGCAGTTCGGCGGGCCAGAGGGTGCGGCCCAGCCGGGTGGCCAGGTCGTCGAGGGCGGTCTGCGGGATCTCGACGCGGAACGGACTGATCGCGGTGGCGCTCATGCGGGAACTCCTTCGGAACGGAATGTTTCGTTCTGCAATCACCATAGCAGAGCGGAACGATCCGTTCCACTGTTAGGCTGGGGGCATGTCAACGACTTCCGGCAAGACGCTGGGCGGTCGCCGTGCCCAGGCCGCCCGCAACGACGAGGTCATCCTCGAAGCCGCCCGCGCCGTCTTCCTCGACGACCCGAAGGCCCCGATCGCCGCCGTCGCGGAGCGCGCGGGCGTCGGCATCAGCGCCCTCTACCGGCGGTACGCGGGAAAGGAAGACCTGCTGCGCCAGCTCTGCCACGACGGGCTGCGCCGGTACGTCGCGGAGGCCGAGACCGCCCTCGACGAGCCGGACGACTGGGCCGCGTTCACCGGATTCCTGGCCCGGGTGGTCGACGCCGACGTGCACTCGCTCACCGTCCACCTGGCCGGCACCTTCACCCCGACCGAGGAGATGGGCCGGGACGCGATGCGCGCCGGTGAGTTGGCGACAGCTCTGGTCGACCGAGCCCACGCCAGCGGGCGGCTGCGCCCGGACGCTGTCGTACACGATCTGGGGTTGTTGTTGGAGGCGTGCGCGGCGGTCCGCGTACCCGATCCGGAGCGGACCCGCCAACTGCGCCGCCGGCAGCTCGCGGTCCTGCTGGCCGGTTTGTCGTCGGCACCGGGAGCGGACCCGCTGCCCGGCCCGCCGCCGGCGGCCGGCGAGTTCGACTGGCGGTGGCGGCGCCGGGAGTGATGGCCGTCACGCGCTAAGGTTGAGCGGAATACGCTCAACTCTGGTTGTGTCCAACCCAATGGACAACGCCGATCCGGGGGAGCCCATGAACACCGAAAGACTCACCACCAAGAGCCGCGAAACCATCACGGGCGCTGTCGCCCTGGCCAACCAGCGTGGTCACGCCACGGTGGAGCCCTGGCACCTGCTCCTGTCACTCCTGGACACCGACGGCTCGACCGCCACCGGCCTGCTGCGCGCCGTCGGGGCAGACCCGACCGAGCTGCGCCAGGCCGCCCAGCGCGCCGTCGACAACCTGCCGGCCGCGCGCGGCTCCAGCATCGCCGAGCCGACGTTGGCTCGGGAGTTCGTCAACGCCATCGGCGCCGCCGAGCAGATCGCCCGGCCGCTGGGCGACGAGTACACCTCCACCGAGCACCTGCTCGCCGGCCTGGCCCGGGTGGGCGGGGCGGTGTCCGGCGCGCTGAAGACCGCCGGTGCCACCGAGGAGGCCCTGGTCGCCGCCTTCCCGACCGTTCGCGGTGGGGACCGTCGGGTCACCACCGCCGACCCGGAGCAGACCTACCAGGCCCTCACCAAGTACGGCGTCGACCTGACCGCCAGTGCCCGGGACGGCAAGATCGACCCGGTCATCGGCCGGGACTCCGAGATCCGTCGGGTCATCCAGGTGCTCTCCCGGCGTACCAAGAACAACCCGGTGCTGATCGGCGAGCCCGGCGTCGGCAAGACCGCGATCGTCGAGGGTCTGGCCCAGCGGATCGTCACCGGCGACGTGCCCGAGTCGCTGCGCGACAAGAAGCTGATCTCGCTGGACCTCGGCGCGATGGTCGCCGGCGCCCAGTACCGCGGCCAGTTCGAGGAACGGCTGAAGTCCGTCCTGGAGGAGATCAAGAACTCCAACGGGCAGGTCATCACGTTCCTCGACGAACTGCACACGGTCGTCGGCGCCGGCAAGGGCGAAGGCTCGATGGACGCCGGCAACATGCTCAAGCCGATGCTGGCCCGTGGCGAGCTGCGGATGGTGGGCGCCACCACGCTGGACGAGTACCGCGAGCACATCGAGAAGGACCCGGCGCTGGAGCGCCGCTTCCAGCCGGTGCTCGTCGGTGAGCCGACCATCGAGGACACCATCGGCATCCTGCGTGGGCTCAAGGAGCGCTACGAGGTGCACCACGGCGTACGGATCACCGACGCCGCGCTGGTGGCCGCCGCGACGCTGTCCGACCGTTACATCACCGACCGGTTCCTGCCCGACAAGGCGATCGACCTGGTCGACGAGTCCGCGTCCCGGCTCCGGATGGAGATCGATTCGCGTCCGGTCGAGGTGGACGAGATCGAGCGGGCGGTCCGCCGGCTGGAGATCGAGGAGATGGCCCTGGCCAAGGAGCCGGACGCCGCCTCGGCCGAGCGGTTGGAGCGGCTCCGCAAGGAGTTGGCCGACAAGCGCGAGCAGCTCACAGTGCTCTCCGAGCGCTGGCAGACGGAGAAGAGCCACATCACCAAGCTCTCCACCGCCAAGGAGGAGTTGGAACGCCTCGGCGGCGAGGCCGAGCGGGCCGAGCGGGACGGCGAGCTGGAACGCGCCGCCGAGCTGCGCTACGGCCGGATCCCCGCCCTGAAGGTCGAGCTGAAGCAGGCCGCGGAGGAACTGGCCCAGCTCCAGGCCGACGGCGCGATGCTCAAGGAGGAGGTCGGCGCGGACGACATCGCCGCGGTGGTCGCCTCCTGGACCGGCATCCCCGCCGGCCGCCTGCTGGAGGGTGAGACGGCCAAGCTGCTGCGGATGGAAGAGTCGCTGGGCGGCCGGGTGGTCGGCCAGACCGAGGCGGTCGGCGCGGTCTCCGACGCGGTACGCCGCGCCCGGGCCGGTATCGCCGACCCGGATCGCCCGACCGGCAGCTTCCTCTTCCTCGGCCCCACCGGCGTCGGCAAGACCGAGCTGGCCAAGGCCCTCGCCGAGTTCCTCTTCGACGACGAGCGGGCCATGGTCCGCATCGACATGAGCGAGTACGGCGAGAAGCACTCGGTCGCTCGCCTGGTCGGTGCCCCGCCCGGCTACGTCGGTTACAACGAGGGTGGTCAGCTCACCGAGGCGGTGCGCCGACGGCCGTACTCGGTGGTGCTGCTGGACGAGGTGGAGAAGGCCCACCCGGACGTCTTCGACGTGCTGCTCCAGGTGCTCGACGACGGCCGGCTCACCGACGGCCAGGGCCGCACCGTGGACTTCCGTAACGCGATCCTGATCCTCACGTCCAACCTCGGGTCGTCGGTGATCAGCGACCTGACGCTCGCCGACGAGCAGCGCCGGGAGGGCGTGCTGGCCGTGGTCCGGTCGCACTTCAAGCCGGAGTTCCTCAACCGGCTGGACGACATAGTGGTCTTCGCCTCGCTGCGCGGGGACGACCTGCGCTCCATCGTCGACATCCAGTTGAACCGAATGCGGCGGCGGTTGGCCGATCGCCGGCTGGGTCTGGAGATCACCGATGCCGCCCGGGACTGGCTGGCCGAGCACGGCTACGACCCGATCTACGGTGCGCGACCGCTCCGTCGCCTGGTCCAGACCGCAATCGGAGACCAACTGGCGAAGGCCCTCCTGTCCGGCCAGATCCGCGACGGCGAAACGGTGAAGGTGGACCGCGCCACCGAAACCAACACCCTCTCCGTCACCGCCGCCTGATCCGTCGCACCCGGGCCGACCCCGCCTCGCGGGCGGGGTCGGCCCGACCCGTCTCTCCGCCCCGACGGCACCCCACCGGAACGCTCCGTAGCTGCCGTATCACCAGACGACGATGAGTTTCTCCAGGTGCGCGGGGTTGTTACCGTTCCCGCCGACGCACTTGGGGAGGTGGTCGGCATGAACGGTCCCGTGGCGTACCTGGTGACGACGCTGGGGTGTCTGATCGGAGTCGCCGGGGTCGTGGTGGCGGTGGTGGCGGTGCGCAAGGGCCGCAAGGCCGCCCGACCGGCGGCACCCGCAGACCCGTTCCGGGACACCGACAGCGACGCGCTCCGCGGCGACCCGCGCCGGCTCAAGCCCGGCGACATCGTCGAGATCCGCCGGGTGTCGTACGCGGTCCGAGGCTCGGTGCATCTGAACGAGGGCGGCTGGAGCTGGGCGGAGCACCTGCTGGACACCGTCGAGGGCGACAAGCGCTGGCTCTCCGTGGAGGAGGACCCGGACCTGGAGCTGGTGCTCTGGACCGCCGAGCCGGCCGCGACGATCACCCCCGGTGGGTCCACCCTCGACTTCGCCGGCCGCCGCTACGCCTTGGAAGAGTCCGGTCAGGCCCGCTTCACCGCCACCGGCAGCACCGGCCTCGACCCCAGTGGCACCCTTCGATACCACGACTACCGGGCACAGGGCGGCGAACGGCTCTCCTTCGAGGCGTACGGCCAGGCCGGCTGGGAGGTCTCCCTGGGCGAGCAGCTGCACCGCGCCGACGTGATGGTGTACCCACAGGCCGGGCCGGAGGCCAGCTGACGTGTTGGTGAGCCTCCACACCCCGTACGTCGACACCTGCGCCGCCGACTTGAGCCTGGCACTCGGCGGACCGGAGCGGCCCGCGCTGCACGTCCGCGACCTCACGCTGCCCGGGGGCGTCCGGCTGCGGCTGCGCCTGCTGGGCGCGTCCCACCAGGTCGTGCTGGCCGAACCCGGCGGTGCGGCCGAACTCACCGAGACGGTCGCCTGCCTGCCCGGTCGGCCGCCGCACCTGCCCGACGCCCTGCACGACGAGGCGGGCGGCTACCGCTTCACCGCCAGCGTGCTGCGCCCCGCCGACGGTGAGTTGCACACCCGGATCGCCGGGCTCCGCGCCGACCTGGCCGACGACCCGTACGCCCTGGTCGGAGTCTTTCCCGGTGACCCGGACGCGGTCACCGCGCTGGCCGTGCGCACCGACCTGCCGCACCTGTCGGTCGGCTGGCGTACCTGGCACGCGTACCCCCAGACCAACGAGCTGGTCCTGACCGAGACGGTGGTGGCACTGCGATGACGTACCGACGCTGGTTCGTGGTGGGCGCGGCGACGGCAGTGGTCGGTGTGCTGGTCGCGGCCTTCGCGCTCGTCAACGGCACCTTCTCCCCGCGTGCCTATGTGCAGGACAGGTACTCGCGAGCGGCCAGCCGGGACATCGGCCGGGAAGCGACCGCGTACACCTCGTCCACGTCACCGACCACTGTCGCCAAGGAACTGACCGACGCGTGGAAGCCGTCCGACAGGTACGCCGACGGCAGTGGCGTCTACCTGCGCTACGACGACGACTCGGTGGTGATCCTGCCGATCGCCGCCGGCTCGGTGATCCTGCTCGAAGACATGGACACCGCTCAACCCCGTTACCACTCGACCGTCGGGTCGTACTGGGGCTGGGGACGCGGCAGCAGCGTGCGGGGCGGCGGCCCCGGCGCCGGCAAGTAGCCCGACGCCCGACCCCTTGACCTGGAGCCCTCCGTGCAGAACCTCGTCACCGATCTACTGGCCACCCTCGCCTTCGGCGCGGTCGGCGTCGTCCTCATGGGCGTCGGCTACGGGCTGGTCGACCTGACCACTCCCGGCAAGCTCCACGAACTGATCTGGACCGAGCGCAACCGCAACGCGGCGCTACTGCTCGCGTCCAACCTGCTCGGCGTCGGCACCATCGTGGTCGCGGCGATCGTCGCCAGCGACGACGACCTCGCCCTGGGGCTGGTCGGCGCGGCGGCGTACGGGATCGTCGGCCTGGTGATCATGGCCGCGGCGTTCCTGCTGCTCGACGCGGTGACCCCGGGCCGGCTCGGCGAACTGCTGGTCGACCCCGAGCCGCACCCCGCCGTGTGGGTGTCGGCAGTGGTGCACCTGGCCACCGGCGCGATCATCGCCGCCGCGATCCTCTGATGACCGGGGGACCGCGACCGGGCGGTGCCGGTCGGCCGTACCCGAGGCGGTCATGAGCACCGGGGCGCCGCCGGTGGTCGACGGCGGCACAGAGGCCCGGCCGCACTGGCGGCTGGCCCGCGCGGCGGTGCTGGTCGCGGTCTTCGTCTGCGCCGCCTGCGGGCTGGTCTACGAGCTGGCCCTGGTCGCGCTCGGCAGCTACCTGATCGGCGACACCGTCGGGCAGGCGTCGATCGTGCTCGGCGTGATGGTTTTCGCGATGGGGGTCGGCGCGCTGGTCGCGAAGCCGTTGCAGCCCCGGGCCGCCGCAGCGTTCGCGGTGATCGAACTGACCCTGGCCCTGCTCGGTGGTCTGTCCGTGCTCGGCCTCTACGCCGCCTTCGCCTGGCTCGACCTGTACGGTCCGGCGCTGGTCGGCACCGCCTTCGTGCTGGGCCTGCTGATCGGCGCGGAGATTCCGTTGTTGATGGTGATGCTGCAGCGCATCCGCGAGCAGGCCGCCGGCAGTGCGGTGGCCGACCTGTTCGCCGCCGACTACGTCGGGGCACTGCTCGGCGGGCTCGCCTTCCCGTTCCTGTTGATCCCCGTCTTCGGCCAGCTCAAGGGTGCCCTGGTGGTCGGCGCGGTGAACGCGGTGGCCGGTCTCGCCCTGGTCTGCACTGTGTTCCGGAGGGAGCTGAGCCGCCGCGCCCGGCTCGTCCTCGGCGCCGGCTCTGTCGTGGTCGCGCTCTGCCTGGGGTACGCCTGGGTGACCGCCGCCGACTTCGAGGTGACCGCCCGGCAGCAGCTCTACCGGGACCCCGTGGTGTACGCCGAACGCTCCCGTTACCAGGAGATCGTGCTGACCCGGTCGGTGCGGGAGGTCGGCCACGCCGACACCGACCTGCGGTTGTTCCTCAACGGTGATCTTCAGTTCAGCTCGGTCGACGAGTACCGCTACCACGAGGCGCTGGTGCATCCGGCGATGCGCGGCCCGCGCGGCGACGTCCTGGTTCTCGGCGCCGGCGACGGCCTCGCCGTCCGGGAGATCCTGCGGTACCCGGACGTGCGCAGGGTGACAGTGGTCGACCTCGACCCGGCGGTGGTGGCGCTGGCCAGCACAGTGCCGCAGTTGCGGGAACTCAACGACGGTTCGCTCGACGACCCCCGGGTACGGGTGCTGAACACCGATGCGTTCGGCTGGTTGCGTACCGCCGCCGAGCGTTTCGACGTGGTGGTCGCCGACCTGCCCGACCCGGACGAGACGGCCACTGCCAAGCTCTACACAGTCGAGTTCTACGCGCTGATCAGGTCGGTGCTCGCCGAGCAGGGACGGCTGGTGGTGCAGTCCGGATCGCCGTACTTCGCGCCCCGCTCCTACTGGTCGATCGATGCGTCGGTGCGGGAAGCGGGCTTCGCCACTGTGCCGTACCACGTCGACGTGCCGTCCTTCGGAGACTGGGGTTTCCTGCTCGCCACGGCGGGAACCGTTCCGCCGGTGCTCGAACTGCCGGCCGACGCGCCCCGGCTGCGTTTCCTCGACCCGGGCGTGCTGCGGGCGGCGGCGGCCTTTCCCCCCGACCGCGCCCGCCTGAACGTGCCCCCCAGCACCCTCCTCCAACCGAGGGTCCTCGACTACGCCCGCACGGAGTGGCGCGGCTACTGACCCCCACCACCGGGCGTCTGCACCAGGCGCTGTGTCGGGAGAGTGTCCGCGCATGGCGCAAACCTCGTGATTAACGGGGTGGAGTGGGGGCGGACGGGGAAAGGGTGGAGGCATGTTTGGGATGCGGAAGGCTTGGGAGCGCGAATTGGGCGCCGCCGTCGACGAGTTGGTGGCGGCTGACACGCTCGCCTTCGGTGGGGTCGGGATCGCGGGCACGCTGTTGCCGGTGACCGAGGCGTACCACCGGGTCGAGGCCGCCCTCAGCGACCACCCCGAGGAGGTACGCCGCCAGCTCGACCGGGTGCTGGCCGACGGCACACCCGCCGGTCGGGCGTACGCGGCCACGCTGCTGGAGCGCGTCGACCCGGAGGCGGCCCGAGCGGCCTGGACGTCGCTGCGGGACGATCCGAGCGAGTTCACCACCTTCGTCGGCTGCGTGATGGACCGCGAAACCCTTGGCACGTACGCCAGTCGGCGGCTCGCCGCAGCATGATCCATTCGCCGGCCGGTGCTGCCCGATTGGTTCTGCCGGTCGCCGACGCCGCGCCGTACGTTGCGAGCCATGAGCCCGCCCGTCGCCGCGCCGCGTCCGCCCCGCCCGGTCACCGTGACCATCGCCTTCTGGCTGCAACTGGCATCGGTGCTGGTGCTGCTCGGCCTGGCCGCGCTGACGGTGGCCGAGGCGGTGCACTTCGACGGCCAGATCGACCGCGCGGCACGACTGGTGCCGGACGCCGACCCGGACGAGGTGGCTGGCGAGCGGCAGGGCAACGTCGCGATGACGCTGATCCTCGGCGTGCCGGCGGTGCTGCTCGCGGTCTGGCTGGCGGCCACCGCCGGCCGGGTCCGGCGGGGCGCCAACGTCGCGCGGATCCTGGTCTTCGTGGCCAGTGGCGCGCAGCTGCTGGTCTGCTTCGCGCAGTGCTGTTCCGGTGGGTTCCTCGTGCCGCTGCTGACCATGCCGGAAATGGGGGACGAGCCGCCACCGGACTGGGACGAAGAGTGGGAGACCTCGACGTTCTACGACACGCTCTACTCCGGCACCGATCCCTGGGACGACCTGTTCTTCCCCGCGGCGGGGCTGGGGGTGCTCACCGTCCTGGCCCTTTCCGCCGCCGTGGTCCTGCTGCTGGCGCTGCCGCCGGCGAACCGCTGGTTCGTGCCGCGTACCGCGAACGAGGCGCTGCCCGGCCCAGCCTGGGTGATGCCCGTCCCCACCTACGCCCCGACCGGTTACGGATACCCGACAGCTCCGCTCGTGCCGGGCTTCCTGCCGCCGAACCAGCCGCTCCCACCCGGCTACCTGATCTGCCCCGACCCGGCCGCGCACCTGACGGCGGGCGCGCCGGGCACCCCACCAGGGCCGACGGGACCGCCGGCGGCGCCTCCGGAGGACGCACCCGGGCACCTTCGCTAGCTGAGCTGTCGGCCACAGCGCGGGCCTTCCTGGTGCCGAGGGTTGTTACCGTCTGCGCCGACGTACCTGGGGAGGTGGTCGGGTGGACGCGCTGGTGACGTGCCTGGTGGCGGCTGTTGTCGTACTCGCGGTGGTAGTGGTCGTCGTGCGGGCCCGCCGACGGCCGACGGGCCGGCCCGACGGCCAGCCGGCGGAGCCGCCGCGCGACGGCCCACTCCGGCTGACCCCGGGCGACCGCGTGCGGATCCGGGAGCGGGAGTACGCGGTGAGTGCCACTATCCGTCTGGTCGAGGGCGACTGGAGTTGGGTGCAGCACCTCCTCGACGACGACTCCGGCACCCGCCACCGGCTCTCCGTGGAGAACGGCCCCGAACTCGAGTTGGTGTTCTGGACCGCCGAACCGGGCGCCACCGTCACCCCGGGCGCACCGACCATCGAACTGGGCGGGCGGCGCTACACCTGGGCCGAGACCGGGCAGGCGCGTTACACCGCCACCGGAGAGACCGAGCTGCCGTCGACCGGGACGATGCGCTACCACGACTACCAGTCCGGTGGCGGCGCGCGGCTCTCCTTCGAGGCGTACGGCGAAGAGGGCTGGCGAGTCGCCCGCGGTAATCTGCTTGACCCCGCCGATCTGGTAATTCGCACAGGCGGCGGCTCTCAAGCGAGTTGAATGGTGGGAGAATTGGACGGACGCTCGGTCGTCGTCCAATTGCTGCTCCGCGGCCGGGTCGGCTACTTAAATGTGAACCGACCCGGCTGCGGTGCAACCATCTAGAAATTAAGCCAACAGCCCGAGGAGGGTGTGCGGCATACTTTGAACGTTGAAGAAATTGGGAACACACGCGAAGTCGCTGAGGATTCCGGCGTTCTGGAGCCTCACGCCTTCGGAGATGCAGGTGGCGAGATTTCGGTAGACGCCCCACGCCGGCCAGCCCATGGCCTGGTAATCCCCTGCGGCGCTGGCCACGGGAGCTGCTGAAACGGTCGGGGCAGCCTGCGCTGGTGCGGCCAAGGTGAGCGAACCGACAGCGAGCGCGCCGGACAGGACCGCAGCGCGAACAATCTTTTGCATCCTTGCTCCTTCTGAGCGTTTGGCATTTCCTGTCCAAGACAGGCCGGCTGTCCAAGACAGCTTGCAAACCCCCCGTGGGCCCACGAAGCCTCGTTGACTACCAATTGCTGGCCGTCAACGCCCATCTATGGGAACATGCTCTGGCCTGGCTGGCAACCCCGGTCACCGTGTCCACTCAGGTCTTTGCAGTTCAAGGCTTCTCTAATGTTTGCGATCTAGCCTTATGGCGCAGACAACCGTCGAAGTTGACGGCTCTTCCGCCCAAGGCCCCGGTCGACGACGACGAGAGACCGTCACGAGCAGGCGCGCCAGTCGACCGTCCGACGCGCTGCCCACAGTGGCCCGGCGCTGCGGATCGCACCCACATCTCCGCCTGGGCCTTTGTCCCTGAACTGTCGCTCGTAGGGCGGTGTCGATACGGTGTCATCCTGATCACATAAGGAGAGCCATGGCCAATCCTCTCAGCAAGCCGACTCCAGTGCGCCCGGGTGTCGTGACGATCTCGACGTATCTGTTGCTGCTGTTCGCGTTCACCCAGCTGCTCAGCCTGATCATGGTCATCAGCGTGAGTGGCAGCATCAAGCAGGGCTTCCAGGACGCGTACGAGGGCACCGAGGATGTCGAGACCATTGGAACGGTCGCCGTCGCCTTCGCGGTTGCCTCCGTCGCGGTGGTCCTGGTGCTCGCGCTCGTCCTGGTCGTGCTGGCGATGTTCAACAACCGTGGACGCAACGGAACCCGGATCGCCACCTGGGTGGTCGGCGGCATCCTGGTCTGTTGTGTCGGTGGCTCGGTCGTCAGCGGTGCGTCCGGATTTTCGCAGGGCGCGTCGGGCGGCGGCGGCGATGCGCCGAGCGGCGCAGAGGTCGAGCGCAGCATGTCGGATGCCCTCCCATCCTGGTATGGCCCGACCAGCACGGCGGTGAACATCCTGGGGCTCGCGGCGCTGCTCGCGGCGCTGATCCTGCTGGCGCTTCCGAAGGCGCACCCGTTCTTCCGCAAGGCCACCGCGGAATGGGAGCCGCCGGCCCCAGGCGCCAACTACCCGGGCAACCCGCAGGCGCCCGGTCAGCCGGGCTACCCGCAGGCATCGGGTGAGCCGGGTTATCCGTCGAGTGGGGAGCCGAGCTACCCGCCGCCACCGGCCGCGAACCGACCGGAAGACACGCCGCCCACGGACCGGCCCGGGTCAACCCCGCCGCCGACCAACTGACGGCTCGATAAGCACGACGCCGACGATCCCTCCGAGTAGGTTGCAACCCGACGCCTACCGGAGGGATTCGTCGTGTCGTACCCGGAATCGGCACCGGCCCGCCGGCCCGCCGCCGTCCTGTCGGCCGCGGCCGTGCTGTTGGTGATGGCTGTCGCCGCGCTCGCGTACGCGGTGGTCGACCTGGTGGTGCTGGGCGGGACGGTCGACGCGTTCCGCTCCGCCGCCCGCGACACCGCGGCGAGCCCAGAGCAGATCGACGACGTGGTGACTCTGCTCCGCGCATCCGCGGTGCTGTCGGCGGTGGTGGCGGTGCTCTCCACGCCGCTGCTCGCCGGCCTGGCCCTCGGGCTGCTGGCCGGTCGCAACGGTGTCCGGGTGGCGACCTGGGTGGTCAGCGGGCTCGGCCTGCTCGCCGGCTGCTGCAGCGTGGCGGTGGTCGTCGGCGAACGGGCCGCGCCACTGCAACTGGGCTCCGGCGAGCAGTCTCTCGCCGAGTTGCTGGGTCTACTCGGCGACGCGTACCCGTCCTGGTGGATCCCGCTCAACGCCGGGCTTTCCGTCGCCCAGGGGCTCGGTTACCTTGTAGTAGCTACGCTGCTGGCGCTGCCGGCGGCGAACAGCTGGTTCGGTCGCCACCGCCCGACGGCGCCAACCGCGCCGCCCATGTTCCCGCCCGCCCCGCACCAGCCCCCGTCGGCGCCGCACACGCCCCCGTACCCGCCCAGGTGAGGACCACTCCGTGACGCTCGACCCCACGACTGCCGAGCGCCGAGCCCTGATCACCGGGGCCACCGCCGGCATCGGCGCGGCGTTCACGCGACGGCTGGCCGCCGACGGCTGGCACCTGGTGCTCGTTGCCCGCGACGCGGCGCGGCTGACCGAGCTGGCCACCGAGCTTGGTTCCACGTACGGACGCGAGGTGGAGACGATCCCTGCGGATCTGTCCACCGACGACGGCTGCGCAACGGTGGAGCAGCGGCTCGCCGACGGCAGCCCGGTGCACCTGCTGGTCAACAATGCGGGGATCAGCTTGAACAAACCGTTCCTGCGCTCGACGGCGGAGGACGAGGCGCGACTGTTGCGACTCAACGTGCACGCGGTCATGCGGCTGACCCTGGCGGCGCTTCGACCGATGACTGAACGGCGAAATGGGGCAGTGATAAATGTCTCTTCGGTCGCCGGTTTCGGTACGGCCATGCCCGGATCGACGTACTCGGCCAGCAAGGCGTGGGTCACCAACTTCAGTGAGTCCGTCGGGCAGTCGGCGCGGCCGTTCGGCGTTCAGGTGATGGCCCTCTGCCCCGGCTACACCCGCACCGAATTCCATCAGCGAGCCGGCATCAACATGTCCAAGACGCCGGAGTGGCTGTGGCTGCGGGCCGAGGATGTGGTCGACGAAGCCCTGCGTGACCTGCGCAAAGGCAAGATGGTCAGCATCCCGGCGTGGAAGTACAAGGTGGTCGTCGCCGGCATGCGACACGCGCCGCGGCGGCTGCTCCAGGCGGTCGCGCGGGACACCCGCGGCCGGATCGGTCGCGACGAGCGCTGAGCTTCGACCGGCACGCCGACCCCGAGCGAGTGGTGGGACGGCGTTGGCACGCCGCTGTCGGGCCAGTTGCTGAGCGTAGTCGAACATCGCCAGTCATCGGTTCCCCTCGGGGCTGATCAGGGTGGACCCCGCACACGGCGTTCAGAGTTGCGCAGTAACCTCTATCGCCATGGGGGACCACGACGACCTGCGTAAATTCATTACCGACCTGGCTGTGGTCCACGGCCGGGTCGTGCTCTCGTCGGGGCGCGAGGCAGACTGGTACGTGGATCTGCGGCGCGTCACGCTCCATCACCGGGCCGCTCCTCTGGTCGGCCGGGTGTTGCTCGACCTCACCGCCGACTGGGAGTTCGACGCCGTTGGGGGCCTCACCCTGGGCGCGGATCCTGTCGCGCTCTCGATGCTGCACGCCGCCGCTCCGACCGGCCGGGCCCTGGACGCCTTTGTGGTGCGCAAGGCGGGCAAGGCCCACGGTCTTCAACGGCGGATCGAGGGACCGGAGGTGGCTGGCCGTCGAGTGTTGGCGGTGGAGGACACATCCACGACGGGCGGAAGTGTTTTGACCGCTGTCGAGGCGCTTCGCGAGGCCGGGGCGGAAGTCGTGGGCGTGGTGGTTATTGTTGATCGAGGCGCCGGCGACGCGGTGCGAGCCGCCGGATTGCCGTACCGGGCGGCCTATACGTTGGCTGACCTCGGCCTTGTGGCGTAAAAGTCTGCCGATTCGGATCTGCTGATATGCAGGCGGATCGATGCTGCTGGTGGAAGGATGGAATACGTGGGAACTGCGTTGGCCGAAATGACTATGCCTCAGATCTCGCCGCTAAACGGCGAGCCGATCGAACGTGCCGATGCCGAGCGTCTCGCCGGGGTCCTCAAGGCCCTTGCTGATCCTGCTCGGTTGCGGCTGCTCAGCCTGATCCAGTCGGCCCCCGAGGGCGAGGCGTGCGTCTGTGACCTGACGGCGCCGCTCGGCCTCTCTCAGCCGACGGTCAGTCATCACCTGCGTATCCTCACCGAGGCTGGCTTGTTGCAGCGGGAGAAGCGCGGTGTCTGGGCGTACTACAGCCTGGTCCCGAGTGCGATCGCGACGATCGCCGACCTGCTGACCCCGCCGCGTAAGCGGGCCACCAAGAAGGCCCGCTGACGTAGGCACTACACGCCGTCCCGAGCCGGGGCGGCGTCCGGTGGCGAGCCAGGGGTGGCGCCACCGGTGGTTGACACCTGCTCGTCCCCGGTCGCACCACCGGAGGCCGGGTTCGACATGCCGACGGCCGACCCCCTCACCGGGGGCCGGCCGTCGTCGTACCGCTCAACGGTCCTGACCGTGCTCCGGGCGCTGACGGCCGTGCTCGTGCCGGTCGTGGTCGAACGCCTCACGGGCCGCCTCCACCGCGCCAGCGGCACTGGCCGCCGCGACCACTGCGACCGCCTCGCCGCGCTTACGAGCCCGCCGGTCGCGAAGGAACTCGAAGAAGATCGGCAGCACCGAGATCACAATGATCAGGGCCACCACCGGCAGGATGTAGTGGTCGATCTTGTCCCCGATGGCCTGGTAGATCTGCTCGGCCAGCAGGTAGCCGATCAGCAGGATGCCGTCCACCCAGAGCACCGCGCCGACGACGTTCCAGAGCAGGAACTTCTTGGCCGGCATGCCGAGCGCGCCCGCGACCGGGTTGAGGAACGTCCGGACGATCGGAATGAAGCGCGCCAGCACGACGGCCTTCGCCGGGCCGAACTTCTGGAAGTAGTACTCGGCCTTCTCCACGTACTCCTTCTTGAAGAGGCGGGAGTTCGGCCGCTCGAACATCGGCCGGCCGTACCGCGCGCCGAGCCAGTGCCCCAGCTGCGCGCCGACGATCGCGCAGATCGGCCCACCGATCAGCAGACCGGTGAGGGAGAGGCGGGTGCCGTCACCGAAGATCGCGTCCGCCACCGGTGACGAGGCGACTCCGGCGAGGAACAGCAGCGAGTCACCGGGGAAGAAGAAGCCCACCAGCAGGCCGGTCTCGGCGAAGAGGATCACCCACACGCCGATCAGGCCGAAGGTCTGCAACAGATCCTTGGGATCGAGCGGGTTCAGGGCGACGCTCTCCAGGAGAGCGCGGGTCTTCTCAGCTGTGTCCACGGCCACAAAGGGTACCGAAGCCCAGGGCCCCGGCCGCGCCGGACCGGCCCGTCACCACCCGCCCGCGTCGTGGGGTCCAACGACGGCGCCCCGCCGACCGTGGTGGTCGACGGGGCGCCGGTGGTGCGGGGTGGGTCAGGCGACGAAGCGGGTCCGGCGGCGCTTGGCCACCAGGTAGCCGCCGACGCCCGCCGCGAGCAGCAGCGCGCCGAGGCCGACGATCAGGCCGGTGGACTGACCGGTGACCGGCAGCGAGCCGCCGTCGTCACCGCCGCCCTGGCCGCCGTCTCCGCCGCCGTTCACCAGGATCTGCGCGGTGTCGTTGGCCGGGTTCAGATCCTTGATCTCGGTCTCCTCGCGCCCGGTACGCAGCGTGACCTCGCCGGCCTGGTCGCCGGCCTGGTCGATCCGCACCTGGAACTCGTAGTCGACCTTCTCGCCCTTCTTGATCGAGCCGTCCACGAAGCACCGGTAGACCCGCGCGCCGGGCTTGCCCGGCTCCCACCCGTCGTCCTCGGAGTCGAAGCAGTTCTCCGAAGCGCGGAGGGCGGTGACGCCCTTCGGCAGCGTGACGGTGGTGCCGACGTATGGCGACTCGCCGCCACCCGCGTTGACGGCCGCCGGCCCGTTGTTGACGTAGCCGACCGTGAGCGCGACGGTGGCGCCGACGTCACCGGTCACCGTCGCGCCGCGTGCTGCCACATCGGCCCGCTGGTCGCCGGTCACCTGAAGGTCGACCCAGGTCGAGTTGTCCAACGGGTTGACGTCGGTCTGCCGGGAGCGCAGGTTCATGACCGGCTCGAGCTTCAGCTCACCCTCGGTCCCGTTCGGCCCGATCTTGGCCGGGAGTTCGGCCTCGGACCTGTACTCGTCCCAGTCGGCGGGCGTGAACCAGGTGGAGAACCCGCCGAAGGTGTTCGGCGCCCAGGTGTCGGCGGGCACGGTGAACCCGAAGCTGTCGTCGAGGCGGAAGCTGCTGTTCTCGCCGATGGTCGTGTCGAAGCGGCAGGCGAACGCGAAGTCGTGCAGCGGGCCATCGGTGTACTCGCAGTTCTCGTAGCGCTTCGACGGCTGAAGACCGTCCGCGCCGACGACGTAGAGAACCGCGTCCTTCGCCGGCACCTCGCCCCGGTTGGTCACCTGGAACGGGGCCTTCAGCGTGGCGCCGGGCGCCCCCTTGAGCTCCAGGGACTCGTTGGTGGTGAGGTCGACGCCCTCGCCGATTTCCACAGTCGAGCTGTAGGAGGCGGATTCGGACTTGCCGTCCGGCGTGACGGTGAACCTCAGCTCGCCCTTCTGATCGGGCTTGGCGTCGGCCTTCGCGCGAACGACGAGGGAGACGAGGTTCAGGTACGAGCCGTCGTCGTCCTGGTCCTCGACCTTGCACGTCAGGATCGCACCGGACTCGGTGCAGTTGTCCCCGCTGCTCTCGACGTCGGCGAAACCGTAGACCTTGCTCCGGTCCACCTTGATCGTGTAGTCGTCGGGCTGCCGCTCCGTGGTGAGCGAGAAGAGGGTGAGCCACTTGTCGGTGCCGCCGGGCGCGACGATCACGTTGTTGGCGTACAGGTCGAGATTCTCTACCGGTGCGGCGAGGGCTGCCGGTGCGGCGGCGGCGGGGGCGGCGGCGGCGACGAACGCGCCTGCTACGCCCAGTCCGGCGAGCCAACGCCGGGTGGAGTGGGTGAGCATGAGGGGGGTTCCTCCAGTTGGGGGATCAGGTGGAGCCTGCGGATCTTAAGGAATCGCTAAGGCTGACTGCAGCCCTCAAATCCGCCCGCTGAGCAAGACGAACCAAAAGGTTGATCAGAGTCACCGCAATGTTCGGTCGGTCCGCCTCCGTCATCTGAGGCAGGAGCCCCGGGAGGTGCAGTGACGTACGAGGAGTTCGCGGACACGCGGCTGGCCCCGCTACTGCGGTACGCGGTGATGCTGACCGGCGAACCACACCAGGCCCAGGATCTGGTCCAGGAGACCATGGTCCGGGTCCAGCTCAACTGGCGTCGGGTCGCCCGCGCGGACTCGCCCGAGCGTTACGTACGCCGGATGCTCACCAACCAGTACGTCGACTGGCGGCGCGGATCGTGGGTGCGCCGGGTGCTGTTGCGCGGGGAGCCCGACGCGACGGTGCCGGTGCCCACCGACCACGCACAGTCCGCCGTGGACCGGGACCAGATCTGGTCGTGGCTGTCCCGGCTGCCGCGTCGGCAGCGGGCTGCTCTGGTGCTGCGCTACTACGAGGACCTGCCCGACGTCGAGATCGCCGAGATTCTCGGCTGTGCCGTCGGGACCGTCCGTTCGTCCATCTCCCGGGCCCTGGCCACGCTCCGGGCCGAGTACGTGGAGGCGTGAACATGATCGAGGATGACCTGCGTGCCGCGTTCGCCCGGCACGAGACGTTGACCCCGTCGACC
This sequence comes from Micromonospora hortensis, assembly GCF_022230935.1. Taxonomy (NCBI): domain Bacteria; kingdom Bacillati; phylum Actinomycetota; class Actinomycetes; order Micromonosporales; family Micromonosporaceae; genus Micromonospora; species Micromonospora hortensis. The sequence continues at coordinate 100,040 of NZ_JAKKFE010000023.1, forward strand.
GGCCCGCTGCGGGTCGCTATCGACCGGCTCGCCGCTGTCCGCCGTCGCCGCCGGCAGCGGTTCCAGGCCGCTGGCGTCACGCTCGCCCTGCTCGCCGCGCTCGGAGTCGGGGTGCCGCAGCTGCGCCCCGATCCGCCGGTCGTTGGCTCGTTGTTGTCCGATCGACCGGCTGGCGTGCAGTCCGGGGCGCTGAACGTCCTGCTGCTCGGGGTGGACGGCTTCGGCGAGCAACCGTCGTACCGGTTGGCGGACTCCGTCCTGCTGGTGCACATCCCGGCCGACCGGAGCCGGCCGTACCTCATCTCGTTGCCGCGCGACCTGGAGGTGTCGATCCCTGGCCGGGGGATCGAGAAGCTCAACAGCGCGTTCCACAGCGGTGCCGCCGAGCCCCGGCCCGACCTGGACGCCGGCTACGACCTGACCCGCCGGGTGGTCGCCGACCTGACCGGCGTACGCGTCGACGCTGGCGCGGTGCTGACCTTCGCCGGTCTACGCCGGATCACCGAGGCGGTCGACGGGGTGGAGGTGTGCCTGCCGACGGAGGTGCGGTCCTGGCACACCCGCCGGACCTTCCCGGCCGGCTGTCAGGTGCTCGACGGGGCTGCCTCCGTCGACCTGCTGCGGCAACGGCGCTACCTGCCCGACGGCACGTTGGACCGGGACCGCAACGCCCAGCGCTACGTCGCCGGGCTGGTCCGGCGGGCGGTCGCCCAGGACGTGCTGACCAATCCGGTACGGCTCACCGCGCTGCTGTCGGCCGCCGGCAAGAATCTGGCGGTCGACGACGACGGCCTGCCGCTGACCAGGCTGGTGGCGGTGCTGCCCGAGCTGAAGAGCGTCGACCCGGTGGGGCTCAGCCTGCCGGTCAGCCCTCCGGCAGGCAACGCTTCGCGGCTGCCGCTGGACCCGAAGCGGGGCCCGGAGTTCCTCGCCGCGCTGCGCGAGGATCGGTTGGCGCAGTGGGCGGCGCAGCACCCGGAGCAGGTAAATCCCGTCCGCTGACGGACGAGGACAGCACGACGACGCCCCGCCAGCCCGGTACGGGCCGGCGGGGCGTCGGTCGGGTCGGGGTGGGTCAGGCGGGGAAACGGCCGCTGTGGCGTCGGGCGAGCAGGTAGCAGCCGGCGCCGGTGACGAGCAGCAAAGCGCCGATGCCGGCGATCAGGCTGGTGGGGGCGCCGGTGATGGGCAGCGAACCACCGCCACCGCCACCGCCACCGCCGTCGCCGTCGCCGTCACCATCGCCCGGGCCACCGCCGCCCTGGGCCGCGTTGACCACGATGGTGGCCCTGTCGTTGGCCGGTTTGATGTCGTCCTGGAAACCGCCGCCGGCCGGGCACTCGCACGGCGCGTTTACCCGCACCGCTCCCCGGGCGTTCGGGATCACCTTGTCGATCCGTAGCCGGAACTTCACGGTATAGGTCTGCCCGGCCACCAGGAGCATCTCCGAGGCGCACAGGTACGTGCGGGTGCTGTCCTGGCGCAACCGGCAGTTGTCGGGGACCTCGACGGCGGTGGTGCCCGGCGGTAGTTCGACGTTCGTGTGGGTGGCGGCCTCGAAGTCTCCGTTGGTCCGGTCGAGCGTCGCCGGGCCGTTGTTCCGGAAGCCGACGGTCGCCGTGACGACGGCGCCGGCCGTGCCCCTGAGCGTGGCCCCGATCGCCGCGAGGTCGGTGCCGTTGGTGCCGGTCGCCTTGATGGTCCACCCGGTGTAGTCGTTGCCCGGGCCGACGTCGGTCTGGGCGGCCTTCCGCATCCTGCCGGGCGCCCCGGTCAGAGTCAGCTTCGGACCGCTACCGGGGGTGGCCGCCCGGGCGCCGACGGCCGTCCGCACCCGGGTCAGGTCCTCGAAGTCGGCAGTGGTCATGAACTGGGCGTAGCCGGACTGGTTGGTCGGCGCGTAGGTGTCCTTGGCGAGTTCGAGGTTCAGCGTGGCGACGAGCCCGGTGCCCACTGGGATGTCCTCGTCGAACTGGCAGGAGAGCAGGTGGTCGTCGGCGTAGCGGCAGTTGCTGAACCGGTCCTTGGTGCGGATCGAGTAGGGGAGGTCGAAGACCGCGACGAATCCGTTGACGACCTTGCCGCCGGCATTGGAGACGGCCAGCGGAACAGTGAACTTTCCACCCGGCTTCGCGGAGAGGCTGGTGAACGGGCCGCCGGCCAAATCGACCCCCTCGCCGACCCGGACGTGCGAGGTGTAGCTGCCGCTCCGCCCGCCCGCCGCCTCGAAGCTGACCGCGACGTCGCCGGAGTCGCCGAGCTGCGCACCTGCGGTGACGCCGAGGTGCACCCGCTTGACCCCGTTGCGGTAGATCCCGCTGCCGATCGGCGGCATCTCGTACAGGACGACATCGGAGGGTTCCGTGCAGACGAGAACGCCAGGCTCCGGCGCGGCGCACTCCTGGCCGTCGGCAGGAGTCACAGTGACCTTGTCGGCCAGGGAGCGGTAGTCGTACCGCACGGAGACGTCGGTGAGGACCGTCGGCTCGTCGGCGTACAGCAACAGGCCGCGGATGGTCGGCTCCGAGCCGACGGCCACTGTGGCGTCCTGGAAGTAGGGCTCGATCGTGGGTGCGGCGACGGCGGGGGTGGCGGAGGCGGCGATCAACGCGCCTGCGGCGCCGAGCCCGGTCAGCCAGCGGAGCGAGTGCTTGAGCATGGGTCCTCCCGTGGGGGTACAGGTGGCGCTCGTCCAACCTAGGGACGCCTCGGCTCCTCCGGTAACCCCCTTCGGATCGATATCTATCTTAATGACCCGAACGGCTGAACACCCCTGTCGCAACGGGCAGCCGACCCCGCGACGGATCAGCGGTAGTCGTCCTCGTCCCCGGTGACCACCCGGGCCTGCTCCATCGCGTCCCAGTCGCCGACCTCCAGGCCGCGGTGCGGCTCACTGTCGACGTCGGCCGGGCCGGCGACTGTGGCCTGCTCGACCGCGTCGGCCGGGTCCGCCTCAGGGTCGCGTTCGTTGGGCGCTAGGTGGTCGCCGGGGGTGAAGTCCTCGTCGGGCTGACCCATCATCCCTCCCGGGGGTCTCGGGGCACGGTTCCCACCCACCGTACGGGTTGGGCCGGCGCACCGCCCGGAAGCGGAGTAGGCGGAATCAGCCCTCGGCGACGCGACCCGGTGCCAGGATGGTGCAGTGGGCTTCCTCATCAGACTGGCGATCACCGCTGTCGCGTTGTGGATAACCACGCTGATCGTGCCCGGGGTCGACGTGCACGGTCGTTCGGGTGGCAACACAGTCCTCACCCTGATCGTGGTGGCGCTGATCTTCGGCGTGATCAACGCGGTGCTCAAGCCGGTGATCCGGGTCGTCGGTTGTGTGTTCTACCTGCTGACCCTGGGCCTGTTCGCGCTGGTGGTCAACGCGTTGCTGTTCCTGCTCACCGACCGGATCGCCAGTGGGCTCGACCTGCCGTTCCAGGTGGACGGATTCTGGCCGGCGTTCTGGGGAGCCATCGTGATGACAGTGGTGACCTGGTTGATCAGCGTCATCGTGCCGGACAACCTGGACCGCCGGTGAACGGCTAGGACCCGGGTCGGTTGTTCCGGCGCACCTCACCTACGGGATACTTCCGGGCGGAGGACAGCGCGGTCCGGCGCACAAATGAAGAACAGCGGCCAGCACGGCCGAGAGTGGTAAGTAAGGAGCGCATCACATGCCCATCGCTTCCCCCGAGGCTTACGCGGAGATGCTGGACCGCGCCAAGGCTGGCCGGTACGCGTACCCCGCGATCAACGTGACCTCCTCCCAGACGCTGAACGCGGCGCTCAAGGGCTTCGCCGACGCGGAGAGCGACGGCATCATCCAGGTTTCCACCGGTGGCGCCGAATACCTCTCCGGCCCCTCGATCAAGGACATGGTCACCGGCGCGGTGGCGTTCGCCGCGTACGCGCACGAGGTCGCCAAGAAGTACTCGGTGAACATCGCCCTGCACACCGACCACTGCCCGAAGGACAAGCTGGACGGGTTCGTGCGTCCGCTGATGGGCATCTCGCAGGAGCGGGTGAAGCGCGGCGAGGAGCCGCTGTACCAGTCGCACATGTGGGACGGCTCGGCCGTGCCGGTCGCGGAGAACCTGCAGATCGCCGCGCAGCTGCTCGACGAGGCCGCCAAGGCCAAGATCGTCCTTGAGATCGAGGTCGGTGTCGTCGGTGGCGAGGAGGACGGCGTCGAGAACGCCATCAACGACAAGCTCTACACCACCACCGATGACGGCCTGGCCATGGTCGAGGCGCTCGGCCTCGGCGAGAAGGGCCGCTACATGGCGGCGCTGACCTTCGGCAACGTGCACGGCGTCTACAAGCCGGGCAACGTCAAGCTGCGTCCGGAGATCCTCAAGCAGATCCAGGACGCCGTCGGCGCCAAGTACGGCAAGGACAAGCCGCTCAGCCTGGTCTTCCACGGCGGCTCGGGCTCCCTGCTGAGCGAGATCCGCGAGGCTCTGGACTACGGCGTGGTGAAGATGAACATCGACACCGACACCCAGTACGCCTTCACCCGCCCCGTCGCGGACCACATGCTCCGCAACTACGACGGCGTGCTGAAGATCGACGGCGAGGTCGGCAACAAGAAGCTGTACGACCCGCGTGCCTGGGGCAAGGCCGCCGAGGCCGGCCTGGCCGCCCGGGTCGTCGAGGCCTGCGAGCACCTGCGCTCGACCGGCACCACGATGACCAAGTAACGACGCCCCACCCGACGGCCGGCTCCCCGCACGGGGAGTCGGCCGTCGTCGTCAGGTCGTCAGCAGGCGTACCGCCTCGCGGACGTCGTCGGTGAGGTGGATCGTCGACGACAGGTCGCCGAACGGGGACGCGGCCAGCAGCGGACGCAACAGCGCCTCCACCGGCAGCTCCACGGTCCAGTAGGCGCGGTCCAGGAAGATGTACGCCCCGCTGGCGCCGTCGGTGCCGTAGTAGGTCTTGGTGGCCGCCTGGAACACCTCCTGCACAGTGCCCGCCCGCCCCGGCGCGAAGACGATGCCGCCCCGGGCGAGGCGCAGGATGGTGTCCTCCCGGATCGCGTTCGAGAAGTACTTCGCGATCCGCCCGGCGAACAGGTTCGCCGGCTCGTGTCCGTACAACCAGGTCGGAATGGCCAGGCCACCCGCACGCGCCCAGCCCAGGTCGTCGCCACGCTGCCGGGGCACCCCCGCGTACCGCTGCCGGACCGTCAGCGCGGTAGCCGTGTAGCGGTGGTGGTCGGTGAAGTCGGGGGCGGTGGCCAGCAGGTCGATCGCCGCCGTCACGTCGGTCGCCGGCCGGTCCGCCAGGTAGGCGCCGAGGTTCGCGGCCTCCATCACACCCGGGCCGCCGCCGGTCACCACCAGCCGATCGGCCCGCGCCAGCTCCCAACCCAGCACGGCCGCCATCCGGTACGCCGGACTGCCGCGCCGCACCGCGTGCCCGCCCATGATGCCCACCACCGACTGCGGCCCGTACGCGGTCAGCCAGACCCGGGTGGCGTCGGCCAGCGCGTTGTCCACGCCGTGGTCGTGCAGCCGCTGACCCAACGCCTCCTTGACGTCCGGCAACGCGCCGCCGTGCGCCCGGTAGTGGTCGTACACCCGGGTGTCGTACATCCCGGTGAACCCGCCCTCGGCGAACCCGGCGGCCAGGTCGTCCGGGGTGTAGAGGTGCGTCGGCTGGGTCGGGTACGGCAACCCGGAGAACGGCGGCACCACGTTCGCGCCACGCCGGACCAGGTCGGCGCCCACGTCCCGGGACGCGAACCGGCAACCGACGAAGAGGGTGCCGGCGACGTCGACGCCGGTCAGGTCAGGCACCGGCGCGAGGTCGAGCCGTAGGCCCTGCACGGTCAGCCCGGTCAGCCGACCGGTGGCCAACTGATTGTCGAACTCGGCACGGGTCTGGATCTCACCGGCGTGCAGGTGCGGCTCGATGACGTCCGCGGGAGGTGGGGTCGGCACCGGGCCATCCTGCCCCTCCACCAGGCCCGGTCAAACCTCGGGCCAGGGGTGGAACCGACAGGAGCCCGGTGGTCGTGGCCACCGGGCTCCTGCATAACCGGTTCCTGGGGAGGCTCCGGACCATTAGTTGTAGTGGAAAACACCAGGCAGCGGCATAGGCCGCAGGCGTGACCAACTCCTCAGCCGTTCAGCGGGACACGTCGGCCGACCCGCTCGCGTGTCGCACTGTCCAGCGGGTTGAATGGGGCGATGCAGAACCTTTTGCCAGAGCCACCGGCCACCCGCCTGCCCGTGAACGACGAGGCCGACGCCGCCCTGGCCGCCGCCGCCGAGGCCGGCACCGATGAGGCGTACGCCAATGTGGCGGCCGGCTTCCCGACCTACAGCGCGGCCTGGGCGGAGCTCGCGGCGCGGGCGTTCGCGCAGGGCCAGGTGGTGACGGCGTACGCGTACGCCCGCACCGGATACCACCGGGGCCTCGATCAACTGCGCCGCAGTGGTTGGAAGGGGCACGGCCCGGTGCCGTGGTCACACGAGCCCAATCGGGGCTTCCTCCGCTGCCTCTACGTGCTGTCCCGCGCCGCCGACGAGATCGGCGAGGCCGACGAGGCGGCCCGCTGTGCCCAGTTCCTGCGCGACTGCGACCCGGAAGCGGCGGACGCGCTGGCGAGCAACTGACCCCGCCCCGACGGCCGGCCCGACATTGGGCCGGCCGTCGGCGGTTACAACCCTTCGGCGACCGCCGCGGCGATCTTCAGCCAGGCGTCCCGGGTGGCCGAGGAGAGCCCGCCGTACCGGATCGGCTCGCCGCTGTCGATGAGTCGCTCGTACGGGGCCAGCAGCACCGCCCGGGTGCGGGCCGCGAAGTGCTCCTGGATGGCCGGCAGGTCGATCTCCTTGCGGGACGGTGGCATCGACACCACAGTCACGGCCTGACGGACCAGCCGTTGCCGGCCGCTCTGCTCCAGGTGGTCGAGCATCCGGGCGGCGGTCTCGGCGGAGTCGTTACGGGCCGACATGGTGACCACCAACTGGTCGGTGGCGTCCATCGACGCCTGCCAGTTCTGCGCTCGGACGTTGTTCCCGGTGTCCACGAAGATCAACTTGTAGAACCGGCTGACCACCTCACGGATCTCGGCGAACGCGGCAGCCGTCAACATCTCGCCACCGGTGGCCGACTCGTCCGAGGCCAGGACGTCGAACATCCCCTCGCCCTGCGAGCGGACGTACTGCGACAGGTCGCCGACCCGCCCGTGCGCGCCCTGGAACTGCCCGAGGTCACGCAACATGTCCCGCACGGTGCGGGAGTGGAAGTCCTGTTGGGCCCGCATCCCGAGGGTGCCCTGGGTTTCGTTGTTGTCCCAGGCCAGCACGTAGCCGCCGCGCTTCTGACCGAACGTCATCGCGAGCAGCAGGATGGCCACCGTCTTGCCGGCGCCGCCCTTCGGGTTAACGACTGTCACCTGCCGCAGACCGCCGAAGTTGCGGCGCACCATCTCGATGTCCCGCTTGAGCTCCTGCTCGTGCCGCCCCGGAGAGAGCCGGAGCAGGCCCATCTTGTTGACCACCGCGCGTACACCCATTGTCGCCACCGGGTCGGCGGGTCGTACCTGGCGGCGTCGGGCGAAGTCCTCGGCGGTCGGTGCGGCTGTGGTGTCCGGTGTCCAACTCGCGTCCGGGTACGCGGTCGCGTCCGGGTACGCGGGGGCCGGCACCCGGGTCACCCCGTCGGCCTCCTGGTACGGCTGCCCGGGCGCGCCGCCGGGCGAGCCCTGCTGCCAGGGCGGTGGATACCAACCCGGCGAGGGCGGGAACGGCCCGGGCGGTGGGGTCCCCGGCCCGGCCTGCCCAGGAGCGTGCTGCGGTGCGGCAAGGCCGTGCGGCGGGTTGCTGAACTGCGTCACGTCGGGCGGCGGCGGAATCTGTGCCGGGCCGGCCTGGCCGGGGATGAACGGCTGCCCGGGGTGTGCCTGCGCGGGACCGGCGTGCGGAACGATCGGCGGCGGCGGAATCGGAGGCGTCGCGCCGGCCTCGTCGTGGGCGGGCGCGGCCGTTCCGGCCGCGCGTTGCGGCGGGTATGCCCACGGCGACTCGGCAATCGGCCGCGCCGGCCCGTCAGCGGACCCGTCCGCACCGGGCCCACCAGCCTGTGGTGCTGATCCGCCGGCCTGTGGTGCTGATCCGCCGGCCTGCGGTGCTGACCCGCCGGGCTGTGCTTCCGGACTACCAGGCTGCGGTGCCGGACCGGCCACCGCAGGGCCTGCGGCCGAGGGGTCTGTCGGCGCGGGGCCGGCGGCCGTCGGGCTGTCGGTGGCGTGCGGGCCGTCGGTGGCGTTCGGGCTGGCGGTGGCGTTCGGGCTGGCGGCGGACGCGGTGGGACGGTCGGTGGGTGCCGATGCGGCGGCGCGGGTCGGCTGGTCCAGGGTGAACGGCAGGTTCAGGTCGACGCCGCCCGGGGCGACCGGCGCGGCGGTCGGACCCCGGTCGCCGGGCTGTACCTGCGCCGCTTCGCTGGCCTGGCTGGCCGCGTCGGGCGCGGCACTGCCCGCGTCGCTCGTGGCGGGACGGCCGTCCCTCGGCGCGGAGGCGGTGGTCGGTGTGGCGGCGGAACCCGGGATGCCGGGGACGGCTGGCCCGCCGTTGCTCCCCGAGCCGGTCGACGGAGGCGTCGGCTGGGCACCGGTCGCCGGCGGAACGGGCGGCGGTGACGCAGCGGCCGGGGCGGTCGGTGGCGGCCAACTCGGCTGCGCCGGTGCCCAACCCGACCCGGCGCCGGACGGGCCGCTGACCCCCCACCCCCCGGGCGCCGGAACGACACCGGTGAGCGACGGGTAATCCGACGGCGAGGGAGGCGACTGGGCCGCGGCGCCGGGCTGGCCGGGCACCGGCGGTCGCCCGGTCGGCGGCGCGGCCACCGGTGGCGTGACCGGTGGCGTGACCGACGACGGCCCACCCCGCTGCTCGGCGACCGCAGCCCACGGCGGCACCGCGCCCCGGTCACCCGGATCCGGTGGCCAGAGTGGTTCGACGTCCCGCTCCGGCACCGGCTGCTGGCCGGGCACCTGCGCCCGGTCGGCGTTCTCGTCCATTACGGCCCTCCCCAGTCCTCCTGCGAGGATAGGCCCAATCACCCAACAGGGCCGATCGGTGCAGGCAGGTCGGCCGGTCGGTGCGGTCGAGGTCAGTTCGACCAGACGGCCCAGGCGCCCGGCTCGACCCACCAGGAACGCTTACGGGTCAGCTCGCCCTCGACACCATCGTCGAGGTACGGCACCTTGCCCTCCCTGGGCAGCACCGACACCGCCCGCCCACGGGCCCGCCGAACTTCGAGGCGTACCCGCTTGCGTCCCCACGCCGAGCGGACGACCACCGGCACGGCCACCGCGACCTCGACCTGGCCGTCGGCCGGGTCCGGCGCGGTCAGCAGCGTCACGTCGTTGAGCGTCGCGTACCCGCCGGCGTTGCCGACCGCACAGGCCAGCAACGGTTCCGCACCGTCGGTGAGGATGGTGTCGTCGACCTCCACCCGGGCGCGCCAGTGCAGCGGCCGGCCGGCGTCGTCGGCAGCGCCGAGGAGCGCGCCGTCCAGGGTCACCGAGCCGCCGTCGTTGCGCAGCAGGTCCAGTCGCCGCGGTGAGCCGTCCAGCACCGCGGCGGCCACCGCCGCCGGATCACGGGGCAGCCCGAGCTGCGCGGCCAGGTCCCGGTGGGTGCCACCACGGGCCGGGTCGAGCGGGAGTACGGCCACCGGCGGCAGGTCGGGCAGGGTCCGGTTGCCGGGCAGATCCGCCGGGCGCTTGCTCGGCGCCGGGGCGTACCGCTTGACCAGCCGGCGCAGCACGGCGCGCAACTGCCCGTCGCTGGCGGTGGCGATGACCAGCCGGGTCTTGCTGTCCGGGTCCGGCCAGGTGAGGCCGTCCGGGCGGGGCGGGCCGTCGAGCCGGGCCAACACCGCGTCGATCTCGGCGTCGGAGCGGGCGGTGACCGTCTCCACCCGGGCGCCCCGGGCGTTCAGCGCGTCGGCGCATGCCAGCACCGGCACCCGTGGCCGCTCCGTCGCGCACTGCTCGGTGTCGGTGCTGGCCTGGCCGGTGTCGGTCTGGTCGGTGTTCGCTCGGCCGGAGTCGGTCTGGTCACTGTTGGCGTGGCCGGTGTCGGTCTGGCTCGTCGGGGCGGTGTCGGCCCCGGTCGCGCCGCCGCAGCAGGCCCCGCCGCTGCCACAGCCCCCGGGAGCGTCCCGCTCCGAACCGAGGGTGAGCAGCACCACGTCGTACACGGAAGGAGCCTCCTGCCTCTCGACGCGACCCCTGCCGGCCACGCCGTCACTACTTGTTAACCTGACACCCCGGGCTCGCCGAGCGGTCGCCACCTGGCACCCGAGCCTTCTGGAGGCGGAAAAGATGCCAGCGATCGTGCTCATCGGCGCTCAGTGGGGCGACGAGGGCAAGGGCAAGGTTACCGACCTGCTGGGTGAGCGGGTCGACTACGTCGTGCGCTACTCCGGCGGCAACAACGCCGGGCACACGGTGATCACCCCGGACGGCCAGAAGTACGCGCTGCACCTGATGCCGTCCGGCGCGCTCTCGCCGAACGCGATGATCGTCATCGGCAACGGTGTGGTGGTCGACCCGAAGGTGCTGCTCGCCGAGATCGACGGCCTGGCGGAGCGCGGCGTCGACGTGTCCCGGCTGCGGATCTCCGGTGACGCGCACCTGATCATGCCGCACCACCGGGCGCTGGACCGGGTCATCGAGCGCTACCTCGGCTCGTCCCGGATCGGCACCACCGGCCGCGGCATCGGCCCGGCGTACGGCGACAAGGTCGCCCGGATCGGTATCCGCCTCCAGGACCTGCTCGACCCGGGCATCCTGCGCAAGAAGCTGGAACTCGCGCTGCGCGAGAAGAACCAGATCCTGTTCAAGGTCTACAACCGCAAGGCGATCGACCTCGAGGCGACCGTCGAGGAGTACCTGGCGTACGCGGAGCGGCTCAAGCCGTACATCGCGGAGACCCGGGCGATGCTCTGGGACGCCCTGGACCGGGGCGAGACGGTGCTACTGGAAGGCGCCCAGGCCACCATGCTCGACATGGACCACGGCACCTACCCCTTCGTGACCTCGTCCAACCCGACCGCCGGTGGCGCCTGCGTGGGCGCTGGCATCCCGCCGACCGCGATCAACAAGGTCATCGCGGTGAGCAAGGCGTACACCACCCGGGTGGGTGCCGGGCCGTTCCCCACCGAGCTGTTCGACGCCAACGGTGACCACCTGCGCAAGGTCGGCGCGGAGTACGGCACCACCACCGGGCGGGAGCGCCGGTGCGGGTGGTTCGACGCGGTCGTCGCCCGGTACGCCTGCCGCCTCAACGGCGTCACCGACCTGGTCATCACCAAGCTGGACGTGCTCACCGGCCTGCCGAAGGTGCCGATCTGCGTCGGCTACGAGATCAACGGCGTCCGGGTCGACGACATGCCGATGAGCCAGACGGACTTCCACCACGCCAAGCCCGTCTTCGAGGAACTCGACGGCTGGTGGGAGGACATCACCAAGGCCCGCACCATCGACGACCTCCCGGAGAACGCCCGCCGCTACATCGCGAGGGTCGAAGAACTCTGCAACACGAAGGTCAGCGTCGTAGGCGTAGGCCCAGGCCGAGAAGAAAACGTAGTCCTCCACCCCCTCCTCCCCTAACCCCCATCCCCTGAATGGGTTGATCATGAAGTTATTGCCAGCTACGCCGGCGTGTCTTGGCAATAACTTCATGATCAACCCGTGTTGATTGCCGGGTTATCCACAGGCGTTCGGGTGGTTGTCCACAGGGGGGTGTTTCGGATTTCGGGTTGAGCCAGGGTGGCGGGGTGGATGCCTTGGATGTGGTGCGGCGGGTTGCAGCCGTGCGGGACGGAGTCGTGACGCTCGGGCAAGCGCGCGCAGCCGGCTTGACCACGCATGAGGTGCAGCGGCTGTGTCGGGCTGGCCGCTGGCGGGTCGTAGCGCGTGGCACCTACCTGGTGGACGCCGACCTGTATGACGGAGTCCCTCGAGCGGCGCGGATCAGGGCTGCTGTGGCCTCCTTCGGGCCGGCCGCAGCCGCCGTGCTCGCGACGGCTGCCGAACTGCACGGGCTGGCCGGTCTACGGGCCACTGACGTGATCGACCTGTCGGTGCCGGGTCCGATCGCCAGGCCGGCCCGGCTCGCCCACCCGGAAGTGGTGGTCCATCAGTTGGTCATCCAGCCCGAGCAGCTTGTCCGGGTGAACGGAGTCACCGCTACCGAACCGCTGCGGACCCTTGCTGACGTGAGTCTCCGGGTTGATCGTTTTCCGGCGGTGAGCCTGCTGGATTCGGCGCTGAATCGGCGGCTCGTGACCACCGATGACCTGCTCTCCATTCCGCGCCTCATTCGCGGCCGACGCGGTGCGGTCGCGGCGCGCGGCTATCTCAGCGAGGCCGATGGGCGTTCCCAGTCCCCGCTCGAGACGCGGACTCGGCTGCGGTGCGTGGACGGGAAGGTGCCGCCGGACGCACTGCAACTTGAGGTCCGCGATGAGGACGGCTACCTGTTGGGGATCGGCGATCTCGGCTGGCGTGGTCCCCGGATCATCGCCGAGGCCGACGGCCGCGGCCCACATGGCGCACCGGATGCCGCCTATGCCGACCGTCGCCGCCAGAACCGCCTGGTCAATGCCGGCTGGACCGTCCTCCGATTCACCTGGCAGGACACCCTCCGCCCCGACTACATCCCCTGGACGATCCGCCAAGCAATCGCTGCCCACCGCCACCGTTGATCATGAAGTTGTTGTCACAACACGCCGTGGTGGAGGGCAACAACTTCATGATCAACGGCGAGGTGGAGGGGGACAGTAGGATCTCGGGCGTGCGCGTTCTTTTGGTGGGTGGTGGCGGGCGGGAGCACGCGCTTGCGCTTGGCCTGGTGGCGGATTCGGGTGTCTCCGCGCTGATCGCGGCGCCGGGTAATCCGGGGATCGCCAGCGTGGCTGAGCTGCGAGCGGTCACTCCGACAGATCCGGCCGCGGTGGCGGCGCTGGCCGTGGAGGTGGCGGCTGACCTGGTCGTGGTCGGGCCCGAGGCCCCACTGGTCGCCGGGGTCGCCGATGCGGTACGCGCCAAGGGCATCGCCGTGTTCGGTCCGTCCGGTGCGGCCGCGCAACTGGAGGGCTCCAAGGCGTTCGCCAAGGACGTGATGACCGCCGCCGGCGTGCCGACCGCTCGGGCGTACGTCTGCACGGACGAGGTGAGCACCGCTCGGGCGCTGGACGAGTTCGGCGCGCCGTACGTGGTGAAGGACGACGGGCTCGCCGCCGGCAAGGGCGTGGTGGTGACCGACGACCGGGCCGCCGCGTTGGCGCACGCGGACGAGTGTGGACGTGTCGTGGTCGAGGAGTTCCTCGACGGCCCGGAGGTCAGCCTCTTCGTGGTCACCGACGGCGAGGCGGCCGTGCCGCTGGTGCCGGCACAGGACTTCAAGCGTCTCGGCGACGGCGACACCGGGCCGAACACCGGTGGCATGGGGGCGTACGCGCCGTTGGCCTGGACCCCGCCCGGCCTGGTTGACGATGTCATGCGCGATGTGGTGCACCCGACGCTCGCGGAGATGCGTCGCCGGGGCACCCCGTTCGCCGGCCTGCTCTACGTCGGTCTCGCGATCACCGCCGCCGGCCCGCGGGTGATCGAGTTCAACGCGCGCTTCGGTGACCCGGAGACCCAGGTGGTGCTCGCGCTGCTGGAGACCCCGCTGGGTGGGCTGCTGCACGCGGCGGCCACCGGTTCGTTGGCCGAGCACCCGCCGCTGCGGTGGCGGGACGGGAGCGCCGTGACAGTGGTGCTCGCCTCGGCGGGTTATCCGGCCGCGCCACGCACCGGCGATGTGATCACCGGTGCGGACCGTCCGGGCATCATCCACGCGGGCACCGCCCGCCGGGCCAGCGACGGCGCGTTGCTCTCCGCCGGCGGCCGGGTCCTCTGCGGTACGGCCACCGGCGCCGACCTTACCGCCGCGCGGGACGCCGCGTACGCGCTGGTGGACGGGGTGGAGTTGGCCGGCTCGCAGCATCGCACCGACATCGCCGCCGCCGCGATCGAGGATCGGATCACGATTCCCGGCTGAACACCGACGTCGACCCGGCGGCACGCACCAGTCGCCGTGCCTCGCCACCGTCAGCCGTAGTAGCGGCGCAGTTCTCGGGTGAGCACCTTGCCGGTGGCGTTGCGGGGCAGGTACTTCACGAAGATCACGTCCCGGGGGACGCTGAACCGGGCCAGGAAGTGCCGGACGTATTCGCGGACCGCCTCGGGGTCGAGGGTCTCGCCGGGGTGCAGGGCGAGGAACGCGGAGAGGCGCTGGCCGTACTCGGGGTCGGGCACGCCGATCACGGCGGCCTCGCGGACCTGTGGCAGTTGCGCGAGCAGGTCCTCCACCTCGGACGGGAAGACGTTCTCACCGCCAGAGACGATCATGTCGTCGGCTCGGCCGTCGACGAAGAGCAGCCCGTCGGCGTTGAGCCGGCCGAGGTCGCCGGTGTCGAGCAGGCCGTCGTGGGTTTCCCGGTCGGCACCGGAGGTGTAGCCCTCGAAGAGCATCTCGTTGCCGACGAAGATCCGCCCGACCCGTCCGTCCGGTACGGGCTGGCCGTCGTCGTCGAGCAGCTTCAGCCGGGTGCCGTGCGGCGGACGGCCAGCGGTGGTGGGTGCCTGACGCAGGTCCTGCGGGCCGGCGATGGAGGCCCAGGAGACCTCGGTGGACCCGTAGAGGTTGTAGAGGACGTCTCCGTAGACGTCCATGAACTTCGGGGCCAGCCCGCCGGGCAGGGCGGAGCCGCTGACCGCGACGACGGTGAGCTGGGGGCGCGGGTCCGGCGGGGGCACCTCCAGCAGCCGTTGCATCATCACCGGTACGGCGAAGAGCGCGTCGCACCGGTGCGTGCTCAGGGCGGCGAGAGTGGCGGCCGGGTCGAAGCGGCGGTGCAGCACGATGGTGGCCCGTAGTGCCAGGCAGACCTGGAGGGCGGCGAATCCCCAGGTGTGGAAGATCGGTGCGGCGATCATCACGCGATTCCGGGCGTGCAGGGGGATGCGGTCGATGATGGACACCAGTGGGCCGAAGCCGCTGGGCGTCGGCCGGCGAGCGCCCTTGGGCGTACCGGTGGTGCCGGAGGTGAGCACGATGATCCGACCGTCGCGCTCGGGCGGGTGCAGGTCACCCGGTAGCGCCCCGGCCACCAACTCCTCGCGGGCGCGTTCGTCGAGCCGGGGCAGCTCGGCGGGGAGGCCGAGGACCCGCTCGGCGAACTCGTCGTCGTGCACGAGGAGCCGCAGTCGCTGTTCCTCGGCGACGGTGCCCAGTTGGGCGGCGCTGAGCCCGGTGTTGACCAGTACCGCGTCGACGCCGAGCAGGGTGGCGGCGACGATCGTCTCGATCAGCCCGTGGTGGTTGCGGCAGAGCACGCCGATCCGGTCGCCGGCCTGTACGCCGAGCCCGGCCCGCATCGAGCGGGCCATCCGTTCGGCCCGGTCGAGCAGGTCGTGGTAGGTCAGTTCGACGCCGTTCTCGTCGATGACGGCGGGACGGCCCGGGTCCCGGGCGGCTGCTTGGCGTAGCTCGCCGGCCAGGCTCCACCCCCACGTGCGCAACGCGTTGAGCTGCGAGGCGACTCGGACCGGGCTGCCGGGGGTGAGCAGCCCGCGACGGGTCAACGTGGCAACGATGAACGGCAGGTCCATGCCGCAGACCTCCTCGGGGTGGTGCGCGGGCGGGGCGGTGGCCCGCCCGTCCATCAGGGCTTCTTTCCTTGATCATGCACTGGGCGCGGCTGAAGGCCCAGTTGGCGTCGGCGTGGGGTGACAAAGACGGCACAGATCGTGGAATTCGGCCGCCGTCGGCCCGACCCCGCTCAAGGAGGGGCTGGGCCGACGGCGGTCAGCGAATCTGCATCCCGGAGATCGCCCGGGAGATGACCAGTCGTTGGATTTCCGAGGTGCCCTCGAAGATGGTGTAGATCTTGGCGTCCCGGTACCAGCGCTCGACCGGGTGGTCACGCAGGAAGCCGGCTCCGCCGAGCAGTTGCACTGCCTTCTCGGTGACCGACACGGCCACCTCGCCGGCCTTGAGCTTGGACATCGATCCTTCGCCGGCGGTGAATGGGCGGTTGTTGCGGCCCATCCACGAGGCTCGCCAGACCAGCAGCCGCGCCGCGTCGATTTCCATCCGCATGTCGGCCAGCGCGAACGCGACCGCCTGGTTCTCGATGATCGGGCGTCCGAACTGGACCCGGTCCTTCGCGTAGTCGAGGGCGTACTCGTAGGCGGCCCGGGCCACGCCGAGCGCCTGGGCGCCGACGGTGGGTCGGGACAGCTCGAAGGTGCGCATCGCGGCCTGTCCGGTGGCCCGCTGACCGGAGCGGGCCCGGTCCAGGCGTGCCAGCAGGGCGTCTCGTCCGCCGAGCAGACAGCGGCCGGGTACGCGTACCCCGTCGAGGAAGACGTCGGCGGTGTGTGACGCGCGGAGGCCGAGTTTGCGCAGCTTGCGGGTGGCGGCCAGGCCGGGGGTGCCCGGCGGTACGACGAACGCCGCCTGGCCCCGGGAGCCGAGCGCGGGGTCGACGGAGGCGGTGACCACGTGCACTCCGGCGATTCCGCCGTTGGTGGCGTACGCCTTCTGGCCGGTGAGCACCCATTCGTCGGTGGCCTCGTCGTAGACGGCCCGGGTGCGCATCGCGCCGACGTCGGAACCGGCTTCCGGCTCGCTGGTGCAGAAGGCGGCGACGGATGGCGAGTCGACGTCGCCGAAGCACTGCGGCACCCACTCGACCATCTGATCGGGGGTGCCGGCGCCGTAGATGGCGGCGACGGCGAGCGAGGTGCCGAAGATGCTCATGCCGATGCCGGCGTCACCCCAGAAGAGTTCCTCGCTGGCGATCGGCAGGGAGAGCCCGGTGGGGTCGGCCCAGCAGGTGGCGAGGAACTCGAAGCCGTAGAGGCCGACCTTGGCGGCTTCCTGGATCACCGGCCACGGGGTGTCCTCGCGCTCGTCCCACTCGGCTGCGGCTGGGCGCACGACCTCGGCGGCGAAGCCGTGCACCCAGTCGCGTAGATCCCGCTGTTCCTCGTTCAGGTCGAGCGAGAACTCAGCCATGTCAGGCCTTGGGGATGTCGAACAGGTTGGCGATGTTGGCGGCGAGGCCGAGGTCGCCCTTCGCCTTCAACTTGCCGGTCATGAACATCATCACCGGGTTGGCGCCACCGGAGACGATCTTCAGGAACTCGACAGGGCCCATGGTGAGGCTCAGCTTCGGGTCGTGCTGCGGGGTCTCGTTGACGACGCAGGTGCCGTCGGCGATGACCACCTCGTAGGTGTCGCTGCCGCCGTCGGGGCGACCGGTGATGATCCAGTGGATGACCGCGTTGGTGGAACCGGCCCGGTCCGCGCGGAACAGCGACGGCATCCGGCCGAACACCTCGCCCAGGACCTTGTCGCGCAGGTCGCCGGACATCACCTGGGCGATCTTGTCGTCCGGGGTGGACTTGACCAGCTGGGCGAACTCCTTGGGGCCCACGTTGGCGAAGGTGGCCGGGTCGAAGTCAGTCATCAGGTGCGCCTTCCGGAAGATTGGCTACTCGCGCGTAACCCTACGCACGAGTAGGTATGCTCGCAAGGTGTCCAGCGTCCCCGCCTTCAAGCGCCTGCCTCGCGCCGTCCGCGAGCAGCAGATGCTCGACGCGGCCGTCAAGGTCTTCTCTCGACGTGGCTTCCACGCCGCCAGCATGGACGAGATCGCCGAGGACGCCGGCATCTCCAAACCCATGGTGTACGCGTACCTCGGCACCAAGGAGGAACTCTTCGTCGCCTGCCTGCACCGGGAGGGCACCCGGATGATGCAGGCCATCGCCGGGGCGGCGGCTCCCGACCTGCCGGCCGACGAGCGGCTCTGGCGCGGGCTGAGGGCGTTCTTCGGCTTCGTGGGCGCCCACCGGGACGGCTGGGCGGTGCTCTACCGGCAGGCCCGGGGCGAGCAGCCGTTCGCCGGAGAGCTGGCCACCATGCGGGCTCGGCTGGTCGAGGTGGTAGCCGGGATGCTCGACCACGCGTTGCGCGCCGAGGGCCGTGAGATCGCCGCCATCGACCTGGAGGTCGTCGCGTACGCCCTGGTCGGCGCGACCGAGTCGTTGGCCGACTGGCTCGCGGACCACCCGGACGCGGACCCGGAGAAGACTGCCACCCGGATGATGAACGTGGCCTGGTTGGGTGCCGCCCAACTGCTGCACGGCGTCACCTGGCGTCCGCCGGCCGACTGACGGCCCCGGCGGGAAGGGCCTCGGTGTCCGGCTCGCCGGCCCGCGCCGTACGGCGGCGGTTGCGGAGCCAGCGGACCACCTCGACGACCACCGTCACCGTCAGGGCGAGGCCCAGACCGAGCAGGAGACCGCGCAGCGGGTCCTGCTCGAAGGCCAACCCGCCGACGTAGCCGACCAGCGCCGAGTAGAGCCCCCACGAGCCGGCGGCCAGCGCGTCGAAGGCCAGGAACCGTCGCCGTGGATAGCGCACGGCACCCATGGTGAGCGTGACAGCGGTTCGGCCGCCCGGAATGTAGCGGGCCACTGTGAGGATCAGACCGCCCCGGGTGGCGATCCCCCGACGGGCCCGGTCGATGGCGGCTCGACGTCGACCGTGGGGCGGCAGCCGGTCGAGCAGCCGGGTGCCGCCACCCCGCCCGATGGCGTACGAGATGTGGTCGCCGACCAGCGCCCCGGCGGCGGCTACCAGGATCACCGCCGGCAGGTACGGCGCTCCGGAGGCCGCGAACACCCCGGCGGTGATCACCGCCGTCTCGCTCGGCACCACCGGGAAGAAGCCGTCGAGCACCGCGATCGCGAAGATCGCCAGGTACACCCAGGGCGAGGACATCGTGTCGTGCAGCAGGTCGAGCAGATCCATGATTTCGATGCTGGTCGGGACGGCGGCTACCGACATCGGCCAGTGGTCAGGTGGACGGCACTACTTAGGTAGCGGCCGGCCCGGACTGTGCCTCGGGGTCATCCCCCACCTCACCCGGGTCCCGGGGCGCGGGGCGGCCCCTTGCGCCCAAAGGGCCCTAGGCTCGCTGCGTGGCCTCCAGCGCCGTCGCCCTCCGGCGGGTCGTCCATCGGTACGCCCCGCCGCTGCTCGCCGTCCTGGTCGCCGCGGCCGTGTGGGCCAGCGCGACCGGTGACATCGGGGTCCGCTCGCCGCTGCCGAGCGCGGTCGTGCTGCTGATCGCACTGGGCTCGGCGTGGGCCGCCGGCACGCTCCGGAGCCGCCGCTGGCCGTTGTTCCTGGCCGCGGCGGTCGGCTGGTTGGTGCTCGCCGCGGCGGCGGCCGGGGTGCTGGCCTCGTACCAGGCGGGTCTGCGGTTGCGCGGTCGCCAACTCGCCGGCTACCTCGCCGGGGCGGCCCTGGTGTTGACCGGCGGGGTGCTGGTCGGGCTGGCGGTCGGCGGCGTACGCCGGATCACCACCGCCAGCACCGGCAACGTGCTGCTGCTCGCCGCCTGCCTGGTGGGGCTTCCGTTGGTCTTCGGCCTCTGGGTGCGGGCCCGTCAGGACACGCTCGCCGCCCTGCGGGACCGGGCCGAGCGGCTGGAACGCGAGCAGGAGGCCCGCGCCGACCGGGTCCGCGCCGAGGAGCGGACCCGGATCGCCCGGGAGATGCACGACGTGGTGGCACACCGGGTCTCGTTGATGGTGGTGCATGCCGGTGCGCTGGAGGTGACCGCCGTGGACCCGGCGACCGTCGAGGCCGCCGTGCTGATCCGGACGACCGGCCGGCAGGCGCTCACCGACCTGCGCGAGGTGCTGGGTGTGCTGCGCCAGGCAGGCCCGGCCGTGACGCCGGAGCGGGGGCTCGACACGTTGGACGAGTTGATCGGGGAGTCCCGTGCCGCCGGGCTGCGGGTGTCCCGGCAGGACGAGGGTGTGCCGACGGCACTGCCGGAGACGCTGGGGCGTACCGCGTACCGGGTGGTCCGTGAGGCGCTGACCAACGTGCGCAAGCACGCGGCCGACGCCGAGACGACCGTCTGCCTGCGCTACCTGCCCGACGGGCTGGAGGTGCTGGTCCGCAACGGCCCTTCCGAGGGCGGGTCGGCGCTGCCGGGTGCCGGGCAGGGGCTGCTCGGGTTGCGTGAGCGGGTGGAGCTGCTCGGCGGCCGGCTGGAGGCAGCTCCCGTGGACGGCGGTTTCCTGGTCCGGGCCCTGATCCCGCTGGCGGGTGCGGCGTGATCCGGGTCGTGGTGGTCGACGACGAGCAGCTGGTTCGGGCCGGGCTGCGGCTGATCCTTGAGGCGGCGGAGGACATCACTGTCGTCGGTGAGGCGGCTGACGGCGTCGGCGCGCTGGAGCAGGCCCAGCGGTTACGCCCCGACGTGGTGTTGCTCGACGTGCGGATGCCGGGCGTCGACGGGCTGACCGTGGCGCCCGACGTGGTCGCCGTCGGCCCGAAGGTGATCATGCTGACCACCTTCGACCTCGACGAGTACGTGCACCGGGCGCTGCGGGCCGGCGCTGTCGGCTTCCTGCTCAAGGACACCCCGCCCCGGGAGTTGGCCGCCGCCGTCCGGACGGTGGCCGCCGGTAACGCGATGCTCGCACCGACGGTGACCCGGCGCCTGATCAGCTCGTTCGCCGAGCGTGGCCCGGCCCGCCGGGACGCGGCCCGCGAGCGGCTCGCACCGCTGACCGAACGGGAGTTGGCGATCGTCCGGGAGGTGGCACGCGGGCACGGCAACGCGGAGATCGCCCGGCGGCTGACGATGAGCGAGGCCACCGTCAAGGCGCACGTCAGCCGGGCGCTGGCGAAACTGCACGCGGGCAATCGGGTGCAGCTGGCCATCCTGGTGCACGATGCCGACCTGCTGTGACGCATGTCAGGTCGGTCCGGCCCGATCGGTGGTGGCGGCGGCGCGGCGGCGCGCCCGGTGGCGCAGCCAACGGATGCCCTCGATGCCCAGTGTGACGATCACCGACAGGCCGATCCCGGCGAGGATGCCCTTGACGGGGTGCCGTTCGAAGGCCAGCCCACCGAAGTAGCCGAGCAGCCCGCAGTACAGGGCCCAGGTGACCGTCGCGATCGCGTCGTACAGCAGGAACGACCGGCGAGGATAGCGCACCGCGCCCATGGTGAGGGTGACGGCGGTCCGCCCACCCGGCAGATACCGGGAGGTGGTCAGGATCAGCCCGCCACGCCGGTTCAGTGCGCGCCGGGCCCACTCCGAGCTGGCTCGTCGGCGGCTGCCGTCGGGAAACCCGGCGAAGCGTCTCGCGCCGCCACCGCGCCCGATGGCGTACGAGACGTGGTCGCCGGCGCAGGCGCCCAGCGCGGCGGCGACGATCACCGCCGCCAGCTTGGGATTTCCGCTGGTGGAGAGCACGGCGGCGGTGATGACGGCCGCCTCGCCGGGTACGGCCGGAAAGAACGCGTCGACCGCCGTGAGCCCGAAGATCAGCAGGTACACCCACGGTGAGGTGACCAGCTGCCGGAGCAGGTCGAGCGCGGAGTCCATGCCCCCATGCTCGCCGGGTGCGACCCGCCCGGTGGCCGAAGCTGCCGGATAACCCCCACCTCTCCCCGCGCCGATCTTGCACTTTGTGTCCGGACCAATACCTGCAAAAGCCGCAGAACAACGACCGAAAGTGCAAGATCGGCGGGGTTGGGGTTGGGGTCAGGCCGTGTGGGCCAGGGTTGGTGGGGCTAGCAGTGGACCTTGTGGGGTTTTGTTGTCGGCGGTGGGGCCGTGTGAGGTGAGCACCACAGGGGTGTCCAGCTCCGCGCTCACCGCTGCCGGCCAGTCCTGCGGCGCTTCGTCGTACAGCGGGCGGGAGCGCAGCAGGCGGGCGGTGAGCGCGGCCTGCCGGTCGAGGTCACCGGGCGGGCCCGGGGTGAGCCGGTCGGTGGTGTCGTAGCGGCGGCAGATCCGCAGGTCGGGGCCGGTCAGGTCGAGGTGGGTCAGGGCCAGGCCGTCGACGCCGCCGGCTGCGGCGAGGGCGTACCGGTGGGCGACCGCGTCGAAGTGGCCGAACCGGAACCGGCCCTGCCACGGGTTCGTGGCGTTGTGCGCGTCGGCGAACGGCAGGCTCCGGTCCTCGGTCACCAGCGGGCCGTGCCCGTGCCGGGTGGTGACCACGCGGAGCACCCCGATCCGGGTCACGTCGCCGGGCCGGCCCGCCTCGGCGAGCAGGCCGTCGACGTTGGCGAACGTCGTGGTGCTCCAGGTGGTGTACGGGTGGAAGCCGTGCCACTCGTCGAGCAGCACCCCCTGCGCGCCCTCGAAGACGCAGGTCCCGGAGCGGAGCGCCCCGGCGAGCCAACCGCCGTCGACGATGGCGACCCGCCCGGCGAACCCGGTGAACGCGGGCAGGCAGTCCTCGATCGGTGGCGCGTCCAGGGGGCCCAGCTCGGCCGTCAGCCGATCCCGCAGTGTGGTCAGCCGGCGGCGCAGCAGCGCTGGGTGGTGGCAGTCGGCGACCCGCGGCGCGTCGTCGGGGTGGGCGAGACCGTACGCGACGGCCTCGCCCACTCCCAGCCCGCAGGAGCCGTGCCGGTCGGCTCCCCGGGCGATCTCGCGGGCCCGGTTGGCGGCCCGGTGGTACGGGGTGGCGAGCAGCGCGTCCCCGTCGACGGTCAGCCGGTCGAGCGCGTCGGGCACCCCCACCGTCCCGAGGTGGTCCGCCTCGGCGGCCAACGCCAGCGGGTCCACCACCACGTGCCGGGACAGGTGCGTACGCACACCGGGATGGAACGTGCCGGCGCCGAACTGTGCGAACGTGTGGTGCCGCCCGTCGGGCAGCACGACGTTGTGTGCCGCCTGCGCGCCCCCGTTGAAGCGGACCACAGTGTGCACGGGACGGGTGGCGCAGAGCCAGTCCACCACGGTGCCCTTGCCGGCGTCGCCGTAGCCGAGGTCGACCACCGCCACGTGGTTCACAGCCGGGTCACCCCGCTGGCCGTGTCGGTGAATGTCGGCAGCGTCGACACCTGGGCGCGCCGTTCCCGGCCGAGGCGGGCCAGCGCCTTCGACACGGTCCCGGTGGCGCCGGAGCCGGCGCGGTCCAGGTCGCGCAGGCCCTCGTCCAGGTCGATGGCCTGTTCGCCGAGGCCGATGGTCAGTGCGATGGTCTCGCAGACCGCGTCGAGGTCGTCGAGCACTACGGTGTTCTGCCCGAGCAGGTCTCGCCAGAAGTCGAGCACCTTGGCGTTGCCGGCGTAGTGGCTGCCGGCGGGGAGCAGGTAGTAGGTATCCCAGCGGCGGGTCACCTCGTCGACCACCTGCCGCAGCGGCACGTCCTCGGAGAGGCCGTCCCCGATCAGGCCGGCCACCTCCCGGGCCTTCACCCGCTGGTACGCCAGTTCGTCGCCGATGATGAACAGGTAGCCGCGCCGGCCGCGCTTCTCCCAGTTGTCGGTGACTGTGTGCCGGGCCATGAAGTACATGGCCAGCTCGTACGACTCGCTCATCTGTCCGCCGCCACCGCCCTCCAGCACGATCCGGCCGAGGTCGTCGTCCATCCGGTTGTCCGACTCGAACTGGCCCACCTGCAACGGCACCCGGTCGCAGGTGGCGTCGCCGATGGCGCCGAACATGATCTGCGGGTCGCTGGCGTAGCCCTGCCGTTGCAGCAGCCCGAGCAGTTGCGGCAGCTTGGTCTGCAGGACCCGCGGCACCGTGCGCATCGAGCCGGTCACGTCGAAGAGCACCGCGACGGGCGTCGACCGGGGGTGCTCGTCGGAGTCGCGGCTCTCGCGGGTCGCGTCCCTGGGGTCGAGCGCGGGGTGCACGGTGCGCGCCCCGCTGTCGCTGTAGGAGAAGGCGCTCTTGCCGGTGGACCGGCGGTAGCGGTCGGCGGCGTCGTACACGTCGGTGGACCAGATTCCACTGCCCATGACAGCTCCTTAGGGGGTGAGGGTGAAGGGTCGGAAGGTGCGTGGCCCGTAGAGCCGGTCCAGCACCTGGTCGAGTTCGCGCAGGAGGCGCCAGGCGTCGTCGGGCCGGGCGTGCAGGGACCGTTGCCGGCAGCCCTGCGCGAAGGTGTGCAGCTCGCGGGGGACACGCGGCCCCATCAGCCAGCTCATGCAGTGGCTGGCCATCGCGATGTCGGTGCCCGGCCCGCACTGCTGTTTCTTGAGGACTTCCTCCGGGTCCCAGCCGTGGCCGGGCACGACCGCCGGGATCGTGCTCCCGACGGCTGCGGAGAAGCACCAGTCGATCAGCACCACGCCGTGGGCGTCCGGCTCGATCAGCACGTGTCGGGGCAGGACCGCGCCGTGCACCACGCCCGCCCGGTGGGCCAGGCCGAGCACCACCAGCAGCCGCCGCCACATCCAGGCCACGTCCCGGGCGTCCAGCCCGTCGGGGTACGCGCGCCGCACCTCCTCGAGGTCGTGCAGGCCGGGTGCGGTGGCGAGGACGTTGATCCGCCGTTCCGCTCCGGTGGCGGCGTCGCGGTGCCGGAACTCGTCGACCAGCCGGGGCACGTACGGCAGGTAGCGCGGGTCGCCGCGCTCGGCGATGGTGCGCAGGGCGTGCGCCTCGCGGGCCATCAGGTCGTTGTCGGTGGGCCGTCGGGGGAGCTTCAGCAGCCTGTCGTCGCCGACGTCGTAGAGGTCGGCCAGGTCACCCGAGTGGGCCAGCACGCCGAGCCGGTAGTCGCCGAGAACTGTGGTCTGCCGGGCCTGCCACCGGGTGGTGACGTGGATGAACGCGTCGATGGCTTCGGCGCGTACCGCCGGGTCGGTCGGCAGGCGGTCGGGGTGCAGGGCCGCGACCAGCTCGCGGTAGCGGTGAGCCGGCTGGTCGGCGCCGAACAGGTCCGCGTCGGTCCGGGCGGCCGCCACAAGGCGGATCGCCTCCGTGGCCCTCACCGCACCGTCTCCTCGCGGGCGGGGCGCAGCAGCGCCGGGTGCAGCAGGCGGGCGTCGCCGGCCCGGTAGAGCCGGGCGCGCGGGCCGCCTCGGGCGCCACCGCGCTCGGTGCTGGCGCCGGTGCTCTCCACGAAGCCCGGCACGGAGAGGACCTTGCGGTGGAAGTTGCCGGCGTGCAGAGGGTGCCCCCAGACCGTCTCGTAGACGGCCCGCAGGTCGCTGATCGTGAACTCGGCGGCGAGGAAGCGGGTGGCGAGCGGGGTGTACTCCAGCTTGGAGCGGGCCCGTTCCAACGCGTCGTCGATGATCCGGCTGTGGTCGAAGGCGAGCTGTCGGCTGGTCAACGCGGTCACCGGCAGCCAGATCGCGTCGTCGGCGTCGCTGCCGGCGGCCGGGTCCGGCAGGTCGGGGGCGAACGCGAGGTGGGCGATCGAGACGACCCGCATCCGCGGGTCACGGTCGGGGGCGCCATAGCTGCCCAACTGCTCCAGGTGTACGCGGCGCAGCGCCTCGCCGCCGAGCCCGGTCTCCTCGGCCAGCTCCCGTCCGGCGCCAGCGGTCAGGTCCTCGTCGGGGCGGACGAAGCCCCCGGGCAGCGCCCAGTGCCCGGCGAAGGGCGCCTCGCCGCGCCGGATCAGCAGCAGGTGCAGTGCGCTGTCGCGGATGGTCAGCGCCACCACGTCGACGGTCACGGCGACCGACGGGTAGGCCCGGGGGTCGTACGCGGCAAGGAACTCCTGCTCGTTCATCACGTCTCTCTCACTCTGAGAACATCTCGCTGTGAGAACAACTTAGCGTAGAAGTGCGCGCCTGCCAAGGGTCGAGTCAGCGCACGAAGCAGCTCGGTGCGCTCAGCGCACGAAGCAGTCAGGTGCGGTCAGCGCACGAGACCGGTCAGGTGCGGTCGGCCACGGGAGTCGTGCAGGGCGAACCCGCCGTCCGGCAGAAGCGCGAAGTTCACAGTGCTCGGCAGCGGCACGGGCAGCTTGAAGGCGACCTCGACTGCGTACGCGTCCGGCAGTCGGGCCTCCAACGCGGCCAGGCAGCGCGCCTTGCTCCACATGCCGTGCGCGATCGGCCGGCGGAAGCCGAACAGTCGCGCCCCCAGTCGGGAGGTGTGGATCGGGTTGTGGTCACCGGAGACCCGCGCGTACTCCGTACCGATGCGCGGCTCCACCCTCCAGCGGGCGGTGGCCGTCGGCGCCTCGGGACGTTCGCCGGGCTCGCGTCGGCCCGGCTTGCGCTCCCGACCGAGGTACGTCGAGACGCCGCGCCACACCTCCGCCCCGTCGACCGAGCCGACAAGCACGACGTCCACCTGCCGCCCCCGGTCGTGGGGGCGCAGGTTCTCCGCGTACGTGGTGAAGTCGAGGGTCTCGTCGGCGGTGATCGGGCGGTGCGTGGTGATCCGGTTGCCGACGTGCACCAGCCCGATCAGCGGGAGGGGGAAAGTCGGCGCGGTCATCAGGCGCAGGGCCAGCGGAAAGCCCATGACGTGCGGGAACGTCGCGGGCAGCCGATCGGTGAGCCGGAACCCGCAGACCCGGTCGTAGTCGGCCAGTTGCGCCCGGTCGACGCTCACCCCGCCCACCGTCAACTCGACCGCCGGCAGGTCGGGCCCGCGCCGCCCACCGCCGAGGCCCGGCAACGCGCCGAGCAACGCCCGTCGGTGCAGCGCCCCGACCGCCGGCATCCGAGACAGCTCGACAGGGGTGCGGCTGCCCGACTCCGGCCCCGCGTCCATCACGCCCCCAGCAGGCTCTGGCCGCAGACCCGGACCACGTTTCCGCTGACCGCGCCGCTGGCCGGCCAGGCCAGCCAGCCGATCGTCTCGGCGACGTCCACCGGCAACCCGCCCTGGGCCAGGCTGTTCATCCGCCGGCCCGCCTCGCGGACCACCAGCGGGATACGCGCGGTCAGTCGGGTCTCGATGAAGCCGGGAGCCACCGCGTTGACGCTGATCCCGCGCTCCCGCAGGGCCGGCGCGAGTGAGTCGACCAGCCCGATCACGCCGGCCTTGCTGGTGGCGTAGTTGGTCTGCCCCCGGTTGCCGGCGATCCCGGCGATCGAGGAGACCGAGATGATCCGTCCGCCGGCCGGGATCAGCTCCCGCTCCAGCAGTACGTCGTTGATCCGCTCCTGGCTGGAGAGGTTGACGTCGATCACCTGGTCCCACCGGTCGGCGTCCATCCGGCCGAGCGTCTTGTCCCGGGTGATGCCGGCGTTGTGCACCACCACGTCGACCCGGCCGTGCCGGCTGGCCAGGTGCTCCGCGAGTCGGGTCGGAGCGTCCGGCGCGGTCAGGTCGAGTTGGACGGCGGTGCCGCCGATGTCGTTCGCCACCGCGGCGAGTGCGTCGCCGGCGGCCGGGATGTCCAGGGCCACCACCTTCGCGCCGTCGCGGGCGAGCACCTTCGCCAGCGCCGCACCGATGCCCCGCGCGGCACCGGTGACCAGCACGACCTGCCCGTCCAGCGGGCGGTCCCAGTCGGCCGGGATGCTCGCCGCGCCGCCGCTGACCCGAATGACCTGCCCCGACACGTACGCGGACCGGCCGGACAGTAGGAACCGGAGTGTCGATTCGAGGCCGATGCTGGGATCGCCCTGGGCGCGGGCCACCTGGACGAGTTGCGCGGTGATGCCCCGGCCGAACTCCTTGCCGATGCTGCGGACGAGTCCTTCGAGGGCGCGTTGGGCGGTCGCCTCGCGGGTCGTCGCGCACTCCTGCGGCGGGGTGCCCAGCACGATTACCCGGCCGCTGGGCAGCACGGCCCGGGCCTGCGGGTGGAAGAAGTCATAGAGCTGGCGCAGGTCGGTCGAGTCGGTGATCCCGGTGGCGTCGAACAGCAGTGCCCCGTACCGCCGCGGGGTGGCGGTGGCCGGATCGGCCGGACCGGCCAACTCGACCCCTGCGGCGGTCAGTCGCATGGTCACCGGAGCCGCGTACCGGCCGCCGGTGGCCGCCCCGAGCAGGGCCGGGCCGGGCAGCAGTGGGTCGCCGGGGTGGTGCCGGCGCAGTCGGGGCGGGTCGGGCAGCCCGAGGCGCTTGACCAGCGCGCGGCCGGCGGCCGATTGGACGAAGCTCGCGTACCTGTCGGTCATGGGCGTAGCCTACTGGCCAGTAGGGTTCGAGCAACATATGTCGAGGAGGCGGATCGTGCAGAGCATCCGGCGGGTCGCGGTCATCGGGGGCAACCGCATCCCCTTCGCCCGTTCCAACGCC
Source organism: Micromonospora hortensis (assembly GCF_022230935.1). NCBI lineage: Bacteria > Bacillati > Actinomycetota > Actinomycetes > Micromonosporales > Micromonosporaceae > Micromonospora > Micromonospora hortensis. The sequence goes on from NZ_JAKKFE010000023.1 coordinate 128,105, forward strand.
CGCTACGCGGACGCGTCGAACGCGGACCTGCTCGGCGCGGCGCTCGACGGCCTGATCGCCCGATACGGGCTGGCCGGGCAGCGCATCGGCGAGGTGGTCACCGGGGCGGTGCTCAAGCACTCCCGCGACTTCAACCTCACCCGCGAGGTGGTCCTCGGTTCCCGGCTCGACCCACACACCCCGGCGTACGACATCCAGCAGGCCTGTGGCACCGGCCTGGAGGCGACCATCCTGGTCGCCAACAAGATCGCCCTCGGTCAGCTCGACGTGGGCATCGCCGGCGGTGTCGACACCACCTCCGACGCCCCGCTCGCCGTCAACGAGGAGATGCGCCGCACGCTGCTCAAGCTCAACTCGGCCCGCACGCTGGGCGAACGGCTCAAGATCGCGGCGAAGCTGCGCCCACTCCAGCCGTTCAAGCCGGAGATCCCGCGCAACGCAGAGCCGCGTACCGGCCTGTCCATGGGCGACCACGCCGCCCGCACGGCCCTGCGCTGGCAGATCGACAGGCGCTCCCAGGACGAGCTGGCGCTGCGCTCACACCAGCGCCTCGCGGCCGCGTACGACAGGGGTTTCTTCGACGACCTGATGACGCCGTACCTGGGGCTCACCCGCGACCAGAATCTGCGCCCGGACAGCAGCCTGGAGAAGCTCTCCTCGCTGAAGCCAGTCTTCGGCACCCGCGGCCCGGACGCCGAGCAGGCCACCATGACCGCCGGCAACTCGTCACCGCTCACCGACGGCGCGTCCACGGTGCTGCTGGCCAGCGAGGAGTGGGCGGCGGCGCACCACCTGCCCGTGCTGGCCTGGTTCAGCTGGTCGGAGACGGCGGCGGTGGACTTCGTGCACGGCGACGAGGGACTGCTGATGGCACCCGCGTACGCGGTGCCCCGGATGCTGGCCCGTGCCGGGCTGACGTTGCAGGACTTCGACTACTACGAGATCCACGAGGCGTTCGCGTCGCAGGTGCTGGCCACGCTCGCCGCCTGGGAGTCGCCGGAGTTCGCCAAGGACCGGCTCGGGCTGGACGCACCGCTGGGCGCGATCGACACCGACCGGCTCAACGTCAACGGCTCGTCGCTGGCGGCCGGGCATCCATTCGCCGCCACCGGCGGACGAATCGTGGCGACCCTGGCCAAGCTGCTGGCCGAGCGGGGCAGCGGGCGCGGGCTGATCTCCATCTGCGCCGCCGGTGGTCAGGGCGTGACCGCCATCCTGGAGCGCTGAGCGGAGTGTGCAGGGCGACGCCCGCCGGACCCGAGGGTCCCGGCGGGCGTCGGACGCTGCGGTAGGGCTCAGCCGATGGTGAACCTCTCCCAGGTGCTGACGACCGGGCCCTTGGCGATCAGTGGCTTGCTGCCCGCGCCGTCGGCGCTGACGTACTTGTTGTTGACGGCGGCCTTGAAACTGACCGTGCCGTCGCTGCTGCGGACCATGGTGAACCGCTCCCAGGTGCTGGCCGTCGGTGCGTTCGCGATCAGCGGCTTGGCGCCCGCGCCGTCGGCGGACACGAAGCGGTTGTTGACGCGGGCGAGGAGGCCAACCTGCCCGTTGCCGAGATCCACCACGTCGAACCGCTCCCAACTGCTGGCGGTCGCCGCGCTCGCGATCAACGGCTTGGTCCCCGCGCCGTCGGCGCTGACGAAGCGACCGTTGACCCGGGCCTTCAAGGATCGGTTCGCATCCGGTACGACGACCTGGAGGAACTTCTCCCAGGTGCCGATGGTGGGCCTGCTGGCGCTCATGGCGAGCGTGCCGCTGGGGTCGGCAGTCACGAACTGGGTGGTGATGGGGGCCTGGAGGCTGATGGTGCCGTCGCCGTTGCGCACCAGCGTGAACATTTCGCGTACGTCCACGAGAACGCTGTCCGCGGTCAACGTGACGTGGTCGAACTGGGAGATGGCGACGTAGCGCCCGACCACCCGGGAGAAGAGGGCGACCTTGCCGTCGCCGGCGTCCGCCAGGTCGAACTGCGCAATGGTGCTCGGCTCGGCCTGGTTCGGTCGAAGCCCGAAGCCGGTCTGGTAACTCACGTAGCGGCGGTTGGACAGGGCGCGCAGACCAACGGTCCCGGTCGGCCGCAGCATGCTGATCTGAGTATGGCGAGTATCCGATCGGCCGTCGGTGCCAGTGACCGTGACGGTGACCTGGTAGCTACCCGGGTTCGCGTACGTGTGCGAGGCGATCGGGCTCGACTGGGTGACGACGCTGTCGTCACCGAACGAGAACCGGTAGGACGCGATCGGATTGAGGCCGGGGGTGGAGGCGGACGCGTTCACGCTCACCGAGCGCGCCTGGATGTTGAGGGCGACGTCGAACGACACCACAGGGCTTCGGACAGTCTCCACGGTTCCACGGTCGGCGTACGTGACCGGGCCGGCGCCGGTGTTCGGCACGGTCAGGTCGTCGACGCGCGGCGAGCCGGCGTGGTCGAGGGTCGGGTAACCGGGGGCCGCCGAGTTCGCCGAGTCGATGTCGTCCCGGGCCTGTCCCGTCTCGCGGTCGTGCGCGGCCTGGCCGGAGGCGGCCCGGAACGCGGCGAGACCCATCCGGGTGTTCCAGGCGTAGATCTGCGGTGAGTCGTTGTAGTAGTGGTGGGCGTTGTTGTAGTCGACCACCGTCTTCCCGACGGCCCCACCGTAGACGCCGATCTCGACACCGTCGAGGAACGCCGGCTCGCAGTAGCCCTGGTTGAAGTAGCCGTTCGTGACCAGCACGTTGTTCTGCACGGAAACGCCGGACGAGGCTCCGTCGACGCGGATGCCGTCGCGGCAGCGGTCCCTGATGGTGTTGTTGGTGATCGCCGTGCCGGTGGCCCCGTTGTTGTGCACGCCGTGGCCGCCGCCCCCGGAAATCACGTTGTTGGCCACCACGGTGCCGGCCGCGGCGGGCCCGAGCGCGAGCGCCGCGCCGGTGAAGCCGTCGATGCGGCCACCGACGTACGAGTTTCCCGGCCCGTCGATCCGGACACCGACCGTGTCGTCGGCAAGGAAGTAGTTGGCATAGCCCTGCAGTGTCGTTCCCTGGATGTCCACGTCACTGCTTGCGGCGTCCACTGTGATGCCGGCGGTGGAGGTCAACCCGGTGACGCTTGTCTTCGACACGCTCGAGCCGGTTACACCGGCGAACCGGATCACCGGCGACGTCGCGGGAGTGTGCAGGGCGTAGGTGCCGCCCCGGATGGTGATGCCCGAGGAGTTGCGCACATCCGCGGCCGGCACGTCACCCGACCCGACGACGCGGATGTTCTGAAGCACCACATCATGCTGGCCGTCGACGACGAACCCAGCCGATGCGCCGCCCAAGGAGGCGTTGATGGAGCTGCCCACGAACACGATCGGCTGTTGCGGAGTGCCGGACGAGGTGACGCTGACTCGCTCCATGTAGACACCGCCGCCGATGTCGACGGTCTGCCCGCCGGTGACGATCGCTGCCGCGGCGCTGATGGTGCAGAACGGCTGCGCCAAGGTCCCCGGGAACTGGTCGGAGCAGCCGGTGGCGAGGTTCTGCCGGACGTAGAGGGTCGTCGGAGCATCCGCCTGGGCGGGCAGCGCGGTGCCCACCAGGGCGCCGCCGGTCACCACGACGGTCGCGAAGGCGGCGAAGCAGGATTTACGCATGCGGGCCTCGAAGATGAGGAGGACCCGGCGACGCCGGGAGTCAGATAAGGCGATCCTGCATGATCAACAGGCGAGGCGCTGACCCGGGTGACAAAACGGCCACCCACCTCGTGATCGTCCTGGTCGCAGCGGATCGGAGCGGCCGGCAGGTAGACGTTCACGTCCTGTTCAGCGGGTGGCTGACCGCCCGTGAGGTTGTCGGGTAACGGTGACCGTCCGCACCCCCGAACGAGGTGCGTTCGATGCCACCTGCGTCCGGAACGGGGCCGGTAAGTGTTGGTGCTGTCTGTCGTCATTCCGATGTACAACGAGGCCGCTGTCATCCCGGCCCTCATCGCCCGGTTGCGTCCGGTGCTCGACGCGCTCAGCGTCGAGTACGAGGTGGTGGCCGTCGACGACGGCAGCCGGGACGACACCGTCACTGTGCTCTTCACCCACGCGCGGAGCTGGCCGCAACTGCGCCTGGTCCAGTTGCGCCGCAACAGCGGACACCAGGCGGCGTTGACCGCCGGGCTGTACCGCGCCCGTGGACAGTGGGTGGTCAGCCTGGACGCCGACCTGCAGGACCCGCCGGAGACGGTCGCGGAGATGCTGCGGGTGGCCCGTGAGCAGGGCGTCGACGTGGTGTACGGCGTACGAGCCGACCGCAGCTCGGACACCGTGTTCAAACGGCGTACCGCGCAGCTCTACTACCGACTGATGCGCCGGCTCGTCGGCGCCGAGGTGCCCGCCCAGGCCGGCGACTTCCGGCTGGTCAGCCGGGAGGTGATCGAGGCGCTGCGTGAGCTGCCCGAACGCACCCCGGTCTACCGGCTGCTGGTACCCGCGCTCGGCTTCGCCAGTGCGGAGGTGCGCTACTCCCGGGCAGTTCGGGCGGCCGGCGAGACGAAATATCCACTGCCCCGGATGATCGCGCTCGCCTGGGACAGCGTCGCCAACTTCTCCGCGGCGCCGCTGCGTCTCGCCACCTGGCTCGGTGCGATCAGCTTCCTGGCCTGTCTCGGCCTCATCGGCTTCGGCGTCGTGGCGTACCTGCGTGGTCTGACCATCCCGGGCTGGACGTCGACCTTCGTGGCGGTCCTACTCCTCGGTGGCGTGCAACTGGTCTGTCTCGGCCTGCTCGGTGAGTACGTCGGACGGATCTACGCGACAGTGCAGGGTCGACCGACGTACCACGTCGGAGCCGACTCGGCGGATACCGAGCTGTCCTCCCCGTTTCCCGCCGCACCGGTGGGTAGCGCCCGTGGCTGACTCGCTCGGACTGGTGGAACGACAGGCCCCAGCACCCGCGCCGCACCCGGCCCGACGACCCGCCCGGTCGCTGGGGTCCGCAGTGGTCGCGACCCTGCCCTGGTCGGTGCTCCTCGCCGCATTGCCGGCCGCCTGGTCGTACACCGACGTGCCCGCCGTCGACGTGCTCCGCTACGTGGCCTACTGGTCGTTGGCTGTGGTGTTACCCGGCACCCTGGTGCACCGGGCGGTACGCGGTGGCCGCGGCAACCTGCCGGAGGACCTGGGCTTCGGCGCGGCCACCGGTCTGCTCCTCGAACTCGGCGCCTGGGTCGCCGCGGCGGCCACCGGTCAGCAGCACCTGCTGCGGTGGTGGCCGGTGCCCCTGGTGCTGGCCTTCCTGGCCGTTCCCCGGCTACGTCGGCACTGGCGGGTCGGGACCCGCCGGCCGCTTCCACTCGCCTGGCACTGGTCAGTCGTCGCGGTGCTGCTACTCGTGCTGCTGTGGGCCGTCGCGCAGTGGCGTCTGGTGCCGCTCCCGCCGGTGAACCACGGCTACTACCAGGATCTGCTCTACCACCTGTCGCTGGTCCAGGAGCTGACCCGGGACCTGCCCTTTCAACTGCCGCAGATGGCCGGCGAGCCGCTGCGCTACCACTACCTGTCCGACGCGCACATGGCCGCCGGCAGCATGATCACCGGCATTCCACCCGCGACGGTACTGCTCCGGCTGTGGCTGGCGCCGGTTGCCGTCGTCAGCGTGCTGGTCACCGCCGGCCTGGCCCGGGACCTGACCGGCCGCTGGTGGGCGGGCCCGGTGGCGGGCGCGGCGGCTGGCCTCGGCATGCCGGTGGCCGTCAACTCGGCCATCGCGGACGGCGCATTCGCGTTCTCCTTCTCCAGCCCGTCACAGACGTACGTCCTGCCACTGCTGGTGCTGCTCGCCGGCATCTGCGTCGACGCCGTACGCGGGCGGCCGCTGGGCGTGGCCTGGGCGCTGCTGCCGGTACTCGGGCTGGCCTGCGCCGGCGCCAAGTCCAGCGCGCTGCCGCCGCTGATCGCCGGCGTGGCAGTGGCTGTCGCCGCCACCTGGTGGCAGCAGCGACGACGAGTGCCCTGGCCGGCGCTCGCGACCCTGCTCTGCCTCGTGGTGCCGATGGGCGTCGGCTATTTCCTCTTCGCCGGAGGCGGAGCGGGCACCCTGGCCCCACAGGCGTTCGCGTTCCTGCACGCGATGCCGCAGTACCGGGAGACCATCGGCGCGGGCGACGGGGTGCGCGGCGGCGGGCTGCTGCCGTTCGGTCTGAGCAGGGCTGGGGCGTCCGGTTGGCTGCTGACGTTCGTCCTGCTCGGCTGGTGGCTGCTGGTGCAGTTACCCCGGCTGATCGGCATGCTGGTCCTCGCCGGGCCACGCCGTGCCGATCCGGCACCCTGGCTGCTGTCGGGCGCGGTGCTCGCCGGCGCGGGCGGCATCTGGACCCTGCACCATCCGTCGCTGAGCCAGGTCTACTTCTGGCTGGACGTGCTCCCGTTCGGCGCCGTGCTCACCGTGTGGCTGCTCACCCTCGCCCGGCCGCCCTGGCCGGTGGCGGTGTCCGCCGCGGTGCTCGGTGTGGCGTCGTATCTCCTTGTGCCAATGATGCCCAGACCGGCCGCGACCATGACTGGATGGATGGGCGTCCTCGGCCGCTCGTACCTGCGGCTCGCGGTCCTTCTCCTGCTGGCCGCGCTCGTCGCGGTCGGAGTCCGTGCGCTGCTGGGTCGCCGGGACGGCGGCGGGCGGCGGCGGACAGTGGCGGTGGCGCTGGCTGGCGTCACGGCGGCGCTGCTGGGCGCGAGCGTCGCCCGGGGCGTCGACGGTGCCGTCCGGTACGTCCAGGTCGCACCGGGGTTGCCCGCGTCGGTCGCGCAGCCTTCCACAGTGACGGCAGCGGAGATGCGGGCCGCGTTGTGGCTGGACGAGCACGCCGCGGACGACGACGTGGTGGCCACCAACGTGCACTGCCGGCCGGTTCAAACCACCGCGCACTGCGACGCCCGCGCCTACTGGGTGACCGGACTGGGTGGGCACCGGACGGTGGTGGAGAGCTGGGGTTACACCGATGCCGCCCTTGCCGCCAACGGACGGCGGGGTCTCGGATACGTACGACAGGATCCGCCGGACCCGGCCCGGTTCGCGCTGAACGAGAGGGTGTTCCAGGCCCCCACCGCGGCCGACCTGGACCAGTTGCGCGTCGACTACCGGGTCCGTTGGCTGTTCGCCGACACCCGGGCCGGCGAGGTGTCGCCCGCGTTGGCCGGGTTGGCTGAGGTACGCCTCGTCTCCGGCAGCGTCACGGTCTACGAGCTGCGCTGACTGTGCCCTCGCACGACGGCGCCCGGTGGCCGGCAGGGTGCCGCCGGTCATCGCGATCGCGCCGAGGCCGGCTGGTAGCACACCGCCCGGCCGACAAACCGGCCAGCGTGTCCCACCGGCTCCGGTAGTGGCCTCGCGGCTGGGCGACCCACCGGGTAGGAGAGAATGAGGCACGTGACGACGATCCCCAACGTGCTGGCCAACCGGTACGCCTCGCCCGAACTGGTCGCCCTCTGGTCCCCGGAGGAGAAGGTACGGATGGAGCGGAGGCTCTGGCTCGCCGTTCTCCGCGCTCAGCGCGACCTGGGCGTGTCCGTGCCGGACGGCGTTGTCGAGGCGTACGAGCGGGTGCTCGACCAGGTCGACCTCGCCTCGATCGCCGAGCGGGAGCGGGTCACCCGGCACGACGTGAAGGCCCGGATCGAGGAGTTCAGCGCGCTCGCCGGGCACGAGCACGTGCACAAGGGGATGACCTCCCGGGACCTCACCGAGAACGTCGAGCAGCTCCAGGTGCGCGCCTCGCTGGAGCTGATCCGCGATCGGGTGGTGGCCACCCTGGCTCGGTTGGCCTGGCTGGCCCACGAGCACTCCGAGCTGGTCATGACCGGTCGTTCGCACAACGTGGCGGCGCAGGCCACCACGCTGGGCAAGCGCTTCGCGTCGGCGGCGGAGGAGCTGCTGATCGCGTACGAGCGGCTGGAGGACCTGATCGCCCGCTACCCGCTGCGGGGGATCAAGGGGCCGGTCGGCACTGCCGCCGACCAGCTCGACCTCTTCGACGGCGACGCCGACAAGGTGGCCGAGTTGGAGCGACGGGTCGCCCAGCACCTGGGCTTCTCCCGGGTGCTGGACAGCGTCGGGCAGGTCTACCCGCGCTCGCTCGACTTCGACGTGCTGGCCGCGCTGGCCCAGACGGCCGCCGCGCCGTCGTCGCTGGCCACCACGATCCGGTTGATGGTCGGCCAGGAGTTGGCGACCGAGGGCTTCAAGCCGGGTCAGGTCGGCTCCAGCGCGATGCCGCACAAGATGAACACCCGCTCGTCGGAGCGGGTGAACGGCTTCGCCGTGATCATCCGGGGTTACCTGTCGATGGTCGGCGAGCTGGCCGGTGACCAGTGGAACGAGGGGGACGTGTCCTGCTCGGTGGTCCGCCGGGTGGCGCTGCCGGACGCGTTCTTCGCCGCCGACGGGCTGTTCCAGACGTTCCTCACAGTGCTCGACGAGTTCGGCTCGTACCCGGCGGTGATCAACCGGGAGTTGGAGCGCTTCCTGCCGTTCCTGGCCACCACGAAGATCCTGGTCGCGGCGGTCCGGCGGGGCGTCGGCCGGGAGGTCGCCCACGAGGTGATCAAGGAGCACGCGGTGGCGGTGGCCCTGGCGATGCGCGAGAAGGGCTCACCGGAGAACGACCTCTTCGACCGCCTGGCGGCGGATGGCCGACTCGGGCTGTCCCGCGCCGACATCGACACCCTGGTCGCCGACCGCAACGCCTTCGTGGGCGCCGCCCAAGCCCAGGTGGCAGCGGTGACAAGCCGCATCACCACAGTGGTAACCGCCCACCCAGAAGCCGCCACCTACAGCCCACCCCCCATCCTCTAACCCCCCACCCCCACCCCACCCCACCCCCCTCCCGGGTGATCAAGAGGTTTGCGTCATCTTCGATATCCCTGATGACCGAAACCTCTTGATCAACAGGGGAAGGGCGGGGCGACGGGCTGGGCTGGGCGGTGAGGTCGGGCGTTACTCGCCGGTTGGAGTTTCGGCGGCGGTTCTCAGGTTGGGGGCGCTGGCGGGTTCGGCGATGCCGCCGGGCGACTCCGTGATGCCCGCGACCTCCGCGGTTCCCGCTGCGACCGCCGGCTGGTCGGCCGGCATGACCTCGGGCATCTTCTGTACGGCGACAACTGCCGTCCCGTACGCGCAGATCTCCATCCACATCTCGCCACAGTCCCGGCTGTCGAACCGCATGCCGATCACCGCGTTCGCGCCGAGCCGCAGGGCCTCCTCGCCGAGGCGGGCCACCGAGTCGGTGCGCCACCGGGTCAGGTTGTCCGGGGCCATCGGGTCGTACGCGCCACCGCGCAGGTTCTTCACACCCTCGCGGTACGGGTTGCGCGTCCTGGCCATCGATGACACCACCTCACCGAGAATCTGGCGGATCTCGTAGCCGGGCAGTTGCTCTGTCGTCACGACCAGCACGTTTCCGATGCTGTCAGGAGTGGCCCGACCCGATCGTGTGCATTGTTCACCTGATCGGATGCTGCAAAACGACGCGGCGCGGACGGCCGGCACGTGGCCGACCATCCGCGCCGAGCGGGGCGCTAACCGTCAGACACCGGCCACCGAGGTGATCCAGGCCCGGTTGTACGCAACGCTGCCGTAGTTCTGGATGCTCGACCCGTCGGCGGTGGAGGCGACGCCGACCTGCTGACCGTTGTAGAACTGCGGGCCGCCGGAGTCACCGCGCCAGGCGTTGCCGTTGACCCGGGTGCTGCGGATCGCCTGGCCGCCGTACGCGTCGGTGGCGCTGTTGCTGGTCACCCGGACGGTGGCGGTCTTCAGTTGGGTCGACGCCGAGCAGCCGCTGTAGCAGGTCATGCCCCAGCCGTAGATCGAGTTCGTCGAGTTGATCGGCGGGTTGCTGCTGGCCAGGCTCACCGCGGAGGTGCTGACGGTGCTGGAGAGCCGCATGAGGGCGAGGTCGTTGCGGGTGTAGGTGGCGCTGACCGTGCGGGTGACCCCGCCGGAGGTGCGGTTCACGCTTCCGACGCGCACCGACATGGTGCCGCTGATGCAGTGCCGGGCGGTGAGCACCCACTGCGCGGCGATGACGCTGCCGGAGCAGGTGAACGAGCCGTTGCTGAGCACCGCGGCGGCCCACGGCGCGGACGAGACGGTGCCGCCGCCGATGATGGGCTGCGGGCCGGCGGGGGCGGCGGAGGCGGCGGACGTGACGCCGAGGGCGCCGATAAGCGCGGTGCTGAGTACGGCGAGCAGGGGGCGGATGCGCATCGGGTGGACTCCTTGGACGGGGCGCGCCCGGGGTCGCCGGGTGCGGATGGTGCCGGGCCGCGGGGATTCCCGGAGCCAGCGAAATCGACTTACGTCGATGTAGAGTAGGGCGCGACGCGATCGTTATCAAGGAGGTGATCGAGGTTGCCCAATGTAACGATTCGGCCACCCGCTGCGCCGTATATGTCCTGCTAGGGCCACCTGTCGCGCCTGACAGGTCAGACTGAGCGTCAGTAATGTCGATCACTGCCTGAACTGCACCCGGCCGGTGCGTCCGCGGCGATATCTGCCAGGTACGCTGGCTGCGCTCGCCCATTGTGGGTCGGCACCCAACTGCGTACACAGTCAGGAGTGCCCAGTGCCTCGCGTCGTCGTCGACGTCATGCTCAAGCCCGAGATCCTTGATCCGCAGGGCCAGGCCGTCGCAAACGCGCTGCCCCGACTCGGCGTCGGTGACGTCGCCTCGGTTCGGATCGGCAGGCGGATCGAGATCGAGTTCACCGGTGAACCGGACCTGGACCGCGCTCGGGAGATTGCCGACAAACTGCTCGCCAACCCGGTCATCGAGGACTTCACCGTCCGCCTGGTCGAGGCCGACGAGACTGCGGACGCCCGCTCGTGACCGCCCGGGTCGGTGTGGTCACCTTCCCCGGCTCGCTCGACGACGGGGACGCGGCCCGGGCCGTCCGGATCGCCGGCGCCGAGCCGGTCCGGCTCTGGCACGGCGACCCGGATCTGCACGGTGTCGACGCTGTCGTCCTGCCCGGCGGGTTCTCCTACGGTGACTACCTGCGGTGCGGTGCCATCGCCCGGTTCGCCCCGGTGATGGAGACGATCGTGGACGCCGCCCAGGGTGGTCTGCCCGTGCTCGGCATCTGCAACGGCTTCCAGATCCTCTGCGAGGCGCACCTGCTGCCGGGTGCGCTCACCCGTAACCAGCACCTGCACTTCCGCAACCGGGACCAGGTCCTGCGCATCGAGTCGGCCGGGACGGCGTGGACCAACGCTTTCCAGCCCGGCCAGGAGGTGCTCATCCCGGTCAAGAACGGCGAGGGCTGCTACGTCGCTGACACCGCGACGCTGGACCAGCTCGAAGCCGAGGGTCGGGTGGTCGCCCGCTACGTCGGCGGCAACCCCAACGGGTCCCAGCGCGACATCGCCGCGATCACCAACGCCGCGGGCAACGTGGTCGGCATCATGCCGCACCCCGAGCACGCGGTGGAGGCGCTCACCGGCCCCTCGCTGGACGGCCTCGGCTTCTTCACGTCGGTCCTCAAGCACCTGGTGGGGGCGCCGGCATGACCGGCGGCACGATCATCGGTCAGCTCAACCGCCGGCCTGGCGGGCACGAGCGCAGCGAGGAGAGGTCATGACCACCCATCCGGACCCGGTACGCGACACGCCGGAGGCGTACTCCGCCCCGGCGCAGCCGGCCGAGCCGAACGCGGCGCAGCCGGTCGCACCGGCGACCGCTCCCGCCCAGCCGGCCGCCGCCGTCTGGACCGAGGGCGTGGACACCGTGCCGCGCGCCGGTGGCACCCCGGGCGAGCTTCAGCCGTACACCGAGCTTGGCCTGCGCGACGACGAGTACGACCGGATCCGGCAGATCCTCGGCCGCCGGCCCACGCAGTCCGAGCTGGCGATGTATTCGATCATGTGGAGCGAGCACTGCTCCTACAAGTCGAGCAAGGTGCACCTGCGTCAGTTCGGCGAAAAGGCCCCGCACAGCGACCGGATGCTCGCCGGCATCGGTGAGAACGCCGGTGTCGTGCAGATCTCCGACGAGCTGGCGGTGACCTTCAAGGTCGAGTCTCACAACCACCCGAGCTTCGTCGAGCCGTACCAGGGCGCGGCGACCGGCGTCGGCGGCATCGTCCGGGACATCCTCGCCATGGGTGCCCGCCCGGTCGCGGTGATGGACCCGCTGCGCTTCGGTGCCGCTGACCACCCGGACACCGCCCGGGTGCTCACCGGTGTGGTCGCCGGCGTGGGCGGCTACGGCAACTGCCTGGGCCTGCCCAACATCGGTGGCGAGCTGGTCTTCGACCCCTCGTACCAGGGCAACCCGCTGCTCAACGCGCTCTGCCTGGGCGTGCTGCCGGTCAGTCGGCTGCAGAACAAGGCCGCCGCCGGCCCGGGCAACGTTGTCGTCCTGATGGGTGCCAAGACCGGCCGCGACGGCATCGGCGGTGTCTCGGTGCTGGCCAGCGCCACCTTCGACGAGGGCAGCGAGGCGCGTCGCCCGGCCGTGCAGGTCGGCGACCCGTTCACCGAGAAGCTGCTGATCGAGGCCTGCCTCGAGCTGTACGACGCCGAGCTGGTCGTCGGCATCCAGGACCTCGGTGGCGCTGGCCTGACCTGCGCGCTCACCGAGACCGCCGCCGCCGCCGGCACCGGCATGCGGGTCTGGCTGGAGCGGGTGCCGCTGCGCGAGCCCTCGATGGACCCGCACGAGATCCTGGCCAGCGAGTCGCAGGAGCGGATGCTGCTGGTCGTCGCGCCGGACAAGCTCGACGCGGTGCTCAAGACCTGCGAGAAGTGGGGCGTCCTCGCCACCGCGATCGGTGAGGTCACCGCACCGGAGCCGGACGGCAGCCCGGGTCGACTGCTGATCACCTGGCAGGACCACCTGGTCGTCGACGTGCCGCCGGGTTCGCTTGTCGACGACGGCCCGGTCTACGCCCGGCCGATGCGCGAGCCGGCCGACCTGATCCTGCTCCAGGCCGACCGGGCCGAGACGCTGCCCCGCCCGGCCGACCCGGAGGCGCTGCGGGAGACCGTGCTGCGCATGATCGCGTCGCCCAACCTGGCCGACAAGAGCTGGGTCACCGAGCAGTACGACCGCTACGTGCTGGGCAACACAGTGCTCGCCCAGCCGGAGGACGGCGGCGTGATCCGGATCGACGAGCGCACCGGCCTCGGTGTGGCGCTGTCGGTCGACGGCAACGGCCGGTACGCCCGACTGGACCCGTACAACGGCACCAAGCTGGCCCTGGCCGAGGCGTACCGGAACGTGGCGGTGACCGGCGCGAAGCCGATCGCCGTGACCGACTGCCTCAACTTCGGCTCGCCGGAGGACCCGGGCGTGATGTGGCAGTTCGCCGAGGCCGTGCGCGGCCTGGCGGACGGCTGCCTGGAGCTGGGCATCCCGGTGACCGGCGGAAACGTCAGCTTCTACAACCAGACCGGCGCGGCGGCCATCCACCCGACCCCGGTGGTCGGCGTGCTGGGCGTGCTGGACAACGTCGCCGACCGGGTGCCGATGGGCTTCGTGCCGCGCGCCGGTGGCGACCACGACCAGCTCTACCTGCTCGGCGAGACGAACGTGGAGCTGTCCGGCTCGGAGTGGGCCTGGGTGACGCACGAGCACCTCGGCGGGATTCCGCCGCAGGTCGACCTTCTCCGCGAGAAGGCGCTCGCCGAGTTGCTGGCCGAGGCGGCCCGCGTCGGTCACCTCAGCTCGGCACACGACCTCTCCGACGGTGGCCTGGCCCAGAGCCTGGTCGAGTCCTGCCTGCGTCGCGGCGTCGGTGCCCGGGTCGCGGTGCCGGAGCAGTTCGCCGAGGGCTCGATGCCGTTCGTCTACCTGTTCAGCGAGTCCGCCACGCGGGCGCTGGTCTCGGTGCCGCGCGGCCACGACAAGGCGTTCGCGGCGCTCTGCGCCGAGCGGGGCGTGCCGTTCGAGCTGATCGGCGTCACCGACCCGTCCGGTGGTGCGCTCGAGGTGCACGGCCAGTTCCGGATCGGCCTGGACGAGCTGCGCACGGCGCACACCGAGACGTTGCCGCGCCTCTTCGGGGGCTCGGCGGCCGTCGAGGTGCCAGCGCCGGCCGCCGGTGTGGCGGGTGCGGTCGAGGCCGTTCCGCTGCCTGTCGCGCAGGCCGAGCCGGTCGACGCGGCGGCTGTGGTTTCCGAGCCGATCGCTTCCTCGGGTCCGTCCCCGGAGACCGGCGCGGTCGAGCCGATCGGGTCGGAGCAGCCGGGCGGGGCGTCCGAGTCTGACTCCGGTGTCGCCGAGCCGTCGCCTGACGAGCGCTGAGGCGTTGACGGCCGCCGTCTACGGCCAACCCGGATCGGGTGCCCGGTTCGACTGGGGGCTGACCGGGGCGGCCGAACTCGGCCGGGTCTGCGCGGCGCTGGTGGTGGTGGACGTTCTCTCGTTCACCACCGCCGTGGAGGTGGCGGTCGCCAGGGGCATGCGGGTGCACCCGTTCCCCTGGGGTGAGCAGGCCGCCGAGTACGCCCTCCGGGTCGGTGCGACCGCTGCGGTCGGGCGGCGGCAGACGACCACTGAACATCCGTGGTCGCTCTCGCCCGCCGCGCTGAGCACCGCGCCCGTGGTGGCCGACCTCGTGCTGCCCTCCCCGAACGGCTCCGCCATCAGCGCCGCCGCCAGCGCCACCGGCCTGCCGGTGGTAGCGGCGTGCCTGCGCAACGCACGCGCCGTCGGGCATTGGCTGCGCCGCCAGGGGTACGGCACGCTCGACTCCCCGATCGGCGTGATCGCCTCGGGGGAGCGGTGGCCGGACGGGTCGCTGCGCCCGTCGGTGGAGGACCAACTCGGCGCCGCGTCGGTGCTGGACGCCCTGTCCGGCGTGCCGGGTGGGCTCTCGGTGGAGGCCGCCATGGCGCTAGCCGCGCTGGCGAGCACCCCGGATCTACCCGCCGCGGTGCGCGGCAGCGTCTCCGGACGGGAGTTGACCGAGAGCGGCTTCGCCGCGGACGTGGACATCGCCGTCCGGATCGGCGTGTCGGACGTCGTGCCGGTGCTCCACCAGGGCGTCTTCTCCGCCGCCTGACCGCGCCCCGACCCCGCGCCCCGACCCCGCGCCCCGACCCCGCGCCCCGACCCCGCGCCCCGACCCCGCGCCCCGACCCCGCAGCGATCTTGCACTTTCTGTCCCGACGTAAAGGGCATTCCGCCCGTAAAGGCGACCGAAACTGCAAGATCGGCGCGGGGTCGGGTTTTTCTTGGGACAGCGAAACGGCCACCCGGATCTCCGGGTGGCCGTTTCCATGTGCTGTGGTGGGTCAGTCGTCCAGCCAGTCGAGGCGGCGACCGCCGCGCTCGGTCGGTGGCGGCGGCGGGGTGTCCGGTCGGTTCCGCCCAGCGGGCTGGCCGTAGCCGCCCTGGTCGTAGCCCCGGTCGTCGTAGCCGCCGCGCTGCTGCGGAGGCTCCTGGCCGTAGTTGCCGCCCTGGTCGTATCCGCCGGCGGGCTGGCCGTAGCCGCCCTGGTCGTAGCCCCGGTCGTCGTAGCCGCCGCGCTGCTGCGGAGGCTCCTGGCCGTAGTTGCCGCCCTGGTCGTATCCGCCGGCCGGTTGACCGTAGCCGCCCTGGTCGTACCCGCCAGCCTCCGGAGCGCCGTACCCTGCGGTCGGCTCGGCGGCGCGACCGCCGTACGGGGCGGCATCGGGCTGGCCGTACCCCTGCCCCTGCTCCGGCTGGTAGACGCCTGTGGCGTACGGGTCGGCCGGGGCCGGGTACTGGGTGCTGTCACCGGTGTACCGGCCGGTCGGCTCGTCGAACCGCTCGCCGTACGCCGGTCCGCCAGCGGGAGCCGGCGGGTAGGCGGCGGTGCCACCCGGGGCGTCGTAGTCACGACCGCCGTAGCCGCCACCGGAGGCTGGGGCGTTCCCGTAGCCGGCACCGGAGGCCGGAGCATTGCCGTAACCGGCACCGGGCGCGGCACCGTAACCGTCACCGGCCGCACCGGCGCCGTACCCGCCCTCCGGGCCGGCCGGAGCGCCGTAGCCGCCACCGGAAGCGGGGGCGTTGCCGTAGCCGCCGGCACCGTACCCGGCGGACGCGGGCTCCTCGCCGTATCCGGCGCCGCCCCAGCCCTGCTGACCCGCGCCGCCGTACGCCTGGGCAGGCGCGCCGTACGGGTCCGGCGGAACGTCGTCGACCACCGGGCGGTGCATCATCGTCGGCGCCTCGCTCAGCGCCGCGCCGCCGACCATGGTCGGGTCCGCTCCGCCGCCGGGACGACCGCCGACCACCCGGGTCTGGTCGTCGGGGCCACGGAACCCGCCGCGCGAGGGCGGCACCACACCGCCGCCACCGGCAGCCGCCGGGGCGTCGTCGTCGTCGCCGTTCTCCCTGCGCTTCATCCAGAGCAGCACGATCGTGCCGACACCGGCGGCGACCAGGAGACCACCGAGCAGGATGATCAGGTACGAGCCGATGCCGCCGCTGTCCTCGTTGTTCGCGGCGTTCGCCGGAGCGCCCTGGCTGGCCTCCTCGGTGGGCTCCTCCTCGGTGCCCTCCTCGGTCGCCTCTTCGGTGGCGGTGGCCTCGGGGGTGGGGGACGGGGTGGCGCTGGGCGTCACCTCGACCTTGATCGCGAGGCTGATCCGTTGCCCGGTGACGGCCTGTCCGGCGGCAGCGTTGATGGTCTTGGTGGCCACCACGTTGTCGAAGCTCGCGCCCAGGTCGATCCGACCGGGTGCGATCGGCTTGTCGGTGGTGCCGGTGAAGCGGAAGTCGCCGCTTCCGTTGCTTGTGGTGTCGAGCTGCCGGCCGGTGCTGTCGCGCAGCATGACCACCGCGTTCGCGACCGCCTTGCTGTTGGCCTGCGAGATCACCTTGCCGGAGATCGACCGCACGGTCTGGTTCTGCGGCGGCGGCGGAGCGGCCTTGCCCTTGACGGTCAGCGAGACGGTGGCGGTGTCCGGGCCGGACTCGGCCTCGACGGCCACCGTGACGGTCGCTGTCGCGTCGCCAGCGTTGTCGTTGGCAGCGATCCGGACCAGCTGCGACCTCGCCTGATTGCCCAGGCCGGGGAAGTCAACCTCGCCGCAACCGCTGGCGCATCGAACACCCGAGGGCAGGCCGGCCAGGCTGATCGTCGCCTTGTCGTCACCGTTACCCGGGGTGACACTTACGGTGATCGTGGCGTCGCTGCCGGCGTTTACTGTGATCGAGCCGGGGGAAACGCTGACATCTGCGGCCATTGCTGGTGTGGCGGGGACGGCGAGCAGAGCGCCGGCAACCAGCGCTACGACCACACCGGCCCGCTGCTTCCAGGCACGTCGGTGTGTTGACACGTCCACCGCCTTCCGGGCTGACTTCCCTCTGACCGGCGGGGCGCCGGGCCGGGGATCATCACGGTACGAATACGCCGTCGGCAACTATGCCTTGTCCGACTGCATGAGCGCGACCCAGGGCCAGCGTCGCGTGTCTGGCCTGAGGGTCGTATCGTCCCGTCGTGTCCTCTCCGCACAGTAAGTCCGCTGCCGTTGCAGCCGCGTTGTCGGCGCTCGACGAGGGGCGTACACCCGAACGGCCGGTGTTCCGGGAGGCGGTCCGGTCGTTGTTGGCCGTCCTCGCGGAGCGCGCCCCCGGCCGATCGGTGGAGGTGCGCGTTCCACCATACGGGGCGATCCAGTGCGTACCGGGGCCTCGACACACCAGGGGAAATCCACCAAACGTGGTCGAGATGGCCCCGAACACCTGGTTGGAGCTGGCCACCGGCAGGCTCGACTGGGCGTCGGCGGTCACCGACGGTCGCGTCCAGATGAGTGGCAACCGCGCGGACCTCTCGGCGTATCTGCCCCTCTAGTCGTCCCGATGTCCCACTGGCCGTGACGCTGAGCAGGGGAATCGTGACTTTCTGTATTGACGTCGATTCGCGTACACTGTCAGGCGATGACAGTGGTCCCGGCAGAGGAGAGTGGATCCGCCCGTGATCCCCGCCCGGCCGGTCCAGACCAGCATGAGGGAGCGGTAGGTGCCCCGAGGCGACGGCCGGCTGAGCCACGACCTTGACCCCCAACGACCTGGCCCCCAGGACGCCTGTGGCGTCTTCGGTGTCTGGGCCCCCGGCGAAGAGGTTGCCAATCTGACCTACTTCGGCCTCTACGCCCTGCAGCACCGTGGCCAGGAGGCGGCGGGCATCGCGGTGAGCGATGGCTCCGGCGTGGTGGTCTACAAGGACCTCGGCCTGGTGGCGCAGGTCTTCGACGAGCCCACCCTGGCCAGCCTGCGTGGTCACCTGGCGATCGGGCACGCCCGATACTCCACCACCGGCGCGTCCAACTGGGAGAACGCCCAGCCGACGATCCGGTCGACCACCTCAGGCACGACCATTGCGCTGGCCCACAACGGCAACCTGGTCAACACGGCCGAGCTGGAGAAGGAGGTCGCCGAGCGCGGCCTCATCGCCGATGGTTCGACAAACGACACCTCCCTGGTGACGATGCTGCTCGCCAGTCGACCGGATCTGTCGGTCGAGGCGGCCGCGCTGGAGGTGCTGCCGCAGCTGCGCGGCGCGTTCAGCTTCGTCTTCATGGACGAGGCGACCCTCTACGCGGCCCGCGATCCGCACGGTGTCCGCCCGCTGGTGCTCGGCCGCCTGGAGCGCGGCTGGGTAGTCGCCAGCGAGACGGCCGCCCTGGACATCGTCGGCGCCAGCGTGGTGCGCGAGGTCGAGCCGGGCGAGCTGATCGCGATCGACGAGAACGGGCTGCGCTCCACCCGGTTCGCCGCGCCGGAGCCGAAGGGCTGCCTCTTCGAGTACGTCTACATCGCCCGCCCGGACGCCACGATCGCCGGGCGCAACGTCCACTCGGCGCGGGTGCAGATCGGCCGGCAGTTGGCCAAGGAGCACCCGGTCGAGGCAGACCTGGTGATCCCGGTGCCCGAGTCGGGCACTCCGGCCGCCATCGGGTACGCGGAGGCGTCCGGCATCACGTACGGCGCCGGCCTGATGAAGAACCCGTACGTGGGTCGCACCTTCATCCAGCCGTCGCAGACCCTGCGTCAGCTCGGCATCCGGCTCAAGCTCAACCCGCTGCGGGAGAACGTCCGCGGCAAGCGGTTGGTGGTGGTGGACGACTCGATCGTGCGCGGCAACACCCAGCGCGCCATCGTGCGGATGCTGCGTGAGGCGGGGGCGCTGGAGGTGCACGTCCGAATCTCCTCCCCGCCGGTCAGCTGGCCGTGCTTCTACGGCATCGACTTCGCCACCCGGGCGGAGCTGCTGGCCAACGGGTTGGACAACGACGGCATCCGGCGCTCCATCGGCGCCGACACGCTGGGCTTCGTATCCCTTCCCGGCCTGATCGCCGCGACCGAGCAGCCGAAGACCAGGTTGTGTCGGGCGTGTTTCGATGGGGAGTACCCGATCGAGTTGCCAGCCGGCAACCTGATCGGCAAGCACGTGCTCGAAGGGGTGGGTCGACGCGTCGCCAACTCGGCGCCGGAGGCCCCGCACACCAACGGCTCGTCCGTCGCCACTCCGGGTGGCGTTACCGCAAACCGCCCGTAGCACCAACCGGCGCGGCCCGGCTACCGCCGGCGGCACCGAGAACCAAAGGGGAGAACCGTGACGCACGTGTCCGAGCGCAGCGGCGCAGGAAGCAGCCCGACCGGCGCCGGCGGCGACCGCCAGCCGTGGACGGGCGGTGCTGGCCGCCAGGCGCGCAAACGCTCGGTCTCGTACGCCGACGCCGGTGTCTCCATCGACGCGGGTGACCGCGCCGTGGAGCTGCTCAAGTCGAAGGTGCGGCAGACCCGCCGTCCCGAGGTGCTCGGTGACCTCGGTGGCTTCGCCGGCCTGTTCCGGCTGGACACGAAGAAGTACAAGAGCCCGATCCTGGCGTCCTCCACCGACGGGGTGGGCACCAAGCTGGTGATCGCCCAGCAGATGGACATTCACGACACGGTCGGCATCGACCTCGTCGCCATGGTCGTCGACGACCTGGTGGCCTGCGGCGCCGAGCCGCTGTTCCTGCTCGACTACATCGCCACCGGCGAGGTCGTGCCGGACAAGGTCGCCGAGATCGGCGCGGGCATTGCCGACGGCTGCCGCTACGCCGGCTGCGCCCTGCTGGGCGGCGAGACCGCCGAGCACCCCGGTGTCCTGCGTCCGGACGAGTACGACATCTCCGCGACCGGCGTGGGCGTGGTCGAGGAAGCCGACATCCTGAGCCCTGACCGGGTCGAGGTGGGCGACGTGGTGATCGCCATGCGTTCCTCCGGCCTGCACTCCAACGGATACTCGCTGGTCCGCCACGTTCTGTTGGGCGCGGCCCGGATGCGTCTGGACATCGTGATCGACGACTTCGGTCGGCAGCGGACCCTCGGCGAGGAGCTGCTCACGCCGACCAAGATCTACGCCAAGGACTGCCTCAAGCTGATCGCCGAGGCCGAGGTGCGGGCGCTGTCCCACATCACCGGCGGCGGCATCCCCGGCAACCTGGTCCGGGTGCTGCCCGAGCACGTCGACGCGGTGGTCAACCGGTCCACCTGGAAGCCGCAGCCGATCTTCGACCTGATCCAGACGAAGGGTCGGATCGACGACCACGACATGGAGTCGACCTTCAACATGGGCGTCGGCATGTTCGCGATCGTCTCGGCCGAGGACGCCGACCGGGCGCTGGCCACCCTGACCGGCCGTGGCGTCGAGGCGTGGCAGGCCGGCGAGATCATCGAGGGCACCGGCAACGTGCAGATGGTCGGTCAGCACACCCGAGGATGATCACCCTCCGGTGATCGTACGGGCACCTGATCAGGGCTTCACCCGAGTGGCCAATGCCGCCTAGCCTGAAGGGCACCCTTCAGAGACGGTCGGGAACTCCGCCTCGCTCGCTCCGAGGCTTCCCGACCGCCCCTCAGGCTAGGCGAAGGAGGGCGATGGCTGCTCGGGGACAGTCGTTCAGCGGGATGCGCGGTCTGGCCGCCGTCCCGTCGTACGTCGTCATGCAGCCCACCACCCTCTGCAACCTCGACTGCGCGTACTGCTATCTGCCGTTTCGCGCCGCCGACCGCCGGATGCCGGTGGCGGTGGCCGAGGCGGTCGCGGCCGCCGTCAATCCCTGGGCGGCGAACGGTCGGTTCTCCGTCGTGTGGCATGGCGGCGAGCCCCTGGCCGCTGGTCGAGAGCACCTGGCCGCTCTGATCGCCCCGTTCGGGCCAGAGGTCGAGCACCATGTGCAGACAAACGCCACCCTCATCGACGACGACTGGTGCGATTTCTTCGCCCGGCACGAGATGCGGGTGAGTGTCAGCGTCGACGGGCCCCGGGCGCGCAACGGCGACCGGGTCAACCGGGGCGGTCAGCCGGCGTACGACCGGATCCTGCACGGCATCTCGGTGCTGCGGCGGCGCGGTCTGCCCTTCTCCGCGCTGGCCGTGGTGTCCCGGCCCGAGCCGGGGCTCGCCACCGAGCTGTACGACTACTTCCTCGAGCTGGGCTGCGACGTGCTGGGCATCAACATCGAGGAGACCGAGGGAGTCAACACCCGCGACAACCGCCACGACCCGTCGAAGGTCTCCGCGTTCTGGGCGGAGTTGGTCGGGGCGTGGCGCCGGGAGCCCCGGATCCACCTCCGGGAGATCGAGTGGTCGTTGCGCTACGCCGCGGCGGTGCTCGACAACTCGGCGGACGGTGTGCTGCCCCGCCACCTGGACCCGATCCCGACCATCGGTCACGACGGCTCGGTGATCGTGCTCTCCCCGGAGTTGGCCGGTTTCACCGACCCCCACTACGGCGACTTCAGCAGCGGCAATGTGCTGACGACGCCGTTGGCGCAGATCCTCGGCAACGCGGCGACGACGCCGTGGGTGAGGGAGTTCCTGGCCGGGGTGGAGGCGTGTCGGGCGTCCTGCCCGTACTTCGGCTTCTGCGGTGGCGGCCATGCCGCCAACCGTTACTTCGAACTGGGGCGTTTTGACGGTACGGAGACCGAGCACTGCCGCAACAGCAAGATCCGCCTATTGGAGGGAGTGTTGGAGCATGCCCGAGACCACCAGTCACCGGCGGCCTGAGCGCGAAGCGGACGACGGAGTCACCGAACGGGTGCGGGACGCGGGTCCCGCGCTCGTCGTGCTGCTCCAGGAGGCCGAGGACGCACGGCGGCTGCGTTCGGAGGTGTCGGGCGCGGAGGATTCCAGCGCGGTCTGCGCCTGGAACCACTTCGAGAACATCCCGACGTTCTACAACTGGAACAATCGCCCGCGCTGAGGGAGCCGTTGTCAGGGGCCTGTCGAGCGACCGGAGTGGATCCGGTCGGGCCAGGCCCCTGATCGTCGGCTACTGCACCTGCACGGGACGTGCGTGAGCACGCGGGGGTTACCGCGTGCTCAGCTGCGCCGATAGGTCAGCGGGTCGGACGGACCCAGGGATCCGGATCGTCGTCCGCGTGATCCTCATCATCGTCGTCGACGAACTCTTTAGAGTCGTCGTCGAAGTGGTGCTCAGACTTACCAGCACCCGCCAGTTCGCGCTGCAAAGCGGTGAGGTCGGTGTTCGGGGAGTGGTACTTCAACTCCCGCGCCACCTTAGTCTGCTTGGCCTTAGCACGGCCGCGCCCCATGGCTCGACCCCCTCGCACAGAATGCGGGGCAGCCCGAAGGCGGGCCCCGATGACGTCAGGCATCTCTCGTGGCTCTTACGGTACATGGGGATGCCATCGTTCGGCACCTCGGGTTACCGTCAGCCGGCTCTGCGCGTCGCGTCGATCCGGCCGTCACCCAGTGTACCGGGTAAGGAGCGGAACGGTTAGCACCCGTGACACCGGACAAACCGCATCAAATTTGACCCCGGCTCAGCTTACCCAGCGACGCCCGGCACCGGGGCCCGGAGGCGGATCTCGTCGATCCGCCTCCGGGGAAAGCTCAGCGCAGGTGGATCGCGCGCAGCCGGCCGACGTCCGCCATCCGCCGCTCCGCCAGACGGTCGGCGGCCACCGCCGGCGGCACGCCCTCAGCGTCAGCCAGGTGCAGGATCTCGCGGGTGGTGTCGTAGATCCGCGTCGCCCGCAGCTTCGCCCGGTCGAAGTTGAAGCCCTCGATCTCGTCGGCCACCTGGATCACGCCGCCGGCGTTGACCACGTAGTCCGGCGTGTAGAGGATGCCCCGGTCGGCCAGCAGCTTCTCGATGCCCGGGTGGGCGAGCTGGTTGTTCGCCGCCCCGGTGACCACCTTGGCGCGCAGCGCCGGCACGGTGTCGTCGTTCAGGGCGCCGCCCAGCGCGCACGGCGCGTACACGTCGATGTCCGCGGCGACCAGCGCGCTGGCGTCGTCGACGAGGGTGACCTGCGGGTGGTTGCTGCGCACCCACGCCAGCGCCTTCGGGTTGACGTCGGTGGCGACCACCTCGGCGCCATCGTCCAGCAGGTGCCCGGTGAGGTACTTGCCGACCTTGCCCAGCCCGGCCACGCCAACCCGCCGGCCCCGCAGGCTCGGGGTGCCCCACACGTGCTCGGCTGCGGCCCGCATCCCCTGGAAGACACCCCAGGCGGTGAGGATCGACGAGTCGCCGGCGCCACCGTGCTCGACGCTGCGCCCGGTCACGTAGCGGGTCTCCCGGGCCACGACGTCCATGTCCGCCACGTACGTGCCGACGTCACAGGCGGTGTAGTAGCGGCCGCTCAGCGACTCCACGAAGCGGCCGTACGCACGCAGCAGCGCCTCGCTCTTGATCTGCTCCGGGTCGCCCCAGATGACGGCCTTGCCGCCGCCCAGGTCCAGCCCGGCGAGCGCGTTCTTGTACGCCATCCCGCGGGACAGGTCCAGCACGTCGGCGAGGGCGTCGTCCTCGCTCGCGTACGGGTAGAAGCGGGTGCCGCCGAGCGCCGGGCCCAGCGCTGTGGAGTAGATCCCGATGATCGCCTTCAGGCCGCTCTGCTTGTCCTGGCAGAACACGACCTGTTCGTGACCGGTCGATACCGGGTCGTCGGTGCTCGCGAATACGCCCATTGTTGGCTCCTACTGTGGTGTGCGTCCTTGTGGGACGCGGACCTGGTGGACCCCGGCGGGGATGCTGCCGGTGTGATCGAGCCTAGTATCGGCCGCCGGGCGGGCGCTCGACGCGCCGCCGCCGTCCCACGGTGCGGCGCGCGTGCTCCGGCCGCTGACCGCGTACGGGCGTGGTTCGTGGGAGGATCGCGCGGTGCCGTCGCTCTTCGCTTCTTACCTGCGCGTGTACGAACCGCTGGCCGCCTTCGATCGAGACCGGCAGAGCTACTGGCGCCGCTACGTCTCGGAGGGGCGCGCGATCGCCCCGGTCGAGGGGCCCGGTCGGCAGCGGACGGCGGTGATCGAGGCGCTGGGTGCTGGCTGGACCCGGCTGCCGGACCTGCCGGAGGAGGCGTACGTCCTGGAGACGGACGAAGGCCTGCTGGTCTGCCCCTGGAACCTGCGCATCCGGGTCGCTGAGGCGGCGCTCAGCGCCCGGGACGGGGTGCCCTCGGTGCTCGCCGACGCCTTCGTGCCACCGGTGCTCGCCGGGCAGGCCAGGGCGGTGGTGGACGACTGGCGCAGTGGCGCCCGGGTGCTGGAGCACGGGGTGCCCCGGGTGCACGAGCAGATCGCCACCTGGGGCGTACCGCTGCGGTGGTTCGTGCTGTTCGACCCAGAGGAGCGGGACCTGGTCAGCCAGCCGGGCCGGAGGGCGTTGCGCTACCGCACCGAGATCTCCAAGGCGCGACGCCGCTCGTCGCGGGCGCTGTCGGTGCTGCGCAAGTCGGTGGGCGAGGCGCCGATCACCGAGGCGGTGGAGGAGGCGGCCCGCTGGCTGGAGGAGTTCCATCCGCGGTCCGTGGTCGAGCTGGACTACGGCGGCCTGGTCGATCTGCTCTCCGACGAGACGCTCGCCGCTGACGACTCGCCCGAACTGGTCGCCAGCGGCCTCGCGGGGCTGTCGCGCGGCGAGGCCGAGGAGGCGTCGGCCGCGTACGACAAGTTGGTGGCTCGGTGGCGTGCGGTGCAGCTTTTGGAGCGGTGCAACTAGGGCATATCACCCTAGGAGCGCTCCCAAGGTGAGTTGTGCTCGTAGTTGACGCATCACGAACCGTGATCATGAGTCCGAATAAGGTAGTTTCTGCCGTGTAAAAGTCGTAAAAATCGGGCATGGTTCATCCGTCCGTCTAGGGACCTTCATCCGTTCGGCCCATGTCGGACATCGGGGACTAGCCGGACCATGGGAGACGCGTCGGCCGGCGGGACCCCGGCCGATGTCTATACATGTGGAGGAGTGACCGATGGCATCGCGAACGCACGAACCAGAGCCGCTACTCACGCCGGCCGAGGTGGCGTCGATGTTCCGGGTCGACCCGAAGACGGTGACCCGGTGGGCCAAGGCTGGCAAGCTCAGTGCCATCCGCACCCTGGGTGGCCACCGTCGGTACCGTGAGTCGGAGGTCAGGGCGCTCTTGCAGGGCCAGATCCCGCAGCAGCGGCAGGGCGACTGAGCAGGCAACAGTTCTACGTCAGGGGCGGTGGATCTCGATCCGCCGCCCCTTTCGTGTGCCCAGCCGAGCACGACCCCGGGCCGCGGGTCAGCGACGCGGGTCAGCGCTGTGGCTCGGCCAATGTCACCCGGATGCCGACAGTGCCGCCCTCGCCGCGGCGCAACCGGCTGCCCAGCAGGCTCAGCCGACCGATCAGGCGGTACTTGTGCTTTAGCAGGTCGCGGACCCGACCGGTGTCACCGCCCCCGTAGATCGTGGCGTGAGCTGACACCTCCGCCCCGTGTGGCCGACCCCGCACGTCGCACGGCGCCACCGTCACCTCGCCGTTGCGGCGGATCCGCTTCACCTTGCCCGAGTCGGCCCGGGTCCAGACCGCCAGCGCCTCCCCGTCGCGTACCGCCCAGACCGGGGTCGGCACCGCCCGACCGTCAGTGCGGAAGGTCGTGAGCAGGATGTACTTCTCGGCCGACAGCCGGTCCAGCATGGTCACGCCGCCAGGATACGGCCGGCGCGGGCCACTGAGTGGCCGGATAGCGTGAACGCCGTGACGGTCGAACCTCGAATCGGTGACGTGATCGGCGAACTGCTGCGAGACACGCTCGCCGTGGCCACAGGGGTGGGCCCCCGGCCCCTGGTCGGTGGTCGACTGCCGCGACCGGTCATCGAGATCATCGAACGGGACGACGGTCTGATCAACGGCGCCCCGTCCGCGCACTACCTGGACGGGCCGGCGGAGTGGCAGCCGTACGACCACCGCGCGGTGGACCGGGCGCACGGCGAGACGCTGGACATCGGTACCGGCGCCGGCCGGATCGCGCTGCTGCTCCAGGAGCGCGGCGTACCCGTCACCGGGCTGGACACCTCGGCGGGGGCGCTGGAGGTGAGCCGGCGTCGCGGGGTCCGGCGGCTGGTGCACGGCACCGTCGACACGCACGTCGCCGACGGGTCGCGGTACGACACATTCCTGCTGCTCGGCAACAACCTCGGGCTGTTCGAGGGGCGGGAGCGTGCTCCCGAGTTCCTGGCCGCGCTCGCCGCGCTGGCCCGGCCTGGGGCGCAGATCATCGCGCAGGGCACCAACCCGTACGGCACCCGTGACCCGCTGCACACCGGCTACCACGAGCGCAACCGTCGACGCGGCCGGCTCGGTGGCCAGCTGCGGCTGCGGCTGCGCTACCGCGAGTTGAGCACCGAGTGGTTCGACTACCTGGTCTGCTCGGCGGACGAGTTCGCCAACCTGGTGCACGGCACCGGATGGCAGCTCACCGATGTGGACGACCGCGACGCCCCCTACTACCTGGCCACCCTGCGCCTCGTCGACTGAGCAGAACGGCCCCCGCTCTCCGCCGGACGGAGAGCGGGGGCCGTCCGTACGTCTCAGACCTGGACGGTCGGGGGGAGCTGCTCGGGCGGAAGGCCGCCGTCGCCGTCGACCACCTCGTCCGGTTGGCCGTCCTCGTCGATGTCGACCATGGTGATGTCCACCTTGCCGTCACCGTCGGTGTCGAACTGGAACAGGTCCGCCTTGCCGTCGCCGTCGGTGTCCACCACCCACACGTCGGTCTTGCCGTCGTTGTTGGTGTCGGCGCGCAGCAGTTCGACCCGCTCGTCGCCTCGGGTCTCCACGATCTCCCCGTCGGTGACGCTCTCCGGTGCCTGGCTCATGTCGATGCGGTCCTTCCCTCGGTTGACGGGCCGTCATTACCCGATCCGGCGCTCCCCCACGCATGGGCCGGGTCGTCGCGCTGTCTAGGGTCGCACCATGAGCGAGCGGAGCGGGCGGGACACCCGGGCCGGCGCAGCGGGGACCCCGCGCGTCGGCGGGCGGGACAGGGAGGCGTGATGAGCGATCGTTTCGTGGTCGTCGGTGCCGGCACGATGGGGCTTGGCATCGCGTACGTGGCGGCCGGCGCAGGGCACGCCGTCGAGTTGGTCGAGGTGGACCCCGAGCGGGGTGCGGCAGCGCTGAACCGGCTCGCCGAGCTGTGGGAGCGGGCGGTGCAGCGCGGGAAGCTGAGCGCCGACGAGGCCGCCACGAACCGCCAGCGGGTGACGCTGCGCCCGACCCTCGCCGCCGTCGCTCCCGCCCCCCAGGTGATCGTGGAGGCGGTGCCGGAGCGTCTCGCCCTGAAGCGTGCGGTGCTCCGGGACTCCGCCGCGCTGCGCCCGGCGCTGCTGGGCAGCAACACCTCCAGCATCGCCATCGGGGCGCTGGCCGCCGAGTTGGACGCGCCCGAGCGCTTCGTCGGCCTGCACTTCTTCAACCCGGTCTGGGCGATGGCGCTGCTGGAGATCGTGGTCGGCCCGGCCACCGCCGACGAGACCACCGCCGCGGCCGTCGCGCTCGCCGGCCGGCTCGGCAAGGACCCCGTCGTCGTACGCGACATGCCCGGCTTCGCCACCTCCCGGCTCGGGGTCACCCTCGGGCTGGAGGCGATCCGGATGGTCGCCGACGAGGTGGCCAGCCCGGCGGACATCGACAAGGCCATGGTGCTCGGCTACCGGCACCCGATCGGGCCGTTGGAGCTCACCGACCTGGTCGGCCTCGACGTGCGGCTGGACATCGCCCGCACCCTTCAGGCCGCGTACGGGGACCGCTTCGCGCCGCCGCCGCTGCTGGTGGAGATGGTGGCCGCGGGGCGGCTGGGTAAGAAGTCCGGGCAGGGCTTCTACCGCTGGGAAGGCGGTGTCAAGCAGTGAGCGGGTTGCGGATCGAGGAGCGGCCGGACCGGCTGGTGGTCACCCTGGACCGGCCGGAGAAGCGCAACGCCATCGACGCCGACCTGATCGCCGAGCTGCACCAGGTCTGCGCCGAGTTGGAGGCGCGCCCGCGCCTGCTGCTGCTCACCGGCGGCGCGTCGGGCATCTTCGCCGGTGGCGCCGACATCGGCCAGCTCCGCGAACGGGGTCGCACGGACGCCCTCGCCGCGATCAACTCGGCCGCCTTCGCCCGCATCCGGGCGCTGCCGATGCCGACCGTGGCGGCCGTCGACGGCCCGGCGTTGGGCGGTGGCGCGGAGCTGGCGTACGCCTGCGATCTGCGGGTCTGCACGGAGCGGGCGGTCTTCGGGCAACCGGAGGTGCGGTTGGGCATCCTGGCTGGCGCCGGCGCGACCCACCGGCTGCCCGCGTTGATCGGTGAGGGCCGGGCCAAGGAGCTGCTCTTCACCGGCCGGCGGGTGGACGCCGCGGAGGCCCTGCGGATCGGCCTGGTGAACCGGGTGGTGGACGAGCCCGGCGAACTGCTGACGGTGGCGCACGCGTTGCTGGACGAGATCGCCCTGGGCTCACCGCTGGCGGTGCGGCTGACCAAGCTGGCGGTGGACGCGCCGGCCGCCGCGCACCCGCATCTCGACCTGGTCAGCCAGGCGGTGCTGTTCGAGGACGACGAGAAGCACCGCCGGATGACCGAGTTCCTGGAGCGCCGCCGGCCGCGCTGATCCCGCGTACCAAAAACGGCCGCACCGGCGGGAAGCCGGTGCGGCCGTAGTGGTTCTCGGGTCTCGCCTACTGCCGGATCTGCACCCCGGCGTCGGCCAGGCCGCGGATCACCTGGGCGGACTCACCGAAACCGATGATCAGTACAGCGTCCGCGCCGAATTCCTTGATCTCCTTCGCGCCGCCGCTGAAGTCGACCGGAGCGGCCTTCGCGTCGGCCGGCGGCTCGTACGTCAACAGCTTGAGCCGGTCGTTGGCGATACCGGCCTTCTCCAGCTCCTCGCGGACGGTGCCCTGGAGGCCCTCACCGTAGGAGTCCTTGCGGGCGACGATGACGATCTTCTGTGACCCGTCGCGGAGGATCACGTCGGCCAGCGCCCGGCCCTGGAGGCTGTCCGGCGGGGCGGTGCGGAAGTAGAGGCCCTGGTCGTCGACGTCGGTCAGGCTGGCGTCGGTGTTGGACGGGGAGAAGAGGATCTTCCCGGCCTGCACCACGTCCGGCAGCACCGCCCGGGAGATGCCCGAACCGCCGGCACCGATGATCACGCTGACGCCGTCCGTCACGTGCTTGGCCACCGTCGCCTTGGCCACTGCCGGGTTGGTGCCGTCGTCGCCGTCGAGCCACGTCACCGGCTTGCCCAGTGCGCCGCCAGCGGCGTTGATCTCCTTGATCGCCAGCGCGGCGCCGGCGGCCATCGGCGGGTAGGCGATCGAGAGGTCACCGGTCTTCGGCAGCAGGCCGCCCAGGATCAGCGGCTCCTGGTCGGCGGCGCCACCCGGGCGCTGCTTCTTCGGCTTCGGCGGCGTCTTGGTGCTTGCCGCCGACTCGATGCCCGCGCCGACGAACTCGGTCTTGCCGTCGTTGATCTGCTGCCCGTCGAAGGTCAGCGTGGCGTAGCTCGCGGTGGCCGGCTCACCCTTGTCGGTGAAGCCCGCCCGGGTCAGCGACACGCCGCGGTACTCGATGTCCTGCCCGTTGCGGGCCAGCGTGAGACAACTGGCCGGGTCTTCGCAGCGCTGCCCGTCGTTGGTCACGGCGACGATCTGCTTGGTGATGGCGGCCGGGTCGGTGCTCCCGGCCAACTGGGAGGCGAGCACGGCGATCACCACCGCGTCGTACGTCTCGGCGGAGTACACGTAGTCCGTCAGCGCCGGATTGACGGCCCGTAGCCGGCCCTTGAAGTCGTCTGGCAGCGGAACGAGGGGCGTGGTGCCCTTCATCCCGTCGACGAGACTCGCTCGTTCCTTCAACTCCGCAGGGTAGGAGTTGAGCATGTTGCCGTCCGTGCCGTAGAGGCGCACCTGTTGGGCGCTGGCCTCTTCGGGCTTGTCATCCCCGCAAGCGCTTGTGGCGAGCAGGATCGTCGCGCAGGCAGCCAGTGTGGCTACCCGCGAGCGGCGTGATACGAACATGGTCGTCCTTCCTCCGGCGAAGGTCCGCTGCGCACATTAGCGTGCCGAGGCCGGCGGCGGGACCGTGGAGGTGGCGTAATGCGCAGGTAGCTCGCGTTGAACACGGACAGTGACGGTTGCGGGGACGCTTGACCACCCGTCCTACTGTGCGCTGCGTGACCGACCTACCACAGCAGACGTTCGATGACGCGGCCGCCGTGCTCCGTTCGGCGCTGACCGGCGATGGAGACGCGGTGGTGGGAGCGTTCGACGCGGTCGTCGACCGGGCCGGCCTGGACGGCGCGTACGGCGTCGCCTGGTGTCTGGCCGCGACCATGCTCGGTGACGCGCCGGCGGCCAGCGGTGCGGCGCTCGACTTTCCGGGGATCGATCAGGCCGGGTACGACACCCGCTGGGTGGCCCGCTTCGTCAGCGCGTACGCGAATCGGGACGAGCCGACCGGGGAGGCGCTGTTCGGCGCCGCGGCAGCCGACGGGCTGCTCCCCGACTGCCTGCTCACGCTCGCCGGCTCGACGATCGCCACCCTGCGCAGCCGCGCCGGGTGAACCGCCGCCGGGTCGCGGCGTCCGTCGGGGGGCGGACGCCGCGACCGTGCGGATCGGTCAGAACGCGTGGTACGCGATCAGCGGTTCGTACTCGTACCGCAGGTTCTCGAAGCGGACCCGGAAGTTGACGCCGTCCCGGACGTTTGTCGCCACCGTGATCCAACCCGAGTTGGCCGGCAGGTAGGTCCAGTAGTTGCAGGCACTCGTCTTGTCGACGAAGATCACGCACGCGTCTGTGGCGTACACGCTCGCGTTGCGCACGTTGATGTCACGACAGCGCGTCGTGGTGCGGTACTGGCCGGCCGAGCCGCCGTAGCGGCCGGTCTCGAAGTACGAGCGGACCGCTCCGCCGTAACAGGTGGCGAGCGGGGCGAACGCGTTCGGCCCGGAGCTGACCGGCGTGGTCGGCGTGGTGGGCTCCGCCTGCGCGGGCGTGCCGACGGAGAGCAGTGCGGTGGCCGTGGCGACGGCGAGCAGACGAGCGGTCGGGGATGGCATCCGTTCGTTCCTCCAAACAGTTGGTTGACCGTCCGTATCGGACTGATCATCTGGCCGTGACGATGATACGTATCGATCGATCACCGTGCGGCCCCGATGATGTCCGGCCCGTGTGGTAGCTCTGTAGGCATGTCCGAGGCGATGCTCAGCAAGGTGCGCAAGCTGCTGGCCCAGGCCGAGGACCCGGCCTGCACGCCGGCCGAGGCCGCCGCGTTCACCGCCAAGGCGACCGAGCTGATCGCCCGCTACGGCGTCGACCGGGCGCTGCTCGCCGCCCGGGACCCGACCACCGACCCGGTCGGCGATCGAGTGCTCGACGTCGTCGCCCCGTACGCCCGCGACAAGGTCGGCCTGCTCGCCGCGGTGGCTGAGCCGCTGCGCTGCCGCTGCGTACGCCGTCGGCAGGGCAACGGCTTCGCCCTGCACCTCTTCGGCTTCGCCAGTGACCTGGAACGGGTCGACCTGCTCTTCACCTCACTGCTCGTACAGGCGGCGCACGGCCTGGCCGCCACCGAGGTGCCCGCTGACGACCACCCCGCCGCCTTCCGCCGCTCCTGGCTGGCCGGCTTCGCGGAGGTGGTCGGAGGTCGACTCTGGGCGGCCGAGTCGGCCGCGGCCAGCGAGACGGGCGCACCGTCGATGGCACTGGTGCTGGCCGACCGGTCCGACCGGGTGCAGCGCCGGCTCACCGAGGAGTACCCACGGCTGCGTACCGCACCGCCACGTCGCCTGGGCGGCACCGGCTTCGGTTCGGGGGCGGAGGCAGGCCAACGCGCGAACCTTGGTGGTCGTGACCTTGGCGCCGCCGCCGGTCGACGGCTCGGCCGGTGACCCGATGGGTCGTCAGGCCGTCGTGCTGGGGCGGTGGCGCGACAACGTGGCGACGTAGCGGGTGAGCAACTCGTGCCAGCCGGCCGTGAGCGCCCTGCGGTAACCCTCGGCAGCCTCGCCGTGCCGGTCGAAGTGCCGGTGCTCCAGCTCGACCCGGGTGTGTTCCGGCCCCTCGGCATGGAACAGCACCTCGACCTCGCTCGCGCGGGCCGGGTCCGGCACCGGCGCCCGGTCGGGGCCGATCTGCCAGACGAAGACCAGTCGGCGAGGCGGATCCCAGGTGAGCACCCGGCCCCAGTCGGCGCGGAAACCGTACGGGCCGATCTCGTAGAGCATGCCGCCGGCCCGGGGCTCCATGCCCAGCTCGGCCAGCGCGTCCGGGCCGGACCAGGTGTATTCGGTGACCCACCAGTCGGTCAGCTCGTCGGTGAAGACCGCGAACGCGTGCTCGGGGGAGCCCGGGACGAGAAGGCTGCACCGGAGAGAGAACTGGCCGACGTCCTGCCGGATGTCGGCCGGATCAGTCAATTCCTGTCCCATAGGCCCGGACCATACCGGCTGATGCCTCGGTGTGCAGCTTCGCGCGGTGCCCGGTTCCAGACAGAGGGTCGTCGAGTCGTCACGGACGGGATGGCCCGCCGGAAAGCGGGTAACCGCGCCCAACGGCTCGGACGACCGAGCCGGTGTGCAGGTGGGGCGGGAGAGCATGAGCGAGAGCGGTCAGCAGCGGGAGCCGGACCGGAACGTCGACAGCGGGGACCCGGACGTCCTGCTCGACATTCCGAAGGTCTCCGTCGACTCCATCCGACTGGCGGTCGACGGCCTGGAGGCCGACCTGTCGCTGCGGGCCCGAGTGGCCAACCTGCTCCAGGTCGACGCCGGCGTACGGGTGCACCTCAACGGCGGCGAGTTGAACATCGATGGGGTGAACGCCGAGGCACAACTGCGGGTGCGGTTGGAGCAGCTGACCAGAATCCTGGGCCGCGCACTCGACACGCTCGACCACAACCCGCACATCATCGAGGCGCTCGCCCGTACGGCCGGCACCGCCGTCGACGACGTGAACCGCAGCGCCCAGCAGTTGGCCGCGGGCGCAGCGGAGATCAAGGCATCACGTCGACGCTCGGACGACGGACGCGACGAGCCGGGCCGGCAGGTCGGCGCGGCCAGCCCGGTGGCCGACCGCGACCGACTGGGTTTCGACAGGCCGGGCTCAGGTCGACCGAGTTCTGGCCGGCCGGGCTCTGATCGGGCGGATGCCGGTCGATCCGGGGCGGGTCCGGTCGGGTCGGCACCGGACGCCGGAGGACCCGGGCCGCGAGCTGGCGGCCCGGGGTCAGCCGACCAGTCGCATCCGCAGGGCCCGCAGCCGGAGGGCCCGCAGCCGGAGGGCCCGCATCCGCACGGCCCGCATCCGCACGGCCCGCATCCGCACGGCCCGCATCCGCAGGGCCCGCAGCCGGAGGGCCCGCAGCCGGAGGGGCGGCGTCCTGAGGGCCAGCAGCCACAGGGCCGGCAGCAGCGGCGCCCCGAGGGATCGGTGGGTTCGGCGGGTTCGGCGGCCGGGCAGACCCGCAACCAGCCAGGCCGGTCGACTGCATCCGGTCCGAGCCCGTCCGGGGATGGAGACGGTGGTCTGCCGGGTGCCGCGCAGGCCGCAGCCCAGGGCGCGGCGCAGCTGGCCGAGCAGGCGGGGGAGACGCTGCGACAGGCCGGACGGAGCGTGTGGGAGGCGATCCAGGGCAGCGTGACGCAGCACCGCCCGCAGGGTCGCCGCGACCACTGACGCCGCGCCGTTCCTCGTTGTGCGGGGGCGGTCTCACCTGGGTGGCCGTGCACAGGGCGCCAAGATCTGAGCATCTTCAGGGAAACTGCTGCCTCAGCCGGTCGGGAGGCAGCAGTTTCGGTGATAGTGCATGGACGCCGCTCGCGGTTGTCGTCCGAGCGTCGCCGGCAGCGGTGCCAGGGCATCCTTCTCGCATGATCACGCTCGATCCTTGATGTAGTGGCCTCGCACGCGGGTGGAGGGCCCTGTTTCCTGGATCGAGCACGATCTTGGAGGTCGTCGCTTCGGCGCCATGCCGCTGATGTCGCGGGGTCGCGGCGCTCTGCTCGCGCGTGCCGGCAGTGGCGCCGGAAAAAGCAAGATCCCCACCTGCGTTTCCGCTGGCGGGGACCTCTGTAGCCCGGCGAAAGGCTATGTGGCCAGGGGCGGGGTCGAACCGCCGACCTTCCGATTTTCAGTCGGACGCTCGTACCAACTGAGCTACCTGGCCGTGTCGCTCGGCTCATGTTACCCGGCAACCGGACGAACCGGCGGCAAGGCGACCTGCTCCGATACGCAGAACGCCGCGCGGGGCGCGGCGTCAGCGCTGCGGTCCTGACGGGACTTGAACCCGCGACCTCCGCCTTGACAGGGCGGCGAGCACTCCAACTGCTCCACAGGACCTAGCTTGTGTTGCTCCGGCTTACGCCGGTCTTGCCTTGCTCCGGCTTACGCCGGTCGTGCCCCCAACGGGATTCGAACCCGTGCTACCGCCTTGAAAGGGCGGCGTCCTGGGCCGCTAGACGATGAGGGCGGCCCCGCCATCATTGCACATTCGCAACTTCAAGCGGACTTGCTCCCATCCGGCCCCGCCGGAGGCTTGGAAAGCATACGTGATGCTCCGTCGGTCGACAAAATCGGTGTCGGCAAGGGCTTGGGACGGGCCATAACTGCAGGACAGACCGGTTCTAGCGGAGTCGGGTGATGCCGAAGCGCTGCTTCAGGTCGGCGATCAACTTCGGGCATGCGGCCAGTGTCGCGGCCCGATTACCGCCCCCGTCGTGCAGAAGAACGATCGCACCGGCCCGGGTGGCGGTGTGGACACGCTTGCCGATCGTGGCCGCTGTCGGCTTGTCCCAGTCCTGCGGGTCGACCGACCAGTGCAGCGGACGCATGCCGAGGTCCTTGGCCACCCCGATCACCTCCGACGTCCACCGGCCGCCGGGCTGCCGGTAGAACGACACCTTCGCGCCGGGAACGGCCTTCCGGATGGCCTTGTTGGTGCGGTCCAGGTCGGCCCGGATCTCGCCGGCAGGTCGACGGGCGAGATCGAGGTCGTGACGCCAGCTGTGGTTGCAGAGCTGGTGTCCCTCCCGGACGATCCGCCGGACCAACTCCGGGTGACGCTGCACCTCGCGACCGACGACGCAGAAGGTCGCCGTCACCTTGGCGGCCTTCAGTTGGTCGAGCACCTTGGGTGTCCAGGCCGGGCTGGGCCCGTCGTCGAACGTCAGGGCCACCGGGCGTACGCCGGTGTTGCGCCCCAGACCGGAGGGCAGCTTGGCCGGCAGCGGCCGCAGTGGCGGCTTGGCCGGCTTGGTGACGCTGGGGTGCGGTTTCGGGGTGGGCGGCGTGGTCGATTCCACAGGCTGTGGAACTGCGGCGGGTGTGATGGAGCGGGTCGGCTGGGCGCAGCCGGACAGGAGCAGCGCCACGGCGAGGACGGACGCCAGGACTGCGCGGGCTTGCATCTGCTCGCTCCCGGAGGGTCGGGGTAGGCGGACCCGCCCGACGGTAGTTCACGCCGCGATCCGGCGACAGTGCGATCAATCACGCCTCGACTGGTCCAGGGAGTCGCGGACGGCGGCGGAGAGCGAGACCGCCTCGGCCAGGTCGACCGGCCGCACCACCCCGGCGGGCAGCGTGTCGGCTCGCCAGCCGGGGCCGGCGGCGAGCACCAGCAACGGGCGTCGGGGCGCGGCGAGTAGCGCGCTGAGTTGGGTCGGGTCGGCGGTGGCCCGGGTGTGCGACCAGAGCACCACGGCGGCCGGTCCGGTCCGGTTGACCGCCTCGACGAGAGCGGCCACCGGCACCCGGGCACCGAGCATCCGGTAGCTGACACCGGCCTCCGCGAGAGCCGCCGCCAACGCCTCCAGCGGCAGGGTGTGCTGTTCCTCGTCGGCGCAGGAGAGCAGGATCCGGGCCGGCCCGGTGGGAACGTTGGCCCGACTGGCCGCGGCGAGCGCCTCCGAGACGCAGCGGGACACCAGGTGTTCCACCTCGATCAGGCCGGCGGTGGCGGCGTGCCGTTCGCCGATGCCGGCGAGCACCGGGCGCAGCAGGCCCTCCCAGGTGGCGACGACGCCGCTGGCGGCCAGTGCGTGCGCGATCGTCTCGCTGATCGCCGCCGCGTCCAGTCGCATGGCGGCCCGGGCCAACCCGCGGGCCGCCGGACCGGCGCGGCCGACCGGGATGGAGCCGCCGCCGTCACGGCCGGTCGGGTGGATCCGGGCGGGGGCGACGGTGCCGGCGCCGTTGGGCGTCGGGTCCGGTGCCTGGCGGGCCCACCGGGCCGCCTCGGCGGGGCTCACCCCCTCGGCGGTGAGCCGTCGCATGATCTCGAGACGGGCCAGATCGGTGGGTGTGTACCGGCGGTGGTGACCGGGGATGTGTTCACTGGGCCCGAGCCCGTAGCGCTGGTGCCAGGTGCGGAGGGTCGTCACCGCGACCCCCAACCGACGTGCGACAGCGCCCGCGCTCAGCGCCTCATCGACCACCCGACCGCTCCGCCGTGTCATTCGCCGACGATCCGGGCGGCGTCAGGGCCGGGCCGGTTGCGCCGGACCGGGACTCCGCGGGGCGTAGCAAGCGGTTCACCACCCCGCCCAGCCAGGGCGCGTACGACCGGGGGTCGAGTTTCAACTCGGCCTCCAGCGCGGCGGGGTCGGCCCACCGCAGCTCGGCCACCTCGTCCGGGTCGGGCAGTAGTGGAGCGCTGGGCAGGAACTCGCCTCGCAGTACGTGGTCGTACTCGAACTCGACCCGACCGGTTGCCGGGTCCTCGGCGTAGTAGACGTAGACGCCGACCTCGGTCAGCTCGACCGGGCCCGCGCCCAACTCCTCGCTCAGCCGTCTGTTGGCCGCCTCGGCGAGCGACTCGCCCGGCTGGGGGTGGCCGCAGCAGGAGTTGGCCCAGCGCAGCGGGAACCGGGTCTTCACCGCGGCTCGCCGCTGGAGCAGCACCTGGCCGTCCGGGTCCACCAGCAACACCGAGAAGGCCCGGTGCAGCTGGCCCGGTGGTTGGTGCGCCGCCGCGACTGTCGTCTCGCCGTGGGCCTTGCCGGACTCGTCGACGAGTTCGACGAGGTGCTTCTCGCGACTGATCATCGGCCTTCCCCGGTGATCCGGCCGGCGGCGAGCTTGCCGGAGATGAGCACCATCGGTACGCCGACACCGGGCTGGGTCCCGGAGCCGACGAAGACCACGTTCGGCAGGTCGCGGTGCAGGTTTGACGGGCGGAACGGGCCGGTCTGGAAGAGGGTGTGCGCGGCGGCGAACGGAGTGCCGGCGGCCATCCCCTGCTCCTCCCACTCGGCGGGGGTGATCGCCCGAAGCACCTCTACCCCGGCGCCGAAGCCGACGTAGCCGCGCTCCTCCAGGGTGCCGATCAGCTGGTCGGTGTAGCGCTGGGTCAGGTCGCCGCGCCATTCGAACGGCGCCCGGTGCAGGTTGGGCACCGGGGCGAGCACGTAGTAGGTGTGTCGGTCCGGTGGTGCCACCGCGGGGTCGGTCCGGCTGGGGTTGGTCACCAGCAGCGACGGATCGGTCATCAGCTCACCCCGTCGGATGACCTCATCGAAGGTGCCCTTCCACGCGCGTCCGAAATGGATGTTGTGATGGGCGATCTTCGCATAGGCCTGTCGGGAGCCGACGTGCAGAACGACGCAGGACGGCGAGTAGGTGAGTCGGCGCCGCGGCGCGGCGGGGAGCAGATCCCGGTAGGCGACCGGCAGGTCGGGGTTGAGCACCACCACGTCCGCCGGCACCAGGTCGCCGTCGGCGGTGAGCACGCCGGTGGCGCGGCCGTTCACGGTCTCCACCCTGGTCACGGTGGTGTCGTACCGGATCTGCACGCCGTGCTTCTCGGCCGCGCCGGCCATCGCCCTGGAGACCGCGTGGATGCCGCCGCGTGGGAAGTAGACCCCGGCCACCGAGTCGAGGTACGCGATGACCGCGTAGATGGCCAGCGCGTCGTGCGGCGCGAGGCCGGCGTACATCGCTTGGAAGGAGAAGATCCGCTGGGTACGCGGGTCCCGGAAGAACTGGTTGATCTTCGTCTGGAGGCGCCGGAAGGCCCCGCCGCTGAGCAACTTGAGCAGGTTGCCGGTGATCAGGTCGGTCGGCGCGTCCAGGTTGCGCTCGATGAAGTCGGTGCGCTCCAGCCGCCACAGCTCCCGCGCGTACTCGACGAACCGTAGGTAGCCGTCGGCCTCCCGGGGCCCGCAGACCCGGGAAATCTCGGCCGCCATCCGGGTGGTGTCGGTGAGCACGTCGAGGGTCGAGCCGTCCGGGTAGTACGCCCGGTAGGCGGGGTCGAGCGGGGTCAGGTCCAGCCAGTCGTGCAACTCCTCGCCGACCGCGCCGAGTGCCTCGGCGATCAGGTCGGGCATGGTGAGCACTGTCGGGCCGGTGTCGAACTCGTAGCCGTCCACGCCGAGGCGCCCGGCTCGCCCGCCGGGCACCGGCTCGCGCTCCAGCACCGTCACCTGTCGACCGCTGCCGGCCAGGTGCAGCGCGCAGGCGAGCCCGCCCAGCCCGGCCCCGACGACCACCACCCGGTCCGTCCGTCCTGTCACCGTCCGCACGTGACCACCTCCTCGCTCAAGTCGCTCATCAGGCTCGCCGGTTGGCGGCGGCGGTGGCCAGCCCGGTCAACGCGGTCCGCGCCGTCTGGTCCACGGGTGCGGCGTCGAGCGCGGCCAGCGCGTCGCTGACCCGCTCGGCGATCATCTGCTCCACCCGGGTCACCGCACCGGTCTCGGCGACCAGCGCGGCGAGCGTGTCGACCGATCCGTCGGCGGCTCGCTCCAACGCCGTGAGCTGGGCGGGCGTGGCCAGCTCACGGGCCAGCATGAGCAGCGTGGTCGGCTTGCCGGTGCGGAGGTCGTCCCCGGCCGGCTTGCCGGTGGCCGCCGGGTCGCCGTAGACGCCGAGCAGGTCGTCGCGGAGCTGGAACGCTTCGCCGACAGCCAGGCCATAGCGGGTGTACGCGGAGACCAGCGGGTCGTCAGCGGGCACCCCGGCCAGGCAGGCACCGAAGAGCAGTGGCCGCTGGACGGTGTAGCTGGCGGTCTTGTATCGGGCCACCCGTAGTGCCCGGTCGACCGACCAGTTGCCCGGGTCGTTCTCGCCGAGCACGTCAAGATACTGCCCGGCGACCGTCTCGACCCGCATCTGGTCGTAGCAGCGGCGCACCTCGAAGAGGCGCGTCGACGGCACCGAGGCGTGGGCCAGCAACTGGTCGGCCCAGACCATGCAGAGGTCGCCGATGAGCACGGCGACGGCCTCACCGAACCGGCCGGGATCACCTCGGTGGCCGGCGGCGACGTGCTGTTCGGCGAGCGCGATGTGCGCGGTGGGCCGGCCGCGGCGGGTGGTGGACGCGTCCATCACGTCGTCGTGCACCAGCGCGAAGGTGTGCAGCAGCTCCAGCGCGGCCAGCGCGGGCAGCACGGGTGGCAGAGGCGCGGTGCCACCGACGGCTCCGCGCCAACCCCAGTAGGCGAACGTGGAGCGGATCCGCTTGCCGCCGGTCAGGACGGCCTCCCGGGCGGTGGCGGCGAAGCTGCCCATCGACGCGTCGATGTCGTTGAGGGTGTCGACCTCGGCGGTGAGGAAGGCGTCCAGGGTCTCGTCGACAGCCGTGACCAGATCGTGGGTATAGGCAGCCAGAACGGCGCGGACCGGATCGTCCCCGTCCCCCGGCCCTGTCGGCGCCACGCGGGTCGCGTTGCCCGCAACTGCGTCGTTGGCCATGCGACCGAGCGTACCCTAGGCTACGAGTTGCGTCGATTGGTGCGTCGATAAATGGAGGAGGGCCGGTGGAAACTGATCTCACCGCTGCCTATGACCGGTGCCGTGAGCTGCACAAACGCCATGGCCGCACCTACTATCTCGCCACCCGTCTGCTTCCCGCTTGGAAACGACGACATGTGCACGCCCTCTACGGGTTCACGCGGTATGCGGACGAGATCGTCGACCGCACCGAGGACCTGCCGCCGGCCGAGCGGGCCGCCCTGCTGGACCACTGGGCCAGCCAGTTCGTGGCCGGTCTGCACGGTGCGCCGGTCGACGACCCCCTGTTGCCGGCAGTGCTGCACACGATCGCCGTCTTCGATCTCGACCGGGACGACTTTGCGTCGTTTCTGAAGAGCATGGCGATGGACCTGACCGTCACCGCGTACCCGACCTACGACCACCTGCTCGACTACATGGAGGGCTCGGCGGCGGTCATCGGCACCATGATGCTGCCGATCCTGGGCACCTCCGACCCGGTGGCGGCCCGGGAGCCGGCCCGGCAACTCGGCTTCGCCTTCCAGCTCACCAACTTCATCCGGGACGTCGCCGAGGACCTCGACCGGGGCCGCACCTACCTGCCGGACGAGGACATGGCGAAGTTCGGGGTCACCCGCGAGGAGTTGGCCGAGGCCCGCGCCCGGGGCCGCGTCACCCCCCGGATCCGCGAGCTGATCGAGTACGAGGTGACCCGCGCCCAGGCGCACTACGCCGCCGCCGCACCGGGCATCACCATGCTGGCGCCCGCCTCGCAGGCCTGCATGCGCACCGCGTACGCGCTCTACGGCGGCATCCTCGACGAGGTGGCCGCGCAGGACTACGACGTCTTCGTCCGGCGGGCCCTGGTGCCGCAGCGGCGACGGATGGCGGTGGCCGCGCGGGCCCTGCTCAGCTCGACCGGTACGCCGGTCGTCATCCCCGGGCCGACGATCCAACCGGAGAGCCGGTGACAGCGAGCACGGCGATCGTGCTCCTCACCCGCGACCTGCGAGTGCACGACCACCCGGCGCTGGCAACCACCTGTGCCGCCTTCGACCAGGTGGTGCCGCTGTACGTGCTCGACCCGGCGCTGGCCGACCTCTCCGCCAACCGCACCCGCTTCCTGCACCAGGCCCTCGCCGACCTGCGCGACCAGCTCCGTGAGCGTGGCGGCGACCTGGTGGTCCGGCACGGCGACCCGGTGGCCGAGACGATCCGGCTTGCCGACGAGGTCGGGGCCACCGCCGTCGCGCTCTCGGCCGACGTCAGCCACTACGCCGTCCGTCGGGAGCGGCGACTACGCACCGAGTGCGAGCGGCACCGGCTGCACCTGCGACTGTTTCCCGGTTTGACAGTGGTCGAGCCGGGCGCGTTGCGGCCCGGTGGCGGCGGCGACCACTACCGGGTGTTCAGCCCGTTCCACAGGGCCTGGGCGGCCAACCGGTGGCGCGAGGAGTTGGCCGCGCCGCGCCGGATCGCGCTGCCCGACCGGGTACGCGTGGGCCGGTTGCCGGCGCTGCCAGCCGGAGACTCACCGGACGCGGCCATCGGTGGCGAGCGGATCGCCCGGCAGCGGCTCACCGACTGGCTGCCCGACCTCACCCGGTACGGCGATCAGCATGACGACATGGCCGGCGACGACACGTCCCGGCTCAGCCCGTACCTGCGCTTCGGCTGCGTGTCGCCGCTGGCGGTGGCGAACCGCGCCGGCGACCGATCGGGCCCGTTCGTCAGGCAGGTCTGCTGGCGGGACTTCTACTACCAGGTCACCGCAGCCTTCCCGGAGATCTCGACAGCGGCGTACCGGCGGGGTGCCACCGAGCAGTGGCGCTACGACGACGACGCGTTGGCGGCCTGGACCGAGGGACGCACCGGGATGCCGATCGTCGACGCCGGGATGCGGCAGATGCTGGCACAGGGCTGGATGCACAACCGGGCCCGGCTGATCACCGCCGGCTACCTGACCAAGCACCTCGGGCAGGACTGGCGGTCCGGGGTGGCGGTGTTCTCTCGGTGGCTGCTCGACGGGGACGTGGCGAACAACTCCGGCAACTGGCAGTGGGTCGCCGGCACCGGCAACGACACGAAGCCCTACCGGGGGTTCAACCCGGTCCGGCAGGCAGAACGGTACGACCCGGACGGCGACTACGTGCGCCGGTGGGTGCCGGAGCTGGCGGGGGTGCGGGGCAAGGCCATCCACCAACCGTGGCGGCTGCCCGAGGCGTTCGACTACCCACCGCCGCTCTCGGTACCGGGCACCGACCCCGTCTGGCTGCGCTGATCAGAGCACCGAGTGCAACGCCTCGACCAGCTCGTCCACCCGGTCGTGCTCGGCGAGGTGCGCCGTGGCGTACGCGAAGGTGTAGCCCCGCTCGGGGTCGGCCCACGCGCTGCTGCCGCCGATGCCACCCATGCCCCAACTGCCGTCCGGCTCCCACTGCATGCCCAGGGTCCAGTGGGCGTCGCGGTCCAGCACCAGGTCCGGCCCGTCGTACTGGACCCCTGTCGCCTCCGCTACCAGCTCCTTGCTGAACAGCCGAACCCCGTCCAGGACACCACCGGCCAGCAGGCCGGCGTAGAGCCGGGCCAGGCTGGCCGCGGTGGCGTGCAGGTTGACCGCGGGCACCTCCGCGCCCCGCCACATCGGGCTGTTCAGCACGGCCAGGTCCAGCCCGCCGGCCGGGTTGCCGATCGCCCGAGCCCGCAGCGAGCCGGGCTCACCGAGCATTCGGGTCGGCCACTGCGGGTCGCCGTACCGCAGGTCCGCGCTGCGCAGTTGGTCCGCCTCGATCAACCCGAAGCCGAGGTCGAGCTGCCACCGGTTGGCGATCTCCTCGGCCAGGAACCGGCCCACCGACCGTCCGTCGACGCGGCGGACCAGCTCGCCCACCAGATGCCCGTACGTCCAGGCGTGTTCCCCGGCGACCGAGCCCGGCGACCACTCGGGGTCGGCGGCGGCCAGGTCGCCGGTGAGCACCGTCCAGTCGGCGATCGCGGTGGCCGGTCGGGGCACCGGAAAGGCCGGCAGCCCGGCGGTGTGCGACAACACCTGACGGACCGTGGCGGGTGTGCGGAACTCCGGCCAGTACCGGTCCACTGGCGTGTCGAGATCGACGGTTCCCCGGTCGACGAGCAGCAACAGGCAGAGCGCGGCCACCGGCTTGCCGACCGAGTAGACGTTCACCAGCGTGTCCGGCAGCCACGGCTCGCCGCCCGGCCCGTGGCCGCGGCGGGAGCCGCCGACCAGGTCCACTACCGGCTGCCCGTCGTACCAGATGGTCACTGCGGCGCCGGTTTCCCGGCCGGAGGCGAACAGGTCGTGGAAGCAGTCCCGGACCGGAGCGAAGCGTGCGTGCATCCGGCCACGGTAGGCGTCCGGGCCGGTGCACGCTCCGACTTTTCCGCCGACCCCGGTGGTTGGTGTGGTGTCGCTGGGGGATGCTGTTCGGTGTGGCGGAGCCGGAGCTGGTGGATGTGGTCGTGGTCGGGCTCGGGGTCGGGGGCGAGGAGGTGGCCGAGCGACTTGCCGAGGCCGGCCTGAACGTCGTCGGCGTCGAACGGGATCTCGTCGGCGGGGAGTGCCCGTACTGGGGCTGCATCCCGAGCAAGATGATGATCAGAGCCGCCAACGCGCTCGCCGAGGCTCGCCGGGTCGACGGGCTCGCCGGCACCGCCCAGGTCCAGCCGGACTGGGCGCCGGTGGCGAAGCGGATCCGCGAGGAAGCCACCGACACCTGGGACGACACGGTCGCGGCGGAGCGGTTCGTCGGCAAGGGTGGCCGACTCGTGCGGGGCAGCGGTCGGCTCGACGGTGCGCGCCGGGTCCGCGTCGGTGATCAGGTGTTCGAGGCCCGACACGGGGTGGTCCTGGGCACCGGCACCCGCCCGTCGGTGCCGCCGATCGACGGCCTGGCCGACACCCCGTACTGGACCAACCATCAGGCGATCGAGGTCGAGGAGCTGCCGCAGTCGCTGCTCGTGCTGGGTGGCGGCGCGATCGGCCTGGAGTTGGCGCAGGTCTTCGCCCGCTTCGGGGTCCGGGTCACAGTGGTCGAGGCTCTCGACCGGGTGCTGGCCATCGAGGAACCCGAGGCGTCCGAGGTT
Organism: Micromonospora hortensis; assembly: GCF_022230935.1. NCBI lineage: Bacteria > Bacillati > Actinomycetota > Actinomycetes > Micromonosporales > Micromonosporaceae > Micromonospora > Micromonospora hortensis. The sequence goes on from NZ_JAKKFE010000023.1 coordinate 172,166, forward strand.
GCCGCCGCGGCGCTGCGCGCCGACGGCGTGGAGATCCACACCGGGGTACGCGCCGAACGGGTCGAGCACGACGGAGCCAGGTTCACTCTGCGCGGTGGCGGCGGCGCGAAGTTCACCGCCGACCGGCTGCTGGTGGTGACCGGGCGCAAGGCCCACCTCGCCGAGCTAGGCCTGGACACGATCGGCCTGGACGCCAGCCAGCGTTACCTCCCGGTCGACGACCGTCTGCACGTCACCGACCACGTCTGGGCGGTCGGCGACATCACCGGCGAGGGCGCCTTCACGCACATCGCCATGTACCAGGCGGGGATCGTGATCGCCGACATCCTGGCCCGCGCCCGGCAGGCGAAGGCGGGGGCGGACGCCAGCGGCACCTCCAGCGTGGTCGGCGGGGCGATGGGCGCGTCCAGTTCGCTGGCCGCCAGCGGATCGAGCGGATCGGCCGGCACCGTCCCGCGAGCTGACTACCGGGCGCTGCCCCGGGTGACCTTCACCGATCCCGAGATCGGCGCTGTCGGGCTCACCGAGCAGCAGGCCCGCGAGCGCGGCATCAACGTGCAGGTGGGTTTCACCAAACTCGGCAGCTCGACCCGAGGCTGGATCCACCGGGTCGGCGACGACGGTTTCATCAAGCTCGTGGCCGACGCCGACCAGGGCGTGCTGATCGGCGCGACCTCGGCCGGCCCGGCCGGCGGCGAGGTGCTGTCCGCGCTGGTGGTGGCGGTGCACGCGGCGGTGCCGCTGAGTCAGCTCCGGCACATGATCTACGCGTACCCGACCTTCCACCGGGCCATCGAAACCGCCCTACGCGACCTGTCCTGACCCCGTCTCCGCGCGGCGATCAAGCAGTGCGCTGGCAAACGCCGGCAATTTGCTGTTCATTTCTTTCATTCAGGTGACGTACGATTGCGAACGTGACCAAGCGGTTGACTGAAGTTGCCAAGAAGGCGGGCGTCAGCGAGGCCACCGTCAGCCGGGTGCTCAACGGCCGCGACGGGGTCTCCGAGGCGACCCGCACCGCAGTGCTCACGGCGCTGGACGTGCTCGGTTACGAGCGGCCGACCAAGCTGCGCGGCGAACGCGCCCGGCTGGTCGGGCTGGTGCTGCCCGAGTTGCAGAACCCGATCTTCCCGGCGCTGGCCGAGGTGGTCACCGGCACTCTCGCCCAGCGCGGCTACACCCCGGCGCTCTGTGCCCGGACCATCGGCGGGGTCTCCGAGATGGACTACGTGGAGATGCTCCTCGACCACCAGGTCTCCGGCGTGATCTTCGCCGGCGGGTCGTACGCGCTCGCCGACGCCAAACACGACCACTACCGTCGGCTGACCGACCGAGGGCTTCCGGTCGTGCTGGTCAACGCTGGTGTGGAGGAGTTGGGCTTCCCCCGGGTCTCCACCGACGACGCGGTGGCGGTGGAGCAGGCGTACGGGCACCTGCGCTCGCTCGGGCACGAACGGATCGGGATGGTGCTCGGCCCGGAGGGGCACGTGCCGTCCCGGCGCAAACTCGACGCGATGATGAAGGCCGCCGGCTGGGACGAGGGCGACGCCGAGTGCGTGGAGCGCTCCAGCTTCTCCATGGAGGGGGCGCGGGTCGCCGCGACGAAACTGGTCGAGCGGGGCGTGACCGGCATCATCTGCGCCAGCGACGTGCTCGCGCTGGGCACGATCCGCGCGGCCCGGCGGCTCGGTCGCTCGGTGCCGGCCGACGTGTCGGTGGTGGGCTACGACGACTCCGCGTTCATGACGTGCACCGACCCGCCGTTGACCACTGTGCGGCAGCCGATCGAGACGATGGGGCAGGCCGCAGTGGATCTGCTGGTCACCCAGATCGAGGGCGCCGGCGTCCTTCAGGACGAGCTGCTGTTCGAGCCGGAGTTGGTGGTGCGGGGTTCCACCGCTCCCGCCCCCGGCCGCTAGGCACCACACCGAACGACGCTTCGGCCGTCGACCGCCTCTCGCGGTCGGCGGCCGTTTTCGTCGTTGCCCGCCACGGTCGCCATCGACCAAGCCGAATGATCGGCCATAAGGCATCAATAGTCGGCAAACCGGTCTGCTTTCAAGGGCTTGCCAACATCTGTCGTGATCGCGTCGTGTCCTTTCGGAACAGGGTCGATACCTTGCCGAAATGAGTCGGCCTCGCTACAGTGACTCCACTCACACCTGGCTCCGACGCAGCTACTGGGCGTCAGGTCGTATCACCGCAGATCAGCAAAGGTCATTGGAGTCACCCGTTCCCGAAGGGATGGACAGATGTCCGTACCGCAATACCGAAAGGCTGCGGCGGTTGCGCTCGTGGCCGGCCTGGGGCTCAGCCTCACGGCATGCTCCACGAAGAGCGACGACAAGGGCTCGACCGCCGGCGGCAAGGTCACCATCACTGTCGACTGCCAGCCGGTCGGCGCCCAGAAAGAGCTGTTGAAGAACTGGAACGACGACGTCGCCGAGTTCCAGAAGCAGAACCCGGACATCACCATCAAGAGCGTCAGCGTCGGCGAGCAGTGCAACAACCCGCCGGACTTCACCGCCCGCCTCGCTGGCGGCACCGTGACCGACGTCTTCTACGGGTACATGACCGATCTCCAGCAGGTGCTCGACTCCGGTCAGGCGATGGACATCAGCCCCCATGTCAACAAGGACGCGATCGCGACCTGGGACAGCGTCGACCCGGCGCTCAAGGAGGTCTTCACCGACGGCGGCAAGCTCTACGCCGTGCCGGTGAAGAACTACTCGATGGGCCTGGTCTACAACAAGGCCCTGTTCCAGCAGGCCGGGCTGGACGTGAACAACCCGCCCAAGACCTGGGCCGAGGTCCGTACCGCCGCCAAGAAGATCTCCGCGCTCGGCAACGGCATCGCCGGCTACTCGGAGTACAGCGCCGGCAACACCGGCGGCTGGCACTTCACCTCCCTGCTCTACTCGCAGGGCGGCAAGGTGCTGACCGAGGACGGCAAGAAGGCCGACTTCAACAACACCATGGGCAAGCAGGTCCTGCAGAACCTCAAGGACATGCGGTACGGCGACAACAGCATGGGCGCCCGTCAGCTCCTCCAGTGGGGCGACCTGTTGACGAACGCCGGCGCGGGCAAGGTCGGCATGTTCATCGGCGCGCCGGACGCCACCCAGGCGATCGTCAGCCAGTTCCAGGGCAAGTTCCAGGACTGGGCGATGGCTCCGCTGCCCGGCCAGGACGGCGCGGCGAAGGGGACGCTCGGTGGTGGCGAGGGCTACTTCTTCAAGAAGGACCTCACTCCCGAGCAGGTCAAGGCCGGTCTGAAGTGGATCGCGTACCAGAAGCTCACCCCGGGCAAGGGCCAGTTCGACTACGTGCGGGCCAAGCCGCAGAACTACCCGGTGGGTCTGCCCCAGCCGCTGCTCTTCGCCAACGGCAGCGACGCGCAGAAGCAGGAGCTGGAGCTGCGGAAGGCGAACGCGAACGTCGACACGACGAACTTCGCGCTCTTCGAGGCGACCCCGGTCCCGATCAAGGGTGAGCCGCGCAACGCCCAGGCCGTCTACGCGGTGCTCGACGGCGCGATGTCAGGTGTGCTGACCAACCCGAACTCGAACATCGACGCACTGCTCAAGACCGCCGAGGAAAAGGTCAACCAGCTCCTCGCCGCCGAGAGCTGACCGATCGTGTGGGGGTCGGGACGCCGACCCGACCCCCACGCCACTCGCACCGCATCTCGACGTCACCGACTCACCCAGGAGTTGCCTTGGCGATCACCACCGTCCCGGAGACCCCCAGGAAACCGGGCCGCCCGCCGTCGCCGTACTCGGCCAGGCCGCAGCGCACGAGTCTCGGCCGCAAGGTACGGGACAACCTCAGCGGTCACGCGTTCCTGATCGGGGCGGTGCTCTGCTTCGTCGTCTTCTCCTGGTACCCGATGGTCCGCGGGATCGTCATGAGCTTCCAGCGGACCCGGCGCGGCGAGACCACCTGGGTGGGCTGGGACAACTACTCCCGCATCATCGCCGACCCCAGCTTCTGGACGGCCTGGCAGAACACCTTCTACTTCACAGTCCTGGCGCTGGCCCTCGGGTACGTGGTGCCGTTCTTCGTGGCGATCCTGCTCAACGAGTTCCGCCACGCCAAGGGGTACCTGCGGATCCTGGTCTACCTGCCGGTGATGCTGCCGCCGGCCTCCGCGCTGTTCCTCTTCAAGTTCTACGCGTACGACCCGAGCGAGGCCGGGCTCTTCAACGCGATCCTCAAGGCGCTGCACCTGCCCACCTCGCAGTGGATGCAGTCGCCGGAGATGACGATGCCGGCGATGGTGGTCGCGTCGACCTGGATGAACATGGGCGGCGCGGTGCTGATCTACCTGGCGTCGTTGCAGAACATTCCCGGGGAGCTGTACGAGGCGGCCGAGCTGGACGGCGCCGGAATCTGGAAGCGAATCGTCCACGTCACGATCCCGCAGACCCGGCTGATCCTCGCGCTCCTGGCGATGCTGCAGATCGTCGCCACCATGCAGCTCTTCATCGAGCCACTGATCCTCGCCAACGGCGCGGGTGCGGAGGACTCGGCGACCTCGGTGGCGTACCTCATCTACCAGCACGGGTTCTTCCAGAACGACCTCAACGGCGCCGCCGCCCTGGGCGTGATCATGCTCGTGGTGCTGGCCGGCTTCTCCGCCGTGTACGTGCGGCTGACCGCGAAACAGGACTAGGACGGCGAGGAATGGCACAGGATTCCGGAACCCGGACCCTCATCTCCCAATCCCAGCTCAGCCGGGGGCGCGGCCGGGTCATCTACTGGACACTGCTGGTAGTGGTCGTGGCGGGGTTCACGCTCGTCTTCCTCGGACCGCTCTACTGGATGGTCACCGGCGCGCTCAAGTCCGGCCAGGAGATCGCCCAGACCCCACCGTCGCTGTGGCCGAGGGACCCGCAGCCGCAGAACTACGTCGACGCGTGGAACAACCTGGCCCTCGCCAAGCTGCTGTTCAACACCTTCTACTACGCGATCGGCGCGGTGCTGTTCCAACTGGTCTTCGACACCGCCGCCGCGTACTCGCTGTCCAAGCTTCGACCGATCTTCGGCAACGTGATCCTCGCCCTGATGCTGGGGACCCTGATGATCCCGGCCATGGTCCTCATCGTCCCGCAGTACGTGACGGTGATCGACCTGCCGATCGTGCACATCAACCTGCTGGACTCACCGTTCGCGATCTGGTTGCCCCTGGTCGCGAACGCGTTCAACATCTTCCTGCTGAAGCGGTTCTTCGACTCGATCCCCGAGGAGCTGATGGCGGCGGCTCTGATGGACGGGGCGTCGTCGCTGCGCACGCTGTGGTCGATCATCCTGCCGCTGTCGCGTCCCATCCTCGGCGTCGTCTCGATCTTCGCCGTGACGGCGGTCTGGAAGGACTTCCTCTGGCCGAAGCTGGTCATGCCGTCGCCCGAGACCCGGACGGTCAGCGTCGGCATCTACGCCTTTGCCGGTGGCACGCCGATGAACGTGGTGATCGCCGCGTCGGTCATCGCCGCGATCCCGACTGTCATCATCTTCTTGATCTTCCAGCGGAACATCATGTCCGGTCTGACCACGGGCAGCATCAAGGGATAGCGACCACCGGTCCTCCCGCGCGGCGAACAACGACCGTTCGCCCGACACATAACCAGGTCCGGCGAACCCGCCGACGTACTGACGCAGAAAGCAGGTGCTCGTGTCCACAGCTGACAGAAGTCCGTGGTGGCGTGGAGCCGTGATCTACCAGGTGTATCCCCGGAGCTTCGCCGACGGCAACGGCGACGGCATCGGCGACATCGCCGGCATCCGGTCCCGGCTGAACCACCTGTCCGCGCTCGGCGTCGACGCGATCTGGTTCAGCCCCTGGTACCCGTCCCCGATGGCGGACGCCGGCTACGACGTCTCCGACTACCGCGACATCGACCCGGTCTTCGGCACCCTGGCCGAGGTGGAGGCGCTGATCGCGGAGGCGCACGCGCTGGGCATCCGGACCATCGTCGACGTGGTGCCCAACCACTGCTCCGACGCGCACCCCTGGTTCCAGGCAGCGCTCGCCGGCGGCCCCGGAGCGCCCGAACGGGACCTGTTCTGGTTCCGACCCGGCCGGGGGCCGAACGGCGACGAGCGACCCACCGACTGGGTCGGCGAGTTCGGCGGCGAGACCTGGACCCGCACCACAAACCCGGACGGCACCCCCGGCGACTGGTACCTGCACCTGTTCGCCCCCCAGCAGCCGGACTTCAACTGGGACCACCCCCGGGTGCGGGAGGAGTTCGAGGACATCCTGCGGTTCTGGTTCGACAGGGGCGTGGACGGCATCCGGATCGACTCGGCCGGGCTCCTGGTCAAGGACGGGACACTGCCCGAGGTCCAGCCCGACCAGCCGCACCCGTTCCACGACCTCGACGGCGTGCACGACATCTACCGGGGCTGGCGTCGGGTCGCCGACGAGTACGCCGACCGGGCGCTGATCGGTGAGGTGTGGCTACCGGACCGGCAGCGGTTCGCCAACTACCTGCGCCCGGACGAGCTGCACGCCGCGTTCAACTTCGACTTCCTCGGCTGCGCCTGGGACGCCGCGGCCCTGCGGGAGAGCATCGACGGGACGCTGAGCGCGCACGCGCCGGTCAACGCGCCGGCCACCTGGGTGCTCTCGAACCACGACGTCACCCGGCACGTCACCCGCTACGGTCGCGCGGACACCCGGTTCAGCTTCGCCGCCAAACGCGAGGGCACCCCCACCGACCTGGAGTTGGGCACCCGCCGGGCCCGCGCCGCAGCGCTGCTCTCGCTGTCGCTGCCCGGCGCCGCCTACGTCTACCAGGGCGAGGAGCTGGGCCTCTACGAGGTCGAGGACATCCCGTACGCGCTGCGGCAGGACCCGATGTGGGAGCGGTCCGGTCGGGTCGACCCCGGTCGGGACGGCTGCCGCGTGCCGCTGCCCTGGGGCGGGGACGAGCCGCCGTTCGAGTTCAGCCCGGAGGGCGCCGCGGCGCCGTGGCTGCCGCAGCCGGCCGATTGGAAGGACCGGACAGCCAGCGCGCAGACCGGCGACTCGGCCTCGATGCTGGAGCTGTACCGGGCGGCGATCCAGGCCCGAAAGGCCGACCCGGCGCTCGGTGACGGCGAGCTGACCTGGTTGCCCGCCCCGGACGGGGTGCTGGCGTTCCACCGCGGCGGTGGCTTCACCTGCCTTGTCAACCTGTCCGCCGCGCCGGTCCCGATGCCAGCTCAGGGGGAGTTGCTGCTGGCCAGCGGGCCGCTCGACGACGGGTTGCTGCCGTCCGACACGGCGGTCTGGCTGCGTACCGCCGAGTCCACCGACGGGCCGCGCGGGGCGGACGGCCCGGCCTGACCTGACTCTGCTCGCCGTGGTGCCGGCGGCCCGTCCCGGTCGCCGGCACCACGCCACCAAGAAGGGAGAACCGAGGGGGGACGCGCGACACCGCACCGACACGGGGGGATCTGGCCTGCCTGACGAAAGGGAGAGCGCAGCTCATGGCCAACCACACCACCGGCACCCCGCACCACCTTCGACACCCGGCCCGCGCACTGTTGGCCGCCATCGCCGCCACAGTGCTCGCCGCCACCTCGGTCACCGTCCTCGCGGTCACCGGCACCGCTACCCCGGCCTCGGCGGCGGGGTTGTCCCCCTTCGACATCCCCAACCGGGGCGCCACAGTTCCGTTCGTCGAGCAGGAGGCGGAGGAGACCGCCCACAACGGCACGAAGATCGGCCCGGACCGGCGGTACGGCACGCTGCCGTCCGAGGCGTCCGGTCGGGAGGCGGTCACCCTCGACGCCGTCGGCGAGTACGTCGAGTTCACCCTCACCGCCCCGGCCAACGCTGTCACCTTCCGGTACAGCCTGCCGGACAGCCCGGCCGGCACCGGCCGGGACGCCGCCATCGACCTGCGGGCCAACGGGTCGCTGCTGAAGTCGGTAGCGGTCACGTCGAGGTACGGCTGGTACTACGGCGGATACCCGTTCAACAACAACCCGGGTGACACCAACCCGCACCACTTCTACGACGAGACCCGGGCCATGTTCGGCAGCACCCAGCCGGCCGGCACGAAGATCCGTTTCCAGGTCTCCTCGACCGCGCAGTCGCCCACGTTCACCATCGACCTGGCCGACTTCGAGCTGGTCGCCCCGGCGATCACCAAGCCTTCCGGTGTGCTCGACGTGGTCACCGACTTCGGCGCCGACCCGAGCGGCGCTACCGACTCGACGGCGAAGTTCCAGGCGGCTGTCGACGCCGGGAAGGCCCAGGGCCGGGCGGTCTGGATCCCGACCGGAACCTTCACCCTCTGGGATCACGTGGTGGTCGACGGGGTGACACTGCGCGGCGCGGGCCCCTGGTACTCGGTGCTCGGCGGCCGGCACCCCACCGAGCGGAACAGGTCCGTCGGCATCTACGGCAAGTACGTCCCCGGTGGCGGCTACACCGGCCCGGTCCGCGCACACGAGGCGAACGGGCCGAGCCGCAACGTCACGCTGCGGGACTTCGCCATCATCGGCGACATCCGCGAGCGGATCGACGACGACCAGGTCAACGCCCTGGGCGGGGCGATGACCAACTCGGTGGTGGACAACCTCTGGCTGGAGAACACCAAGGTCGGGGCGTGGATGGACGGCCCGATGGACAACTTCACCATCCGCAACAGCCGGATCCTGGACCAGACCGCTGACGGGGTGAACTTCCACACCGGCGTGACCAACTCGACGGTGACGAACACGTTCGTCCGCAACACCGGCGACGACGCGTTGGCGATGTGGGCGCAGAGCGTGCCGAACGTCAACAACTCCTTCACCCGCAACACCATCGGGGTGACCCTGCTGGCGAACCACCTGGTCAGCTACGGCGGTCGGGACATCAAGATCACCGACAACGTGACGGCCGACTCGCTGACCAACGGCGGTGGCATCCACGTCGCGAACCGCTACCCCGGCGTGCAGGGCGCCACCGGAGTCCAGGGCACCTGGACGATCGCCCGCAACACGTTGATCCGTAACGGCAACTCGGACTACAACTGGAACTTCGGTGTCGGGGCGATCTGGTTCTCCGCGCTCAACGAGGCGTTCCAGAACCCCACCATCAACATCACCGACACCGACATCCTGGACAGCTCGTACGCGGCGCTGCACTGGATCGAGGGCCAGACCAACGGGATCAACCTCAACAACGTACGGATCGACGGCGCCGGCACGTACGCGCTCCAGGTGCAGGCGAACAGTCAGGTGTCGTTCACCAACGTGCGGGCCACCAACATCGCGCAGAGCAACCCGATGCACAACTGCGTGGGTGCCGGCTTCCAGATCACCCAGGGCTCCGGCAACTCCGGCTGGTACACCCCGACCCCGTACTGCGGCCCGTGGCCGAACCCCCAGTGGGGTGGCGGACCGACCTCGCCACCGCCGACCAGTCCGCCGCCGACCACCCCGCCCCCGACCACCCCGCCCCCCACCAGTGGAAACCTCGCCCTGAACCGGCCGGCGACAGCGACCAGCACCAACCAGAGCTACACGGCCGCCAACGTGGTCGACGGCAACGCGTCGACGTACTGGGAGAGCGCCAACAACGCCTTCCCCCAGTCGGTCACCATCGACCTGGGCGCGTCCCGGTCGGTCGACCGGGTGGCGCTCAAGCTGCCCAGCGGCTGGGAGCAACGCACCCAGACCCTGTCGGTGCTCGGTTCCACCGACGGCTCGTCGTACACCACACTGGCGTCGTCCGCCGGTCGGGTCTTCGCCCCCGGCGCGGGCAACACCGTGTCGATCGGGCTGCCCTCCGGTGACCGCCGCTACGTCCGGGTCACCGTCACCGGTAACTCCGGCTGGCCGGCCGCGCAACTCTCCGAGGTCGAGGTGTACGGCGGCACCCAGACCACGCCGCCCCCGACCACGCCGCCCCCGACCACGCCGCCCCCGACCACGCCGCCGCCCAGCGGCAACCTGGCGGCCGGACGGTCGATCACCGAGACCAGCCACTCCGACGTGTACGCCGCCCCCAACGCGGTGGACGGCAACGCGAACACCTACTGGGAGAGCGCCAACAACGCGTTCCCGCAGTCGTTGACAGTGGACCTGGGCGCCGACCGCTCGGTGTCCCGGGTCGTGCTGAAGCTCCCACCCTCATCAGCCTGGCAGACGCGCACGCAGACGCTGGCGGTGCTCGGCTCCACGAACGGCTCGACGTTCAGCACGCTGAAGGCGTCCGCCGGTTACAGCTTCAACCCCGCCAGCGGCAACACGGTCACCGTGACCTTCACGGCGACCACCCAGCGGTACGTGCGGCTGACCGTCACCGGCAACAGCGGCTGGCCAGCCGGCCAGCTCAGCGAGTTCGAGATCTACTCCAGCTAGGTCGGGTGCCCCCGCCCGGACCGGGCGGGGGCACCCGGTCCGGGCGCCCCGGCGCAACGCCGCGCCAGCCGCCCGATCCCGTCCCCAACCCGCACCGTCCCCCACCTGTCGCGGAACGACGGGCGTACCCCTGCACCCGTCACCGGGCAACGCACCCACACCCACCCCCGAAAGAGGTGTAGCGACCCCATGTCCAGGACCGGCACCAGACGAGGCACGCCGCCAACCGGCGCGCCCACCACCGTCCCCCGTACCGCCCGCACGGGCCGCCGTCGGATGCTCGCCGGCGCGCTCGCCGGGATGCTCCTCGCCACCGCCCCGGTCGTCACCCCCATGGCGAGCGCGGCGCCGGCGGCCGACCCGTCAGCGGCCGCCGCCCGCGTGGCAATGCTCGCCGGGCTCTCCGCCACCATGACCGCCAGCAGCTACAACCAGAACTACGTGGCGGGCAACGCCAACGACGGCAACGCGTCGACCTACTGGGAGAGCGCCAACAACGCGTTCCCGCAGTGGATCCAGGCGGACCTCGGCGCCACCGTCAGCGTCGACCGGGTGGTGCTCAAGCTGCCGCCCGCGTCGGACTGGCAGACCCGTACGCAGACGCTGTCGGTGTTGGGTTCGACGAACGGCTCGTCCTTCACCACCCTGAAGGCGTCCGCCGGCTACACCTTCAACCCGAGCAGCGGCAACACGGCGACCGTCAGCTTCACCGCCGCCAGCACCCGTTACGTACGCGTGCAGGTCACCGGCAACACCGGTTGGCCGGCCGCCCAGCTGTCCGAGGTCGAGGTGTACGGCGCCACCGGCAGCAACGACACCCAGGCACCCAGCGTGCCGGGCAACCTGGCCTACACCCAGCCGGCCAGCGGACAGATCCGGCTCGCCTGGTCGGCGTCCACCGACAACGTCGGGGTGACCGGCTACGACGTCTACGCCAACGGCGCGCTGCGTGGCAGCGTCAGCGGCTCGACCCTCACGTACACCGACAGCCAGCCGACCACTGCCACGGTGTCGTACTACGTGCGGGCCAAGGACGCGGCCGGCAACCAGTCGGCCAACAGCAACACGGTGACCCGGACCGGCACCGGCAACCCGCCGACCGGTTCCAACCTGGCGATCGGCAAGCCGATCACCGCCTCCGGGTTCGTGCACACGTTCGTGGCCACAAACGCCAACGACAACAACGTGGCCACCTACTGGGAGGGCAACGGCAACCCGAGCACGCTGACAGTGCAGCTCGGCGCGAACGCCAGCCTCAGCCAGGTCGTCGTGAAGCTCAACCCGGACTCGGCGTGGGGCGCGCGTACCCAGAACATCACAGTGCTGGGCCGCGACCAGGGCTCGTCGAGCTTCACCACCCTGGTCGGCGCGGCGAACTACGCCTTCAACCCGGGCAGCGGCAACACGGTGACCATCCCGGTCTCCGGCGCGGCGGCCGACGTACGGCTCTCGATCGCCTCGAACACCGGTGCTCCGGCCGGTCAGGTGGCCGAGTTCCAGGTCTTCGGCACCCCCGCGCCGAACCCGGACCTGACCGTTACCGGCATGTCGTTCAGCCCGTCCGCACCGGTGGAGACCAGCACCATCACGCTCTCCGCTACGGTGCGTAACGCGGGCTCGGCGGCCTCCGGCGCGACCAACGTCAACTTCTACCTGGGCTCCACCCGGGTGGGCACGGCCTCGGTCGGCGGTCTCGCGGCCGGCGCCTCGACCACCGTCAGCGCCAGCATCGGCACCCGGGACTCGGGCAGCTACCCGCTCAGCGCCAAGGTCGACGAGTCGAACACAGTCGTCGAGCAGGACGACACCAACAACAGCTACACCAACCCCAGCCCGTTGGTCGTCGCCGCGGTCGCCAGCTCCGACCTGGTCGCCTCGGCGGTCGCCTGGTCGCCGGGCAACCCGTCGGCGGGCAACACGGTGACCTTCTCCGTGTCCATCCGCAACGCCGGTAACCAGGCGTCCGCCTCCGGTGCGCACGGCATCACCCTGACCGTGCTCAACGAGTCCGGCACCGTGGTCCGTACCCTGACCGGCTCGCACTCCGGCGTGATCAACGCCGGAGCCACTGTCGGCCCGATCAACCTGGGCACCTGGACCGCCGCGAACGGCAAGTACACCGTCCGGGTGGTGCTCGCCGTGGACGGCAACGAGCTGCCGGTGAAGCAGGCCAACAACACCAGTGACCGGCCGCTCTTCGTCGGTCGCGGCGCCAACATGCCGTACGACATGTACGAGGCCGAGGACGGTGCGATCGGCGGCGGCGCCAGCGTCGTCGGACCGAACCGGGAGATCGGCGACCTGGCCGGTGAGGCGTCCGGTCGGCGGGCGGTGACCCTGAACTCGACCGGCAGCTACGTCGAGTTCACCACCCGGGCCAGCACCAACACGCTGGTCACCCGCTTCTCCATCCCGGACGCACCGGGCGGCGGTGGGATCAACTCGACGCTGAACGTCTACGTCAACGGCACGTTCCACAAGGCCATCGACCTGACGTCCCGGTACGCCTGGCTCTACGGCAACGAGGCCAGCCCGGGCAACTCGCCGAGCGCGGGCGGACCCCGGCACATCTACGACGAAGCCAACGTCATGCTCAACTCCACAGTCCCGGCCGGCAGCAAGATCCGCCTCCAGAAGGACCCGGCCAACACCACCACGTACGCCATCGACTTCATCAACACGGAGCAGGTGGCGCCGATCGCCAACCCGGACCCGGCCCGCTACACCACGCCGACCGGCTTCACCCACCAGGACGTGCAGAACGCCCTGGACCGGGTGCGGATGGACACCACCGGCAACCTGGTCGGCGTGTACCTGCCGGCCGGTAACTACTCCACCTCGTCGAAGTTCCAGGTGTACGGCAAGGCCGTCCAGGTGACCGGCGCCGGCCCCTGGTACACCCGGTTCAACGCTCCGTCGGGCCAGGACAACACCGACATCGGCTTCCGGGCGGAGAACTCGGCGGCGAACTCGTCCTTCAAGAACTTCGCCTACTTCGGCAACTACACCTCGCGGATCGACGGTCCGGGCAAGGTCTTCGACTTCGCCAACGTGTCGAACATCGTGATCGACAACATCTGGAACGAGCACATGGTGTGCCTCTACTGGGGCGCGAACACCGACTACATGACGATCAAGAACTCCCGGATCCGGAACATGTTCGCCGACGGCATCAACATGACCAACGGCAGCACCAACAATCTGGTCAGCAACAACGACGCCCGGGCCACCGGCGACGACAGCTTCGCGCTGTTCTCGGCGATCGACGCGGGCGGCGCCGACATGAAGGACAACATCTACGAGAACCTGACCTCGACCCTGACCTGGCGGGCCGCCGGTGTCGCCGTGTACGGCGGTTACGGCAACACGTTCCGCAACATCTACATCGCGGACACCCTGGTCTACTCGGGCATCACCATCAGCTCGCTCGACTTCGGCTACCCGATGAACGGGTTCGGTGCCAACCCGCCGACCCGGTTCGAGAACATCTCGATCGTGCGGGCCGGTGGGCACTTCTGGGGCGGGCAGACCTTCCCGGCGATCTGGGTCTTCTCCGCCTCGAAGGTGTTCCAGGGCATCCGGGTCAGCGATGTCGACATCATCGATCCGACCTACAGCGGCATCATGTTCCAGACCAACTACGTCGGCGGGCAGCCGCAGAACCCGATCACCGACACGGTCTTCACCAACGTCTCGATCAGCGGCGCTCGGAAGAGCGGGGACGCCTACGACGCGAAGTCTGGCTTCGCCATCTGGGCGAACCCGATGCCGGAGGTCGGGCAGGGGCCGGCCGTCGGGTCGGTGACCTTCAACAACCTCCGGTTGAGCAACAACGCGGTGGACATCCAGAACCCCACGACAACCTTCACCATCAACCGCAACTGAGCTCGGGCCTGTTTCATAAGGGCGGTCGAGCCGGGCCCGCCGCAGGCCGGCCAGTTCTCAGGAAACAGGCCTAACCGGTAGCCGACGCCGCCGGGGGGTGTACCCCTCCCGGCGGCGTCGCGCCGTGTCGGCCCTCGCCCGCGGCGAACCGGGCCGCGCCGGCCGCCGCGTCCGTCGCCAGTGAGTCCATCCCGTACGCCAACTCGGTCGCCAGCGCCTCCGGCTCGGGCCGCCCCGCGCCGGCCAGCAGAGCCGCCCGGTCGTTGCGCAGGCAGGTCTGCGGATGCCTGGCGATCGCCGCCGCCAACTCCTCGGCCGCGGCCCGCGCCTGGCCGGGCGGCACCAACCGATTGACCAACCCCATCGTGTACGCCTCGTCGGCCGGCACCGGGCGGCCGGTGAGGATCAGGTCCATGGCCCGACTCTCGCCGATCAACCGGGGCAGCCGGACGGTGCCCCCGTCGATCAGCGGCACTCCCCAGCGGCGGCAGAACACCCCGAGCGTCGCGTCGGACTCGGCGACCCGCAGGTCACACCAGAGCGCCAGTTCGAGCCCGCCCGCCACCGCGTACCCGGAGATCGCCGCGATCACCGGTTTGCTGAGCGTCATCCGGGTCGGACCCATCGGACCGTCCCCCTCCGGCTCGACCCGGTTGCCGCTCGGTGTGCCGATCGCCTTGAGGTCGGCGCCGGCGCAGAACGTTCCACCTGCGCCCCAGAGCACCGCCACCGCCGCGTCCGGATCGGCGTCAAAGGCCCGAAACGCGTCAGCCAGCGCCCGAGCGGTAGGACCGTCCACGGCGTTTCGCGCGTCCGCCCGATCCAGCACGACGGTGGTGACCGCCCCGACCCGCTCCACCCGCACACCCATCCCGCCAGCATGCCGGCCCGCCCCCACCCCCACAATCCCCGTCGATCTTGCAGTTCCTGTTGCCGTTTCGCGGCTTGTGCCCCGGATTATGTGAGCAGAAACTGCAAGATCGGCGGTGTGGGTGGTGCGACAGGTTTGTCGCCGCCGACCGGTTTGCGACGGCGATCGCCGGGAAGTCGGTACTCGTGCGAGCACTTTTGACGAAAGTTGAGCAGGACTCCCGGCTGGACCGCGCGGGTGACCGGTTGCAGAAGGTCGTCCTGGGAACGCTGCGTCCGCGCCGGCTGCGCGACCTGCTGCACGGGGTGACCCTCGGGCATCCGCTGCACCCGGCGATGGTGCAGGTGCCGGTCGGCGCGTGGATCAGCGCCGCGGTGCTGGACCTCATGCCCGGGCAGCGCCGGCCCGCCACCGTGCTGGTCGGTCTGGGCACCGTCAGCGCGCTGCCGGCGGCGGTCGCCGGTCTGAACGACTGGGCGGCACTCGCCCGGGACCAGCGCCGGGTCGGCCTGGTGCACGCCGCCGCCAACACCGTCGGTATGACGCTCTACGCCGGCTCGTTGGCCGCCCGGCTGTCCGGCCGCCACGGAATGGGTCGTGCCCTCGGCTTCCTCGGGCTCTCCACTGTGAGCCTTGGCGCGTACATCGGGGGTCACCTGGCGTACAAGCAGGGGGCGCAGGTCAACCAGAGCGTCTCCGAACTGCACCGGATGACCGATGGCTGGCACTCGCTGGCCGACATGGCGACGCTGCCGCAACGCACCCTGATCACCCGAGAGGTGGACGACGACATCTCGGTGATCCTCTACCGGCACGGCGACGAGGTGACCGTGATGTTGGAGCGCTGCCCGCACCAGAGCGGGCCGCTCGGCGAGGGTGAGGTGCAGGAGATCGACGGCCACGCCTGCGTGGTCTGCCCGTGGCACGGCAGCGCCTTCCGGCTCAACGGCGGTGAGGTCGTGCAGGGACCGTCCGGCAACGACCAGCAGATCCTGCCCACCCGGATCCAGGACGGCGTGCTCCAGACCCGCCTGCCCTGACTGGCCTGCCTGGACCGCCTGCCTGACTGCCTGCCTTGACCGCCTGCGCTGACTGCCTGCTTTGACCGTCTGCGCTGGCCGCCCTGCGCTGGCCGCCCTGCCCTTACCCAGGTGCCTCCGGCGTTGGGTATGTCGCCCCGCGCCGGTGCTCCTCGCCGCGCGGCAGTAACGCCTACGACGCATATGCCTGTGAGTCATCTCTATGACTCACAGGCATATCGCTCTCGGAGACATTGCCCCGGCCACTCCCGCCAGGCGGCGGGCCTCGACCGTCGCGGGCGCGACCGGCGCGACCTGGAGACACCAACTCCGGCATCGGTGGTCAGCCGGATCGTCGGTCGGGTGTGCGGGTGGTCAGCCGGATCGCCGGTCGGGTGTGCGGGTGGTCAGCCAGGTCGTGGGCCCGGTATGCGATGGCCGACTGAGTCGCTGGCCTGGGGCACCCGGCACCTCCCTGCCTGGGTTCGCGAGCCTCCGCCGGACGGCGGAGACACCAGATCGTGCGGGCCCGCTCAGGTGCGTCGGTGTCGGCCCACCGGCGGACCGTCGGGCACGGAGTCCAGGCCGTGCCCGCCGTCGAACAGCCCGCCCTCGCCACCAGCACCGGCCCAGCCCTCGTCACCGCTCCAGCCGCCAGGGCCGGCGGCCGTCATCCCGCCGCCGTGGGGCGCCGTGCCGCCGGAGAGAGCCATCCCGCTGCCCGGGAACGCGGTGCTGCCGGGGTAGGCCATTCCGCTTCCGGCGGGCGCCACTTCGCTTCCGGCGGGCGTCACCCCAGTGTGGGCAGGTGCGACCCCCCTGCCGGTGGGCGTCATCCCGCCGCCGCGAGGTCCGAAGTCGCTCCCGCCCGGTGCCGCGCTGCCGTGCGGTGTCGCCGGTGCTTCGATGGCCGCCGCCGCCCGGCTGGCAGCCCAGGCGGCACCGCTCCCGGCCGCCCCACCACTGCCCCGCCGGCCCGCGCCGCTGCTACTTTGGCCCACGCCACCGCTTTGGTCCACGCCACTTCTGCTTTGGCCCGCGCCACTGCTTCGGCCCGGGTCGCTGTTTCGGCCCGCGCCACCGCTTCCCCCCGCGCCACCGCTTCCCCCAGCGACACCGCTTCCCCCCGCGACACCGCTTCCCCCCGCGCCACCGCTTCCCCCCGCGCCACCGCGGCTTCGGCCCGCGCCGCGGCGGGATGTGCGGGAGGAGGCGGCCAGTCGGGGAGCCGCCCCGGCGGTGGCTGGACGGCGGCGCAGTCCCAGGACCGCGCCGATCTGGGCGCCGACGATGCTCGCCACCGCCAGTACGGCGGAGACCGCCAGCGGGCGGTTCACCCGATCGGCGGCACCGACCCGGGCTGCGCCGACCGTCATCGCTGGCGGTTGGCCCGCTGACTCCGTACCGCTGGGTGGTGCCGGGGCCACCCGCGGCGGTGCGGCCCGCTCGGGCGCCGGCCGGGGCGCGGGCGGCTTCGGCGCTGCGGGCCGGTCGACGACCCGGCCGGTGGCGTGCTGCCGGGCCCCCTGGTCGGCGGCCTCCGTTGGCAGGCGGAGCAGTTGGCCGGGGCGGATCCGGTCCGGGTTGTCGAGCTTGTTCAGCTTGGCGAGCTGTCGGTAGTCCCCGAACTCGTCCAGGTATCGCTCGGCCACTCCCCCGAGGTAGTCGCCGCGTGCCACCCGGTACACCGGCGCGGCCTCGTCGTTCGCCGTCGGCGCACCGCCTGCCGCCAGCCCTGTCCCGGCCATGCCGAGCAGGCCGCCCCGGGCCACCGGCGCGGCCGTGTCCGGTGTCGTCGCGGCGCGGGTCGGCGCGGCCAGGGTGGTGACGGACGTTGCGCTCGGGCTCGCGTACACCGGAGTTCCGTAGATCGCCGCGGCGCTGGCGGCGGCGGGGCTGGCGACCAGGATCAGCGCGACCGAGCCGACCAGCGCGGCGGCGGCCTTCTGCTGGCGGCCCATCCCGGGCAGCTTCGGCGCCGGCCGGCGCAGGGTCTGTGCGCCCAACTCGACGAGGACGGAGAAGGCGAACGTGGCCCAGCCGAACCAACCGGCCACTGCCAACGCCCGCAGGAAGAGCTGACCGTCGTCCCGGCTGGTCAGCGCGGTGCCCACCTCGCTGATCGTGGGGAGGTGATCGGGCAGCGGGTTACCGGCGAAGGCGAGCAGCGCGATCGGCGCGCCGACCAGCAGCACCAGGAGCACGGCCAGCGCGCCGATGCCGGTGAGGATCCGTCCGGTCCGCCGTACGACGGACCCACCCGATACGGGCATGGCTGCCTTCCTTCCTACGGTGTTGCGGTGATGGCACGCGCGGTCGCCTCGCCGGTGACGGTGACCGTCTTCTGCTGGATGAACGGTCCGACCATCGAGCGGTGGTAGGTGATGGAGACGGTCACTCGGATCAGGGATTCCCCGTCGACCTGGGGGAAGTTCACCGTGTGGCCGGCGGTGTTCACGGTGGCCAGGTAGCTGGCGACCGCATCGCGCGCCTCCGGCTCGTTGATTCGCTTCGGTCCGCCCTCGATGGCGGTGGCCCGGTCGATGGCCTGACCGCCGGCCCGGGCCGCCTCGGCGGCCAGGTTCTGGGCGCGTTGCAGGGTGCGGAGCTGCCCGGCGCCGTCGAAGGAGAGGCCGATGATGGCCAGTACGCCGACCATCGTCACCGCGAGGAAGATGCTCACCCGGCCGTGCTCACCTGCCCGCGAGGGACTGGCAGCCGACGTGGTGGCCGTCATTGCCGACTCCGGTAGCGGTCGAGTGGGGAGGTGAACTGCGCGGAGATCAGCCGTTCACTCTTCATCCCGGGCAGGATGTCGAGGGTGATGTCCTTGAAGGACACGCGGCAGCTGATCGTCACCGTCACCGTGGCGTTCGTACCGACTGTGCTGCTGAAGGCTCTGTCGAAGCTGGACTCATTGCCGGGCGACTTGCCGCTGAATGCCGGGTCCAGGCCGTTGGCGCAGGCCAGGCCGTGCCAGTCCAGCTGTTTCTGGGCGGCCTCCCGCGCCTCTTCTTTGGCGACGTCGGCATTCCGGGAGATCGACGCGGCCCGAGCGGCGTCGTGCGCGGCTGCTTCGAGCGCCTCCGCGGCAACCGCGCTGCGCCCGACCACACCGGCCAGCACCATCAGCGCGATGAACGCGGGCGCGAGCACCGCCACCTCGATGGAGACCGAGCCCCGCTCGGCGGTACGGGTCATGGCGGGGTCACCCTCTCCACCGTTCCGTGGGCAGTCTGCTGTATTGCGAAGTCCACGCCCGGCACCACGGACAGGGACCGGCCGCTCACCGTGCAGGTCACGTCGGTCGTGGTGGTCACGCAGGTCGGGCCGGCCTTGTCCCAGCCCACCAGCCAACCGCCGGCGGCCCTCAGGAAGCGGGAGGCGCTGTCCACCCCGGCGCCGCTGCTCGCCTCGTAGGTCCGCTGCGCGTTGACGCCACTCTGCGCGGCGTTCAACGCTGTGGAGCGGGCGAGGAAGACGGTCGCGACCTGGATCGAGGCGAAGAGCAGCACCAGGATCAGCGGCATCATCACGGCCAGTTCCACCGGGTTGGCGCCCCGCTCCCGGTCGCCGGCCGCGAGGCGGCGCCGGGTGGCGTTGACCACCCGGCTCCACCTCGGGTACGCGGCTCGACGCATCCCGGCTACTTCGGGACCGTGTAGTCCGGGATGCCGTCCATCCAACCCTTGGCCTTGGTCAGGGCCAGGGCGGTGATGGCCATGGCGACGGCGACCAGGCCGGCGATGATCACCGCGGTGGGCACCGGGCTGTCGCCCCGTTCACCGTCCCGGCGCAGCTCGGCCAGGCGCGTCGTCACCACGACGTGCAGATAGCTGAGGATGGACATGGCGTTCTCCTTCGAGGGGGAGGGGTCAGACACGGGCGATGAACGGATAGAGGACGAACCCGAGCAGCACGAAGACGAGCAGCGCGCCCGGGATGTCGAGCTTGCTGGTCACCCCTTCGGCGCGCGTCAGGTTGTCGGTGCGGATCTGGTCGCGCAGCGAGTCGGCCCGGCTGCGCAGCGTCTCGTGCACCTGAGCGCCCTCGCTGCCGGAGGAGCGCATGATCGCGCCGACGTCGCCCAACTCCGGAATGCCGATCTTGTCGGCCAGGTCGCGCAGTTCGTCCCAGGGCGCGTGCATCTGCATCTGGGCGATCCGCAGCGACTCCTGGAGGCGGTCGAACACCCAACCGTCGCAGACCGCCGCCGCCCGCTCCAGCGACTGCACCGGCCCGTGCGCGGCGGAGAGCTGCAACGCCACCAGGTCGAGGTAGGTGCAGACGGCCTGGCGGAACTCGTCGCGGGCGGCGTTGGCCCTGGTCAGCACGGCGCGGTGCGCCAGCAGGCCGGCCAGCAGCGCCAAGCCGAGGCTGCCCAGCACCGGCACGACCAGCGGGAACGGGATGCCGAGCACCCACAGCACCACCCCGAGCAGTGTCGGTGTGGCCAATCCGATCAGCGCGGAGAGCAGCACCGACAACGCGTACTGCTCGGAGGTCTGACCGATCAGGGCGAGCTGCATCTGCGGTGGCCGCAACCAGCGGGACATCCCGGTCAGCCAGTCGAGCCGCCGGGACGCGGGCGTGGCCACCCGACCGGTGCCCGGCGGCTGGTGCAGTCGGCGCAGCGCAGGCCCGAGCGCCGGTGTCGCCGGCACCAACTCCCGGACCACCAGGAACACACCCAGGCCGATCCCGGCGCCACCGCAGACCGCGAGGACAAAATGCCAGTTCACGATCATGGGAGCCGCCTTTCGTTCGCGACTGCGGGGCTCCGCTGCGCTGCACTCCTCGCGCTCACCGGGCTGGCCTTTCGTTCGCGACTGCGGGGCTCCGCTGCGCTGCACTCCTCGCGCTCACCGGGCTGGCCTTTCGTTCGCGACTGCGGGGCTCCGCTGCGCTGCACTCCTCGCGCTCACCGGGCTGGCCTTTCGTTCGCGACTGCGGGGCTCCGCTGCGCTGCACTCCTCGCGCTCACGCGATCACCTCGGCCGGGTTGGGCGCGGGCAGGAACCGGGCCGGCCGTTGCGGCTGGCTCATCGACCGCACCCAGGCCAGCAGGCCGATGAAGGCGGCGCCGAGGGCGGCCATCACCAGCTGACCCACCGGTGTGCCGTACGGCCTGATGTACTCGGTGTTGACCAGCCCGTACGCCAGGGTCGCCAGCGTCATCCCGGTGAGGAAGCGGACCGCGAACCGGGGCTGGGTGCGCTTGGCCTCGATCTCCCGACGGGTCGCCACCTCCGCGGACGCCGCACCCGCGATCGAACCGAGCACGTCACCCAGCCGCTCACCCCGGTCCGACAGGTGCAGGATCAGCGCCGCGACCACCTGGTCGCAGACCGGGTCGGCGATCTCGTCGGCGAACGCCAGCAGCGCGGAGCGGGCCATCCAGCCGGCCTGGAGGCGGGCGGCGAGCAGCCGTACCTCGTCCTCGACGCCGGGTGGGACGCTGCCGATCGTGCCGATGATCGACTGCTGGAGGCCCTGCCCGGTGCCGGAGACGTCCTTGAGTCGGCGGGTCCACTCGCCGACCGCCTCGATCCGGGCGATCGCCCGCTGCTCGGCCTTTCCCACTCCGAACAGCCACGGGGCGCCGGGCACCGCCACCGCCACCAGCAGGCCCACCACCGGCAACCCGGTCAGCAGGAACGCCAACGCGCCGGCGACCAGTGCGGCCACCAGCAGCGCCTGGTAACCCCGCTGTTCGGCCGGGGTGCTGCCCGGCCCACGCCACAGTCGGCTCAGCCCCGGCCCGCTGCCCGGCCGCGGCCCGGGGGGTCGGCGGGTGCCGACCAGCGCGACCACGGCCAGCAGCAGCCCGGCCACACAGGCGGCGCCGGACACCACCGCGATCAACTCCAGGCTGCCGAGCATCAGGTCACCCGCCGGGCCAGTTGGGTCTGCCGTGGCCGCCGCCAGGCACCGGCACCGGCCTCGACCCACCGGGTCAGCAGCCGCGCGTCGTAACCCACCCGCAGCAACTGGTCGCGGACCCGCTCCGGCAGGTGCCGGGGGACCGCACGACCGTCCGGGCCGGGCCCGAAGACAGTGGTGGTGGTGATCCGACCGGCTTCGCCGGCGCCGATCACCTCCTCCACATGCGAGACGAACCGGTGCTTCCGCCCACCGATCGCGGTCTCGTCCTCGATGGTGACGTAGACGATCAGGTCGAGCGCGTTGCCGGCCATTCGGCGGGCCTGGTCGACTGTCATCTCGCGGCCGTGCGCTAGGGCCAGCTCGACGATCCGTTCACCCACCCCGGCGGCGGTACGGGCGTGGATGGTGCACATCGACCCCCGGCTGGTGGTCATCGCCTGGAGCATCGGCACGATCTCCCGGGATCGCACCTCGCCCACGATGATCCGCAGGACGCCCATCCGCAGCGACAGCGGGATCAGGTCGGCGATTGTCACCTCACCGGCTGGGCGCCCGTCGAAGCCGCGCTCGCCGTGGCCCTCCCGAGCCTCGAAGCTCATCACCGCCCGGTGCCGCTCCCGACGGCGGGCCGGGAGCAGCTCCCGACTCTCCTCCAGCAGCACGTACGGCTCGTCCTGCGGGATCTCGTTCATCAGCGCCCGGATGACAGTGGTCTTCCCGGCGCCGGCCAATCCGGCGACCATGATGTTCAGACCGGCGCGCATCGCCGCGCGGAGGAAGTCGCGCAGCAGCGGATCGATCATCTCGTCCAGGTCACCCCGGGCGCCCGCGAGGTCGTCGAGGCTCACGTCCAGGGTGTTGTGCTTACGGATCACCGCGTACGGGCGGTGGCTGACCAGGAACACCGCGGCCAGCCGGCTGCCGTCGGGCAGTTGCAGGTCGAGGGTGGGCTTCACTGTGGAGAGGGACCGCTCGGTCGCTCCCGCCCGACGGGCCGCCGCCTGGAGGATCTCCACCAGTTCGGCGTCGCTGTCGGCGATCGGCTCGGCCCAGTCCACCCCGCCGCCGTGCCGGGTGATGCGCACCTGGTCGCAGCCGAGGATGTGCACCTCCTCGATGGTGTCGTCGACCAGCAGCGTCTGGAGCCGGCCGAGCCCGACCAACTCGGCGGTCACCTGGTCGAGCAGCAGGCGTTCATCGCCGGCGGCCATCGGCGTGCCGGCCCGGCGCACCGAGTCCGCGTACGCGGCGACCACTGTGACGGCGAGTCGGGCCCGCTCGGTGTCCTCCTCGTCGACAGTGAACTCCCGGCCGCGCTGCCAGAGGGTGAGCCGCTCGGTGAGTTCCCGGCGCAGCTCCCGGACCACCTGGAAGTCCATCCGGGCCCGGGGTGGCGCCTCCGGTGGCGGGCTGGCCGCGGGCGTCGGCTGCGGCTGCGGCCCGGACTGGTGGTGCCGGCCATTCGGCACGGCCAGGGGCGGCGCGGTGGAGGTCACTGCCGGTGGCTGCTGGCGCGGATCGGTGGAGACCGGCTCAAACCGCATCCGGCACCCCCTGCTGCACGGGCCACGCCAACCGGGCCCGCCGCCGTTCCAGGAGCGCCCCGATCGGGACCTCCAGCGCGGCCGCCGCGCGCATCAGCGGCCGACCGGCCCGCACTGTTCCGCCCAGGGCGAGCACCCCGGCGGTACGCGGATCGTGCGGCAGCCGTGCGATGACCGGCAGTTTCAGGGCGCGGCTGATCTCGGACCGCCCGTGCCCGTCGCCGACCAGCAGCAGCCGCAGGGTGCCCGGGGGCACCCGATGCTCGGCGAAGTCCCGTTCCATAGTGGTGACCACCGCGCGGGTGCCGGAGAGGTCCGGCAGGTTCGCCCGGGTCACCAACAGCACCACCGAGGCGGCCCGCAGCACCGGCCACGGGGGCCCGGTCACGTGCAGCCGGCCACAGTCGACAAGGACGTCGTAACCGGGGGTGCCGCGGTCGAGGGCGTCGAAGTAGTCGGCGAAGCGCTGCCAGAGGGGGGTGACGCTGCCGCCCTGGGCCGGGTCGACGAGGCCGGGCAGCAGCAGCCGTTCCCGGCGGGGCGCGTCCAGGTCGACCAGCTGGGACCAGAACGCGGTTTCCAGGTTGCCGTCGCGCAACTCGCCGACTGCCAGCTCTCCGATGCCGCGCGGGCCGTCCAGTTGGCCGCCGAGGTATCCGGCGAGGATCGAGCCGCCGGCCGGGTCACATTCGGCGACCACCAGCCGCCGGTGCCAGGCCAGCGCGCAGGCCAGCGCCGAGGTGGTGACGCCGGGCGAACCCTTAGCGGACACCAGCGCGATGATCGCCATGCTCAGGCCGCCTCGGTCAGCACGACGGCGAGCCGTTCCTGTGCGGCGAGCGCCACCACCGCCGGCACGTCACGGATGATCAGCGCCAGGTACAGGACCTTGTCGTCGGTGGCCGGGCTGACCATGTCGATGACGGTGGCCGCGAACCGGGTGCCGGCGGCGGCCGTGTCTTTGTCGGCATTGGTGTCCGGAGTGCTGACCAGCAGCACCTTGTCGCCGGGGTGCAGTTCGCGGGCCGGCACCTGGGCGGTCTTCAGGCCGAGCGCGATCTGCTGCTGGCCGGGGCCGAGCAGCGGGTCGTCGGTGACCTGTCCCAGTGTGAGCAGCGTGCCCGGTAGCAGCGCGACGGCGGCCCGTTTGCCGACCACCTCGTCGAGCCGTGCGGCGGGCACCGGGCGCAACCCCTGGCCGCCGGCGACCTGCACGGTGACCAGGTCGGCGGCGCTGATCTCCCGGCCCACCTCCACCGGTCGGGCTACCGCCAGATAGCTGCCGGTGGCCCGGACCGAGGTGACAGCGAAGGCCGCGCCCAGCCCGCCCAGCGCGATCAGGAGGACGGCGAGACCGAGCAGCCCGGGACGGACCCGGCGCTGGCGGACCACTGTGGGCGGATTGACGGGTGCGTCCACCGACGGGGTCCCGTTGCGCGTCGCGAGGCTCATCTGGTGACCACCTGGAGTTCGTTGATCTGGATCTGCACGATGCCGCTGTTTCGGGTCACCAGGATTTCTCCGCTCTCGCCACCGCCGCGCCAGGTCACCTTCCAGTGGGTGGTGGCGGTGACGTCGTAGGTGTCGGCCTCCGAGTAGCCCTCGTCGTAGCCGCAGTCGGGGGACGTGAGGCCGGCGCGACTGCCCTTCGGGTCGTACGGGGTGCCGGGACCGTCGCAGGTGACGTACTCGTCGTCGCCCATGTCCCAGACGATCCGGTCGACCTTCGCCTCGATGGAGACGGTCACGCCCCGGTCTGACGCGGACGCGGTCAGCGGGCCGAAGTAGCTGGGGGTCGGGGTCGCCCACATCCACACCGGCAGACCGACCAGGCCCGGACCGATGTCCTTGCGGGGTGCCACCTTCAGGCGCGCCGGCAGCAGGCTGATCGACGCCAGGGCGCGACGGGCCAGTTCCTCCGGGTCTGGCGGCGCGCCGAAGCCGGCCGGCGGGTCGGCCAGCGACACCACGACCTGGGCACCCAGGTCGCCGCCGTTGCAGGTCTGCAGATACCACTGCTCACCCTCGGGCGGCTCGACCGGCCCCTCGGTCAGCTTGTAGTAGCACCCGTCGCCGTTGTTGAACCAGCCCAGGTCCTCGTCGTAGCAGGGGATGGTCCGCCCGTTCCACTGGCAGCCGCCGCCGCCACCGCCGCCGTCGTCCCCACCCCCGCCGTCGTCCCCGCCGCCCCCGGGACCACCGGGATTGCCGGGCTCGTCGTCCCAGACGCTGCAGTCGGGTTGGTCGGGTGGGCAGCCCGCTCCCGGGTCGGCCCGTAGGGCGGCGGCGGTCGGCGGGGCCGCACCGGCCACCAGCAGGAGTGTGAGGCCGAGCCCGGCGAGCACCCGTCGGGTTGTCGCGGCCCCGCTCAGCACGGCTGGTCCCGGTGCGTCGCACCGTAGTTGATCAGCCAACGGCCGTCGGGATAGCGGGTCGCGGTGGCGGTGGAGAGGTGCCTGCCGCCACCGCTGCCCGGGACCGAGCGCTTGTCCTTGGCGTAGACCAGCCGGTAGCCGGTCGTGTCCAGGCAGTCCTGGATCTCCACGGTGGCCGGCTTCGCGTCCAGGCTGACGGCGGTAACGGTCGGCTCGGACTTGAACGTCCCGGTACGCATAGCGCCGTGCTCCTTAGCCTCGCGAATGGACACCCGAACCCGAGTCAAAAGTGGATCACCGAGGAACCGGGACAGTTCCGGCGAACGCGGATCACTGCGCAGGCCCGCCGCGCGCGAGGCCGCGAGATACCCGGAGTACGCGTCAAGAGCCGCCTTTTCGGCAGCGCGTCGTTCGACGTCGGAATCGGTCCGGGGTCCGTTGTCGCGGACTTCCGTCGGCCGTTCGACCGCTTCCCGTCCGCTGGCGCAGGCGGTGACCGGCATCGCCGCCACGCCCAGCAGCAGGCAGATTGCCGCTCTTCTGAGCTGCCGTCCGCGCACCGTCGAGCCTCCTCGTGGTCGCCCGGGGCGGTGACGGTTCACCGCCGTCGGGCATGCGGAAGCGCGCCCGGATCAGCACATCCGGAGCCGTTCATTGCGCTTCTGCATTCACCGTTACGGATCTTTTACAAATTCGGGGTCCTGTGTCGTCCGATGGTGAAGGTGAGGCTTGCGTCACACCCAAGGGGCGAGCATAGGCTGACGATCGCCGATGCAACAGAGGCAATTCAAGCGAACACTCTGCGTGATGACAGGTGGTGGTAGTGGGTGTCCGCACTGCTCCGGGGGCAATGGGCGAGAAAACTGTCGTTATTGGTGGGGCGTCGCCGCTCCGGATGGGTTGACCGGAGTCACGCCACCGGTCGCGGGAGTGGGACATCGTGGTCTCATCCCGGCATTCGAGCGGCGTCGGCACCCTGTCGGCGGGCTGCCGCGTCCAACGGCACCCCTGACGTGGAAGCGGTCGAAAGCGCGCTCACAGGCTCCGGTCGGCACGTCGCTTTCCGCGCCATCCGCTACACCGCTGCGAGCGTTCAATCACGATCCGTGTTCAGCATCGCGGGGGAGCAGTTGGCCGCAATGGAGGCGACATGGCGCTGACCGGCCCCCCGGCGGCCATCCCCGGTCGGGAGGACCCACCCGATCGGAGCCCGGCACCCCCGCCGTCCGGTGCTACGACGGAACCCCCAAGCCAGGCAACGCCCGGTTCGCCGAGCCAACGACCGGCGGGCCTCGCCTCGGCGGTGGCACGCAGCCACGTTCCGACGGTATTCGCGATCCTCGCGATCAGTCCGCTGATGCGGCTGGCCGCGCTGCGCTACGCCGTACCCCCGGGTCTGCCCAGCCGGACCGGCTGCGACGCCTGCGGTGCGCCGGTCGGCCTGACCCGCTCCTGGCCGGCGCTGGGCCCGGCGGCCCGGTGCGGTCAGTGCCGCGCCCGGGTCGGCCCACCGCCGGCCACCGTCGAGCTGGCCGTGCTCGCGGCGGCGGTGCTGCTGGCGTTCGCCGGTCCGCCGGGCGGGGCGCTGCCGGCGCTGATCTGGTGGCTCGGCTGGACCATCCCGGCGATCCTCGTCGACCTGGCCGTGCACCGGTTGCCGGACCGGCTCACACTGCCCGCGGCGGCCGGGACCTGGCTGCTGCTCGGCGTGGCCGCGCTCGACGCCGACCCGGGCCACTGGCTGCGAGCCGTCATCGGCGGCGCAGGGCTGGCGCTCTTCTTCGCCAGTACCGCCCTGCTGCTCGGCCGCCGCGGCTTCGGGCTGGGCGACGCCAAGCTGGCGCTCAGCGTCGGCGCGCTGCTCGGCTGGTACGGCTGGCCGGTGCTGCTGTTCGGGCTGATGCTCACCTTCGGGCTCTCCGCCCTGGTGAGTGTGGCCCTGCTGGCCACCCGCCGCGTCAACTGGAGCACCCACCTGCCCTTCGGCCCGTTCCTGCTGCTCGGCACAACGGCCGCCCTCCTACTAGCGACCTGACCCCGCCCCCGCCCCCGCCCCCGCCCCCGCCCCCGCGATCTTGCAATTCCTGTCCCGGCATAAGGGGCGTCCCGCTCATATCGACAACCGAAAGTGCAAGATCGGCGTGGCGAGGGGGCGCGCTCTCACTCCAGGTCGCGCTGCCGCTAGGGGCGGGAGCGGCTGGCCAGTTTGGCGACCGGGCTGTCGGGACGGTTGGCGCGTCGGCGGAGCACCTCGCTGGTCGGGCGGGCCAGCAACGGCGTGACCACCACGGCGACCAGGGCGCCGAACAGCACACCAGCGATCACGTCGTGCGGGTAGTGCACGCCCACGAAGACCCGGGAGAAGGCGCCGAGTGCGGCCAGAGGCAGCGCGACCAGGCCGAGTCGGCGGGAGAGCAGCAACGTGGTGACCGCCAGCGCACCGGCGATGGTGGCGTGGTTGCTGGGGAACGACCAGTCGCCCGGCGGTGGGCAGGCACCCGCAATGATCTCCCGACCGATCGTCCGGCAGGGCCGATCCTGGTCCACCACCGTCTTGAAGAACTCGCTGCCCACGTACGCCAGGAGGGCCGGCACCGGCGCGATCAGGGCGAGTGCCCGATCGTGCGGGCCGCCGGACCGGCGGCTGAGCGCGGCCATCACCAGCAGCGCGCCGAGTAGCAGGATCACCCCCTCGGTGGCGTGTCCGACGAACCACTGCACCGGCTCTGGGCTGCCGGCGGCGGCGTCGACGACGTCGTCGTACCACTCAGCGCTGATCTCCGGAACGTCCATGCTGCCGTTGTCGACCATGCATCACCTCACTTCACGTTCATACCCTGTTCACCTTGGGCACACCCTAGGAACGCGCCAGAGGGCATCGCTGCTGTCGAAGGTCGGGTGGTCCCTCAGACCTTCGTCCAGGATTCGCACAGCCGGCTCTGGTTGGCTGTTGCAGGACGTCGACATCGACAGGAGGCCTCGTGCAGACCGGTTCGGCCACCGATCAACAGCAGTCCACCGCTGCGGCGGACGACGAGACCTGGCGGATCCGGCGTACGGAGGCCGACGTGGACCGGCTCGGCGAAACCGAGTCGATTTTCGCGTTGGGCAACGGGTGGATCGGCTGGCGCGGGGTGCTCGACGAGGGTGCCCCGTGCGGGATGCCGGGCAGTTACGTCAGTGGCTTCCACGAGCGGCGCGAGCTGAGCTATCCCGAGGAGGGGTACGGGTTCCCGCAAGCCAGTGACACCGTCATCAGCGCACCGAACGCCGCGCTGATCCGACTCTGGGTCGACGACGAGCCGTTGGACCTCCGGACCGGGACGCTGCGCAGCCACGAACGGGTGCTCGACCTGCGTACCGGCGTGCTGCGCCGGGAGACCGAGTGGATCTCGCCGGCCGGGCGGGGCGTACGCATCCGCAGCACCCGGCTGGTGTCCCTGCCGCGTCGCCCGGTGGCCGCCGTCCGGTACGAGGTCGAGCCGTTGGACACCGCCGTCGAGCTGCGGGTCTGTTCGGATCTGCTGGCCAACGAGAAGGTGCCGGAGCGTTCGGACGACCCTCGGGCCGCCTCGGTGCCCACCGACCCGCTGACCGCCGAGACGTACCGTGCGACAGGCCTCGACGGCGTGTTGGTGCACCGCACCGAGCGCAGCGGCCAGCGCGTCGCGGTCGCTGTCAGTCATGTGCTGGAGTGCCCGGGCACTGTGACGACCAGCGGTGACTGCACCCCGGACCGGGTACGACTGACAGTGACGGGTCGCCTGCACCCGGGGGAGCGGTTGCGGCTGACGAAGTTCGCCGCCTACGAGTGGGCGGCGCTCGACGCGACGCCCGCCGACGAGTTGGCCGCCCTGGTCGCCGCCGAGGCGGACGCGGCGCGCGCGGACGGCTTCGCCGCCCTGCTCACCGACCAGCGCGCCGCCCTGGACGCGGCGTGGCAGGTCGCCGACGTGCAGCTCGACGGCGATCCGGAGCTTCAGCAGGCCGTTCGGTTCGCGATGTTCCACCTGATCCAGGCCGGTCGCCCGGACTCCGACCGGACCATCTCGGCCAAGGGGTTGACCGGCAACGGCTACGACGGGCACGTCCTCTGGGACACCGAGAGTTACGTCCTGCCGGTGCTGACCTACCTGGCTCCGACGGTGGCCCGCTCGGCGTTGAGGTGGCGGCACGCCCACCTGCCCGAGGCGCGGGAGCGGGCCGCCGAGCTGCGGTTGACCGGCGCGACCTTCCCGTGGCGCACCATCGGCGGCCGGGAATGCTCCGGCTACTGGCCGGCGGGCACCGCCGCGCTGCACGTCAACGCCGACATCGCCGACGCGGTGCTGCGCTACCTGGCGGCCACCGACGACAAGCGGTTCCTGGCGGAGGCGGGGCTGGAACTGCTGGTGGAAACCGCCCGGCTCTGGCACGGCTTCGGCCACTGGTCCGACGAGGGCGACTTCCACCTGCACGGGGTTACCGGCCCGGACGAGTACGCGGCACTGGTCGACGACAACGTGTTCACCAACCTGATGGCGAAGCGCAATCTGCGCGGCGCGGCGGACGCCGCCGAGGCGCATCCCGAGCTGGCCGGCCGGCTCGGCGTGGGCCGTGACGAGGTGGCCGGCTGGCGGGCCGCCGCCGACGCGATGGCCGTCCCGTACGACAGCGAGCGCGGGGTGCACCAGCAGGCCGCCGGCTTCACCGACCAGCCCGAATGGGACTTCGCGAACACCGGCGGCGACGACTATCCACTGCTGCTGCACTTCCCGTACCTGGAGCTGTACCGCAAGCAGGTGGTGAAGCAGGCCGATCTGGTGCTGGCCATGCAGCTCTGCCCCGGTGAGTTCACCGCCGACGAGAAGGCCCGCAACCTGGCCTACTACCAGGCCCGAACGGTCCGCGACTCGTCGCTGTCGGCGGCACCGCAGGCCGTGCTGGCCGCCGAGGTCGGGCACCTGGATCTGGCGTACGACCTGTTCGCCGAGTCTGTCCTGCAGGACCTGGCCGACCTGGGTGACAAGACCGCCGACGGGCTGCACCTGGCCTCGCTGGCCGGCGCGTGGCTGGCGCTGGTGCAGGGCTTCGGTGGGCTGCGCGACGATCGGAGGGTGCTCTCCTTCGACCCCCGGCTGCCGCGCCGGATCGACCGGCTGGCGTTCAGCCTGCGCTGGCGCGGCCACCGGCTGCGGGTCACGTTGACTCCAGCCGAGGCCCGCTACGAGCTGCCCGACGCCGCCGCGGATGCCGAGGTCGAGCTGTGGCACCACGGCGAGTCGTTGCGGGTCACCGGTGCCGCGCCGGTCACCCGGCAGATGCCACCGGTGCCCGACCCCGGGCCGGAGCCGCCCTCCCCGCCCGGCCGCCGCCCCACCCGCCGCTCGGCCGACTGAGCCCGCTGCCGCCTCAGATCGACGCGGGACCGCCGGCCATCCGCTCGCGGACGGCCTCCAGCGCCTCGAAGGCGTACGCCCAGTTGTGGCACTTGAAGCTGCGCAGACCGTCGATAGCTGTGTGACAGTCGGAGCAGCGCACCCCGGCGATGGCATCCGGGATCTCGGTGTTGACGTACTTGCGCTCGCCCAGGATGACCGTGGCGATCATGGCCTTGTCGTGCAGGCCGGAGAGCGCCGACGAGACGATGTCGTACCAGGTGACCCGCCGGCGGCACTTCGGGCAGTCGGGTTCGTCGCCGCTGACCCAGAGCGGGGCGCCGATGCTGCGCGCCGGCATGCCGAGCAGTTTCTCCAGCCGCCGGACGTCCGACTCGGGGGTGGTCCAGCGGTGTCGGCCGGGCAGTGATGCGGGCGAGTCGTACACGGCGCGGAACAGGTCGTTGTCGACCTGCACTGTCTCGCGCTGAGCGGTCATCGGCGTCCCTCCTCGTTGAGTCGGTGCCCCCACCGTGGTCAGCGGTGACCATGGGCGCAGCCGGATCAACGACACGAGGGGTCAGCGGGTCGTCGCCGCGGGTGCTAGACATCGAGATTCGCGCTCGCCGCCGAAGGGATCCCGCATGACCGATCAGCCGGCACCTGACGTCACCACCAGACCCAACGTCGCCCGGATGTACGACTACTTCCTCGGGGGCAGCCACAACTTCCCGGCCGACCGGGCCGCCGCCGACCGGGTGCTGGAGATCTTCCCGGAGACCGGGGTCGCCGCTCAGACGAACCGGCACTTCCTGCGCCGAGCCGTCCGGTACGCCGCCGAGCAGGGCGTACGCCAGTTCCTGGACATTGGCGCCGGGCTGCCCACCCAGGATGCCGTGCACGAGGTGGTG
Source organism: Micromonospora hortensis (assembly GCF_022230935.1). NCBI lineage: Bacteria > Bacillati > Actinomycetota > Actinomycetes > Micromonosporales > Micromonosporaceae > Micromonospora > Micromonospora hortensis. The sequence goes on from NZ_JAKKFE010000023.1 coordinate 204,358, forward strand.
CGGGCCGTGGCGCCCGACGCGCGGGTGGTCTACGTCGACTACGACGAGGTGGCCGTCGGGTACGCCCGGCAGTTGCTGACCGGTGTACCCGCCACCGCTGTCGTTCAGGGCGACCTGCGGCGGCCGGACGAGCTGCTGGCCCACCCGGACGTGCGGGCCACCCTCGACCTGGACCAACCGGTGGCGGTGCTGCTCCTCGCGGTGCTGCACTTCGTGCCGGACCAGGACGACCCGTGGGCGGCGATCGCCCGGCTACGCGACGCCACAGTGCCCGGCAGTCACCTGGTGCTGTCCCACCTGACGTTGGACGGCATCTCGCCGGAACTGGCCGAGCGCGGCCAGGCCGTCTACCGCAACAGCAGCGCACCGCTGGTGCCCCGGACGCGCGCCGAGACGGCACGCTTCTTCGCCGGGTACGACCTGGTGGAACCCGGCCTGGTCGCCACCACCCGGTGGCGACCGGACGGCGAGCCGGAGACCGTGGACGCCCACGGGTACGCGGGGGTCGGCGTCCGCCGCTGACAGCGCTTTCGCCGTCAGCGGCGGGCTTCGGGTGGTACGACGGACGCAGCGCGTGCCACCGGAGGAGGAAGCGCCGATGGCGAGCAGACCCGAACGGCTGCTGCGGGGAAGTGACTCGCCGCTGAGCGCCTCGTTCCTGGAGTTGTTCTTCGACCTGGCGTTCGTGCTCGCCCTCAGTCAGCTGGCCGCCCACCTGTTGCACGACCTCAGCGTGGTCGGCGCGTTGCACGCCGCAGTGCTGTTGACCGGCGTCTGGTGGATCTGGGTGACCACCACCTGGTTCGCCGACTGGTACGACCCGGAAAGCCCTGCCGTCCGGTGGCTGCTGGTCGGTGCCGCGCTGGGCAGTCTGCTGACCGGGGCGGCGATCCCGCAGGCGTTCGACGGGCGGGGCCTGCTCTTCGCCGGCGCGTACGTCTCGGTGCACATCGCCCGGGGCGTGGTCACCGCCCTGGCGCTACGCGGCCACCCGAGGCAGAGCCGGGCGCTGCGCATCCTCTGCTGGTTCAGCGTGTCGGCCGTACCGTGGTTGGTCGGTGGGTTTCTGCCGGAGTGGCGGGTGCCGCTTTGGCTGCTCGCCCTCGCCATCGATCTCACCGGCCCGCGCCTCGGCTGGCCCACTCCACTGATGGGTCGGACCGGTCCGCAGGAGTTGCATCTCGCCGGTGAGCACTTCGCCGAGCGGTACCAACAAATCATGATCATCGCGCTCGGTGAGCTCGTCCTGGTGGCCGGCCTGTCGTACGCCGACAGCGACCTCGCCCTCCCGCAGACCGCCGCGTTCCTGCTGGTCTTCGCCGCCGCGGTGCTGATCGGTCTGCTCTACGTCACGCCTGCCGGTCAGCGCCTCGGCCCGGCCATCGAGCACGCCGACCCGTCCCGACTCGGTGTCACCACCGGATACCTGCACCTCGTGATGATCGCCGGGCTGGTGGTCACCGCCGTCGGCGCCGAGCTGAGCATCGCCCACCCTCTGCGCACCGGTGACACCGTCGCGGTCGTGGTCATCCTGAGCGGCCCGTTGCTGTTTCTCGTCGGGCGGATTCTGTTCTCGGCGGCGATCCACCGGCGACTCTCCTGGCCCCGGGTCGCCGCCCTGGTCGTGCTGGCGGGTGCGGCAGCCGTCGTGCGGCTGCCGCTGGTGGCGGTCAGCGCGGTCGCCACCGGGGTGGTGCTCGTGGTGGTGGTCCTGGATCACGCCGGCATCCGGTCCTACCGCCACGAGCGAACCCGCTGACGACCGAAATCAGCTCCGACCACCCATCCACCGGATGGCCTGATTCAGCTCACCGCTTCATCTCTTGTTTCGCCATCCGTGCTGCCCCAGGTGCTGCTCACGCCCGTAAAGCGCGATTCCACCGCCGAATGTGAGAAGACGCGGACAGGGGGTCTCCTGCCATGATCTTGCCGCCGCCTTAGTGCAGGGCGACAACGAGGAGGAGCCTTGACCCACCATCACCGACGCCGGTGGCTCCGGACGTCGGGCCCGAGAAGCCTGAGCGGGGCCCGGGTCACGCGGGCCGCGCTCAGCGTGGCGATTGTCGGCAGCCTGTCTGTGGGGATGTCGGTCCCGGCCGGCGCAGCCCAGGCCGCCGAGGAGAACACGTACCAACCGACGGCAACCATCGAGCCACAGTTGCGCGGCTACGTCGACCGCGCCACCCCGGACCAGACCTTCCCGAACCCGTCCGGTGACCTACCGGTCGGCGCCACCGTCGATCCGAGCGGGAAGCACGTGACCCGCTCCTACTTCACCTTCGACGTCGCCGCCCTTCGAGGCAAGCAGATCATCAGCGCCACTCTCGCGGCCAACGAAACGCACGCGAACGACTGCGGACACCGTGCGGTCGAGGTGTGGGTCACCGACCCCTACAGCGAGGACTCGCGGTGGGACTATCAGCCGGCCCAGAAGTTCCGGGTGGCGAGCGCTGGCGTGCCCGAGTCGGGTTGCGCGGTGGCGGAGGCGAAGTTCGACGTCGGCAAGGCGCTCACCTGGGCGGCGAAGAACGACCAGGAGACGCTCACCCTCGCCGTTCGGGTGGCCGGTAACAAGGAGACCGACGAGCGGTACGGCCGGCGGTACGCCAGCAGTGCGACCCTGACCGTGCACCACAACACGCCACCGCCCCGGCCGACCGACCTCGCTCTGGGTGGCCGCCCCTGCGCGACCTCGGCGCCGGGCCTCTGGTTACCGGCGACAAGCACCGACATCTACGCCGTGCTGCCGGACGACGCCGATGGCGTGGAAGAGGACAAGCTCGGACGACTGGCAGTCTGGCCGGTCGACGATGAGAGCCAGCGTCAGGAGCGGGTCAGCCGGACCTACTCACACTGGCCCAACGTCAGCTTCTCCACCTACTACCTCGACCTGAGCTTCGAGCAGGGCCGGACCTACGCCTGGCAGCTCCAGGCCGACGACGGTGACGCCACGTCGCCATGGACGCGGACGTGCTACTTCACCGTCGACACCACGGCACCCAGCACGCCCACCGTGACCTCGCCGGAGTATCCCAACGCCGACCAGCCGACCGGTGACGTCGGCCTCGCGGGGAAGTTCACCTTCACCGCCAACGACGACGATGTGGTCGCCTTCCGGTGGGGCCGGCACTGGCCGGAGACCGACGTCAAGGCCGACCGTCCGGGTGGAACGGCGACGATCACCCTGCGACCGGAGGATGCGGGCCAGCAGTACCTGACGGTGCAGAGCGTCGACCGGGCCGGTAACACCTCCGACGTCAATTACTACAACTACTGGGTGCGGGACACCCGGCCCACGGTCGAGTCCTGGCTCTACACGCCCTGGGGCCCCGCCGGCGGGATCGGGGTGCCCGGTGAGTTCCGGTTCACCAGCAGTCAGGAGGGCGCGACCCGGTTCATCTACCAGGTCAACGAGGGAGCGAATCAGACCGCTCAGGTCGCCTCGGACGGGCCGACCACGGTGACCATCACGCCCAGCGTGGGTGGGCTGAACACGCTACGGGTGCGTACCCGCGACGCGAGTGGCGCGCTCAGTGCGTGGCGTACCTACACCTTCACCGTCGACACCGCACCCACTGTGCAGTTCGACGGGGATCTGATGATGGGGAAGGTCAGCACCGTCTCGCTGAGCCCGGGCATGCCCGACGTGATCGAGTACGAGTACTGGTTCAACGACGAGCCGGAGAAGACGACAGTGCCCGCGGCGGCCGACGGAACGGCGAGCTTCACCTGGGTGCCCTCGATGGCGATGTGGCCACTGGAACTCAAGGTACGCAGCCGCACTGCGGGCGGCGTCTTGTCGGCCGTCGCGGAGCCGTACGCCCGACCCGATGAGGTGAGCCCGGAGATCACCGGCCCCGAGCAGGGAAAGCCCGGGCAGGCGATGACCTTCACCTTCACCTCCCGGATGCCAGGTGTGACGGAGTACGTCTGGTCGCTGGCGCCGGATGAGGAGAAGCATGTCCTGCAAGCCGGGCCGGACGGAGTCGGTCGGCTCACCTGGACCCCGACCGAGGACGGCAGCTACTACCTCGGGGTGCAGGCCCGCAACGCCACTGGCGCTCTCTCCGGCGGTTCGGGAACCAGCTTTTACGTCTCAAGCGCACCGCAGGTAAATTCCACTGTCTACCCCGCGTGGAGAACCGGCGGCGGTGTCGGCGTAGAGGGCACCTTCGACGTTCAGCCGCAGATGCCGAACGTCACCGAGTTCGTCTACCAGTTCCAGGTTAATTTCCGGAGCGGACCGGAGACCACGGTCCCCGCCGGGGCGGACGGGAAGATCTCTCTCAGCTACACCCCGACCCAATCCGGCTACCACACTCTGAAGATCCGTAGTCGGAGCGCCGACGGCACCCTGTCGGGCTGGAACGAGCACACCTTCATCGTCGACTGGGACAACTGACCAGGTCCGCTGCGTGCCGCTGGCCTACGGCGGCACGCAGCGGTGGTTCCCAAGCGTGGAGGAGGGGATTGCCCGCCATCGCCGTGTCGGTGGGTGAAGGGCCGCCCGCCGGTCAACGCCCCCGGCCCGGCCACCGAGCTGGCGCGTAGGCTAGAAGCCTGACTAAAGTCAGGCATATGGACTCGGCTCTTCTCGCCGCCGTGCGGCGGTTCAACCGGACTGTCACCCAACGGGTGGGTGCGCTCGACGACGAGTACATGGCCCAGGGGCGCCCGCTGGGGCAGGCCCGGCTGCTCTGGGAGATCGGCCCCGCCGGTGCTGAGGTGGCCGCGTTGCGGGCCCGGCTCGGCCTGGACTCCGGACATCTCAGCCGACTCCTGCGCACCCTGGAGAACGACGGCCTCATCACCGTCGGACCAGGCGACCAGACCGGCGGCGACGGCCGGGTCCGCGTCGCCACGCTCACCGACGCCGGCCGGACCCAGTGGGCCGACCTCGACCGGCGGTCGGACGATCTCGCCGCCTCGATCCTCGAACCGCTCACCGAACACCGCCGCGAACGACTCGTCACCGCCATGGCCGAGGTCGAACGGCTGCTCATCGGCTCGATGGTCGTCATCGAGCCATGCCCGCCGAGCGACCCGCGTGCCCGCGCGTGTCTGCGGGCCTACGCCCGCGACATCGCGCGACGATTCGACGACGGGTTCGACCCCGCACTGAGCAACCCGGTCCACGACGAAGCGCTCGTCCCGCCCAACGGGGTGCTCCTGCTCGCCACCCTCAACAGCGAACCGATCGGCTGCGGCGCTGTCAAACTCCACACCGACGCGCCCGCCGAGATCAAACGCGTGTGGGTGGCCGACACCGTCCGCGGGCTCGGCGTCGGGCGGCGGCTGCTGGGCGAGTTGGAACGGTACGCCGCCGAGCGCGGTGCGACAGCGGTCCGGCTGGACACCAACCGCAACCTCACCGAGGCGATCGCCCTGTACCGGGCGACCGGTTACCGGGAGATCGAGGCGTACAACACCGAGCGCTACGCCCACCACTGGTTCGAGAAGCGGCTCAGGCAGTGACGGCCACCGTCCGGTGATCGGGCGTCGCGTTCGCGGCGGCTACAGCCGCTCGAAGCTCTCCATGCCGGCGAGTTTCAGCACCTCGGTCCGGGTCGCCGGGCATTCCTTGCGGGTCTGGTCGTCGATGTCACGGCCGTTGGGTACGGGGCCCTGCTTCTCGTACCAGGAATAGAGGTTCACTGTGAGGTTGGCCATCGCGCCGGTCTCGGACCCGATCCCCTTGAGCGTCGGCACCTGGCCGTCCAGGTAGGCGCACACGTCCTTCGCCGACACCGCAGAGCCGTCGGCCGGAGTGGAGCCGGCCGCGCTGGTCGACCGTGTCGTGTCTGGCGCCGCAGCGGGCTCGGGCGCGTCGGCCTCGGTGCACGCCGTCAGGGCGAACATGAGGCAGAGGGCTGGTGCGAGCGGTCGGAACGTACTCATTGGATGTTGTCCTCACGGGCTTCGTGGTGGGTAGGGGTTTCGGCGGCGTTCGCGGTGACGTGCCAGAGGCCGGTGGGCAGCCGGTAGCCGACGCCAGGCTCACGGAACCGGCCGAGCAGCCGGGCGCACCCCGCCCGGGCCGAAGCCTGACCAGCCGGCGGAGCCGCCCGGTACGCGGCACCGGCCGGGCCGACCTCGATGAGCCATTCGGCCACCGCGTCGGCGTCGTCCGGTGTTTCCAGGGCGACATCGCACTGTGTGACTGTGACGGCGGTGAAGCCGGCGGTGGTGAGGATCCGGACGAGCCGCGCCGGGTCGGCGAACGCGAACGGACCGGGCTCGTCACCGACCGGGAGCGGTGGCAACGGTCCGAGATGCGGTGCGGCGCCGAGCATCGCCGCGGACAGCCACGGGTTGACGCCGCTGTCGCGGAAGACGGTCGCGGCGAGGCGCCCTCCCGGGAGCAGTGATCGCCGGATCGTGCGGCAGCCGGCAACCGGGTCCGCCAACAGCATCAGGGTCATTCGTGAGAACGCCGCGTCGAACGGGGCACCCGGCACGACATCGAGAGTCTCGATGTCGGCCACGTGGAACTGGAGGCCCGGGTGCCCGTCGGTGGGGAACCGGCGTCGCGCGGCGGTCACCATCGCCTCGTCGATGTCGACACCGATCGCCGCGCCGGTCCCGCCGACTGCGGCGGCGATCTCGGCTGTGGTGCCGCCGCAGCCGCAGCCCACATCGAGGATTCGTTCGGCGGGTCGTGCGGCCAGTCGATCCATGGCCGCCGCTCCCAGCGGCCGACCGGTCTCGTCCTGCCGATCGGCGTGGCGAATCCAGCCAGCTGCCGCGCCCGCCCAGAAAGCGGCGCCGCGGGCCCGCAGGCTGGCGGTGTCGGCCATCAGAACGGCATCTCGGCGCCGTCGACGCTCACCGAGCGGAAGTGAGCCGCCTTCGTCGGGTCGAAGCCATCCTCCTGTGCCGCCAGGCCAGCAGCCCGGACCAGCCGTTCGGACTGGAACCGGCGGAATGCCGCCTCGTCCTGCCAGATGTTGATGATCCGCCAGCCGTCCTCCGTCGGCCCGGCGACATGGGCGAGGAGACCCGGCGGTCGGTCCGGTCCGAGGTGGCGTTCCACCTGCCGGTACTCCGCCTCGCTGACGCCGGGCATCTCCTGCAACACACCGAACGGCATGACCGTCACCTCTCGATAGAGTGAGCCTCTATCCAATAGAGCACTACACTTGGGAGGTGGTTGTCAAGCGACGTTATGACTCTTCGCGCCGACAGGAGCAGGCCCGACAGACGCGGCGAACGATCCTCGAAGCGGCTGGCCGGCTGTTCGTCGACCCGGGCTACGCGGCCACACCGCTGACCGCTGTCGCCGTGGAAGCCGGCGTCGCGGTCCAGACCCTGTACGCGGTGTTCGGCAGCAAGCGGCAACTGCTCTCCCAACTGGTCGACGTCACACTGGCCGGCGACGACGAACCGGTGGCCCTGCCGGACCGGCCCTTCGTCGCCGAGATCCGCGCCCTCGCCGACCCCCGGGCCAAGCTCGTCCGCTACGCCCGTCACCTGGCCGAGGTCAACGCCCGGCAGGCCCAGGTGATGCTGGCGCTGGCCGGCGCGGCCACTGCCGATCCAGACGTCGCCGAGATCTGGCGCAAGAACGTCGACGACCGCCGCCGCGGCATGGGCATGTTCGCCGCCGAACTCGTCGGCACCGGAGGCGTACGCCCCGACCTGAGCGTCGATCAGGTGGCCGACATCCTCTGGTTGGCCCAGGACGTGCGCAACTTCGACTGGTTCGTCAGGCAACGCGGATGGACGATCGAGCAGTACCAGCGGTGGTATGTGGACACCGTCAGCGGCGCGATCATCGCCAGCGCCGGGTAACGCGGCGGGCTATTCGACGGACTGGAGACCCTGCGCGATGCCGGCGAAGGATCGAATGAGCTCGGTCTCGCTGCCGGTACGCCAGATCAGCCCCCACCGACCCGGCGGGGCGTCGTGGATGGGCACGTAGGCGATGTCCGGCCGCGCGTAGTAGCGGGCGGCCTGGGCGTGCACCGGCGAGACGGCTTCGCCGGTGACGAGGATCGGGATCATCTCCTGGAAGTTGGAGACCGACGGGCCGATCGGTATCAACCGTCCGCTGGGTGTGCGTACGGGCACCAGGATCTCCCGCCAGTAGTCCGGCCGGGCCCCGCCCATGACCGTCTCGTCCGCCAGGTCCTCGTAGGAGACCGATTTCCGGCCGGCCAGCCGGTGGGTCACCCCGACGGCCAGCACGATGGGTTCGGTGTAGATCACCGGGCCGACGGTGAGGTCCGGTTCCTTGACGGGCAGCCACACGATCTGCACGTCGATGTCGCCGGCGCGCAGCCGACCGAAGGGATCGCCGAAGTCGACATGGCGCAGCTGCACCTCGCAGTCAGGGTGGTCCTTCGCGAACCCGTCGAACAACTCGCGGAGATCGTGGAGGTTGACGGCGATCGACCCGACCCGCAGCACCCCGGTCTTGCCGCGAGCCGCGAGCCTGGCCCGGTCCATGCCCTCGTGCAGACCTCGGTACATGGGCTGAATGTCATCGAAGAGCCGTTGGCCGATCGGCGTGAGTGTGACCTGCCTGTTGTTCCGCTCGAACAGCGCGGCGCCGATCCGACGTTCCTGCTTCTTGATCGCCTGGCTGACCCGGGCCTGGGTCACGTGCAGCCGCTCGGCGGTGCGGGTGAAGTGCAGTTCCTCCGCCAGGGTCAGAAAGATCTCGATGTCGCGGAGTTCCATGCACTGTTCCCGATCCACGCATTAGCGAAGGGTTATGGCACGTTACCAGTTCTGATCTTGTAGCCCGGTGCCTCGCCCGGCAGGCTGATGGACGTCGCCGCTGAACAGCATCCGGCAGCCTGAACGAGGAGATCGTCGTGCGCAAGCTCGTGTATTACATCGCCGCCACACTGGACGGCTTCATCGCCGGTCCTGACGGCGCCGACCCCACCGGCCCCGACGGCTTCTGGCCCATCCCGGACGACTACCTGCACCACCTCATCAGCGAATATCCGGAGACCCTCCCCGGTCCGGCCCGGCAGGCGTTCGGCATCACCGACCAGGGCAGCCGGTTCGACACAGTGCTGGAAGGGCGCTACTCCTACGAGGTGGGCCTGAAGGCCGGCGTGACCGACGCGTACCCGCACCTGCGCCACCTGGTGTTCTCCCGCACGCTGGGCAGCAGCCCGGACCCGGCCGTCGAGGTCATCGGCCAGGACCCGATTGCCACGGTACGAGAGCTGAAGCGGCACGACGGCAAGGACGTCTGGGTGATCGGCGGCGGCGCGCTGGCCGGTGCCCTCTACCCCGAGATCGACCAGCTGATCATCAAGCTTGCCCCGTTGACAATTGGCGCCGGTATCCCGCTCTTCGGCCGGGACGCCGTCTTCGCACCGCGCACCTGGCGCCTGACCGACCACACCGTTCTGGACAGTGGCGCCCTCTTCCTCACCTACACGCGCACACAGACCGGAAACACGTCCGCATGACCATGTCCCGGGAGGACGTCACGATCCGTCCCATCACCGGGCCGGACGAGATCGCCCTGTTCAACCGCCTGCCGTACACCATCAATCACGAGCTCGACGACGACCTTGCCGACAAGCGCCGCCGACCGGAGTGGATGTGGGTGGCAGTGCGCGGCGACCGACTGCTGGCCAGGGTCGCCTGGTGGGGCCGTGGCGACGACACCGCTCCGCTGCTGCTGGACATCCTCGACGTCGACGACACCGCCGAGGATCTGACCGAGGTGGCACAGGCGTTGTACGAGACCGCCGCGAAGCAGGTCCTGGCACCCGGCACGGTCCCTCCCGGATACGGCCGATTCATCCCGGCGGACTGGCGGGAGAACCCGGACACCTACCGGGCCGTGCGTACCAGGATGGGCGTTCTCGAGAGCACCGGCGCCCGCCTGACTGTCGAACGCCTACGCCTGGAGTGGCACCCCGCGGCCGGCCTGCCCACGCCGGATCAGCGACTGGCCTTCCGCCCGGCCCTGGACACCGACGAACTGCTCGCGCTGATGACCCGCGCACTCGACGGGACCCTGGACGCGCACAGCCGTACCGACCTGGCGCAGATGTCGCCGCACGAGGCCGCGCTCAAGCACTACGAGCAGGAACTCGCCACGTACTCCAGCCCTCGCGAGTGGTGGCGCATCGGCACGTTGGGCGAGAGCGGCGAGCCCGTCGGGTTCGTCGTCCCGGTCCGCAACGCCTACCACCCGGTGATCGCCTACCTCGGCGTCGTCCCCGAACACCGGGGCCACGGGTACGTCGACGGCCTTCTCGCCGAAGGCACCCGAGCCCTTGCCGCCGAGGGCGTCCCACGCATCCGCGCGGCCACCGACGTGGGCAACGCACCCATGGCACAGGCCTTCGCCCGCGCCGGTTACGTCAACTTCGAGCGGGCCATCAACATGGCCTGGCGGTGACCGGCGGAGTGCCGTAGGGGAGCGTTTCGTGCGGGGCCGCTGGTGCGCGATCGGCACCAGCGGCCCGTCCGGTTCACAGCACGAACTCAGCCCTTGACCGCGCCCGCGGTGAGCCCTTCGGTCAGGAAGCGCTGCCCGAGGGCGTACATGATCACCACGGGGATGCTGACCAGCAGCGACGCCGCGGCGAGTTGTCCCTGCGGCACGACGTCCCCGGCGATCATCGATTGCATCCCCACCGGGAGCGTCTTGTACTCGTCCTTCGTGATGAACACGAAGGCGAAGAGGAACTCGTTCCAGGCGTTGGTCAGGGTGAAGAGCGCGACCGCCAGCAGCCCTGGCTTGGCCAGCGGCAGCACCACCTTGCCGAACGCCTGGATGCGGCTGCAGCCGTCGACCAACGCGGCCTCCTCCAGCTCGATGGGGATCGACGAGAAGTACCCCACGAGCAGCCAGGTGGCGAACGGCAGCGTGAAGGTCGGGTACGTCACCACCAGAGACCACAACGAGTCGGTGAGCCGGGCGCCGATGAGCATCTGGTACAGCGGGATGAACAGCAGCGCGCCCGGCATCACGTAGGTGAGCAGCACAGTGACGGTGAAGCCCTGCGCCCCGCGGAACCGCAGCCGGGCCAGCGCGTAGCCCGCCAGCGCTGCGCAGACCAGTGCCACGGCTGTCGACGCCGCGGACACCAGCAGGGTGTTGAGATACCAGCGGCCGAACGGCTGGTTGTCGAACAGGGCGCCGAACTGCTCAAGGGTCCACGGGGTCGGCCACAGGTCGTCGGTACGCATGACGACCTGACCCTCGGACTTGAAGGCCGTGACGGCGATCCAGTACAGCGGGCCCAGCACGAAGAACAGCAAGCCGGCCAGCGCCGCCCAGGAACCCAGGCCCGACACCGCCGACGACGAACGGCGACCACCTCGGGACTGGAGGGTCGAGACCACCCGGCCGACCCCCGCCGCGATCAGCAGCATCACACCGAGGACCACCGCCGCCTTCCAGAAGATCTGCGGTGACGCCCAGGCCAGCAGACCGGTGACCAGCGCGGCGACGACCCACGGCAGCGCCTTCCGTGCCTTCAGAGCCCACTGCCCTGTCCCGGTCCACCGCGCTGTCCGGCGTCGCCGGGGCAGTTTGATGTTGGTGTCCTGGCGCAACAACCGGACCAGGACGAACACCAGCCCGCCGATGATCGGCAGCATGACGAGCGTGACCGCCGCGCCCGCGCCGTACTGGAGCTGCAGGATGGCCTTCGAGTAGGCGATGAGCACGTACGGCGCTGTCACGTCGCCGGGGCCGCCCTGCGTCAGCAACCAGACCAGGTCGAAGTTGTTGAACGTCCAGATCGACGACAGGGTCACCGTCACGGTGATCACATGGCGCAGTCCGGGCAGCGTCACGCTTCTGAATCGCTGCCACGCCGAGGCGCCGTCGATGGTTGCCGCCTCGTAGAGGTCTGCCGGGATGGCCTTCAACCCCGCGAGGAAACACACTGTGAAGAACGGCACCCCCTTCCAGACGTTGACGAGGATCACCGACGGCATAGCCAGCGACGGGTCGGACAACCAGCCGGCGGGCCAACTGTCGACCAGGTGCGCGCTGGCCAGCAGCGGCCCGATCCCGGTCGCGGTGAGCAGCGTGTTGACGCTGCCGAAGATCGGGTCGAGCAGCGCGCGCCAGCTGAACGCCGTCACCACCGTCGGCACCACCCAGGGCACCAGGAGCAGCCCGGCCAGCACGGCCCGCCCACGGCGGCGATGGTGCAGCAGCAGGGCCGCGGCCAACCCCAACACGACCTTGAAAACCTCGGCGTACGCGGTGAAGACGAACGAGTTCACCACGCCGGTGTGGAACTGGTCGTCGCCGACGAGCGCGAGGTAGTTGTCCAGGCCGACGAAGACGCTGTCCTGCCCGTGCCGTTCCGTGGTGCTGGTGATGATCGAACGGGCGATCGGCACGAGAACGAGCCCGCCGACCAGCACGGCCATCGGTGCCAGGAACAGTGCCGCGAGTCGCCAGTCACGACCCAGCCGCCGCTGGACCGCGGTGAGGGAGCCGGGCCCCGACGGCGGGGATTTCCTCGCCGTCGGGACCCGCGCAGGACGGACCGACCTCACTGCCGCAGCCCCTGCTGGTTGAAGATCTGCACCATCTTGGCGTGGGCGGCCGTCACGGCCTGCGCGGGCGCCGTGCCCTGCACGACCTGCTGCATCATGTCGGTGAGGACGTAGGCAGACCCCACCGCCTGCTGGCCCGCGCTGGCCTTCTGCGGGAAGGCCAGGCCGTTCTTCGTGTTCAGCGGCAGCTTCAGTTCAGTGATCTTGCGCAGCATGGGGAACGCGGGGTCGCCGCTGGTGAAGAACGGGTCGGCGTCCCAGACCTTCTCCCAGGCGGGCATCACCAGGCCGGGTGCCTCCTTCGCCACCCCGAGCAGCGCGGGCGCGCTGACCAGGTACTGCGCCAGGAGCTTGGCGAGCGCCGGGTTCTTGGCGCCCTTGAAGACGACGAAGCCCTGCGACTGGCCGAGCAGCAGCGGATTGTCGGTCGCCGGCCCGATGCAGTCGGAGAACACGTGGGTGTTCGCGTGCACCGGGTTCTTCTTGGTCCTGGAGTCCGCGTAGACGCTGAACTGGTTGCGGGTGTAGCCGAGGATCCCGGCGAGCCAGTTCTCGTTGTTGCTGGTGTCGGTCCAGCTCGCGATCCCCGGCGGCAACATCGGCTTGTACTTGGGGTTGGTGTAGATGTCACCGAGGAAGGTCACCGCCTGCACCGTCTCGGGTGAGTTGAAGGTGACCTTCCGGCCGTCGTTGGCGGCGATCGACCCGCCGTAGGCGTTGATCAGCGCCTCGATCATTCCGTTGCCGTCACCGGACCGGTTCACCGTCATGCCCCAGCCGAACCGGCGCTTGGTCGGATCGGAGATCTCCAGGCACAGGTCCCGCAGTTCCTCCCAGCTGTAGATGTCCTTGGGAGAGATGCCCTTGTCCTGCATCCAGTCCTTGCGCAGGAACGACCCGATCCCGATGAAGTGGTACGGGATGGCGAACCACTTGCCGTCGAAGACGCAGAAGTTCTTGGCCTCGGCGCAGGGCTCGCCGTACTTGGCGGTCAGCGCCTTGACGACGTCAGTCACGTCCTCCAGGTCGCCCAGCGCCTGGAACTGCGCGACGAACCGCGAGTCGGTCATGAACGCCAGGTCACGGGCCACCCCGCCCTTGACCTCGGCGTCGATCTTGGCCACCACGTCACCGGCGTCGGCCTGGACCAGACTGTTCTCGATCTTCGTTCCGGTGCTGTCGGCGAACTTCTTGATCGAGCTGTCGAGGGCTTCGTTCGCCGCCGTCGAGTACAGCTTCTGCGACAGCATGCCCATCGAGGAGCCCTTCATCGCCGCCGCGGCGTCGATCAGCTCCTGCGGAACCTCCGGCTGCACCCTGGTGGGTGATTCGGAGCCGTCCCCACACGCGGCCAGACCGGCCGCGCCGAGTACCCCCACTCCCATTCCCAGAAAGCCGCGCCGGGACCACCCCGAGTTGTCCTCCATGGACGTTCGCCTCCTCTGTTTCCCGCGTGATTGCACGCCGAAGGCGTGCCTGTGCTCCAGGTGTCCCTATGACGGCGACCACGCACGCGTCGCCCGCATCGATCAGTGCGCTCGCGTACCCGTTGTTGCGGTCGACGGGGTAGCGACGGGCCTGCCTTTGCCGCCGCCCACCGTCGGTTGTCCGCTGACGCACGCGTCGTCTTGGCCGCCCAGCGCGCCGCGCGAGAGATTCCGCGTGCCGCGCGCCGGGAAGCGCGACGAGGTTGAGGCGATCGGCGACCGGGCCGAGAAAGCTGCGCTGACGTTGCAGTTCGGTCGGGCCACGAGACCACCACCGTTCGAGATTTCGAACTGAGTTCGAGATACCGTATCGAGTGGTCGCGACGCTAGAGCAGCGTCAAGAAGAATGTCAATGTTTCGATGGGGTTTCGAACCGAAAACGGGAGGCGGCCAGCTATCGAGGCTGGGCCCGGTAACCCATGCGAGCCGACAGCGCCGCCGCGCCCTCGCGAACCAGCCCGGTCCACTCCACGTGCGCCTCCGGCGTCCAGCGGATGATCGGCGCGGACAGGCTCATCGCGGCGATGGTGGTGCCGGAATGGTCCCGGATCGCCGCAGCCACGCAGCGCATGGCGGTGTCGGACTCGCCGATGTCCACAGCGACGTTCTCCGCCCGGACCCGATCAAGATGCTCGCGGAGCCGGGCCGGGTCGGTGATGCTGTCCGGCGTCATGCCCGGCAGGGCGTTCTTCATCAGGACGGCGTCCAGGCCCGCCCGATCGAGGCCCGACAGCAGAACCTTGCCGACAGCCGTGCAGTGCGCCGGCAGCCGCCGCCCGACAGCGGAGACCATCCGGACGGGGTGCGTGCTGTCGAACTTCACCAGGTAGATGACATCGGCGCCGTCGAGCACCGCCACATGGACCGCCTCGTCGCACGCGGCAGCCACGTCCCGCGCCACACACTGCGCCTCGCGGACCAGATCAAGTCGGCCGGCGAACGCCGCACCGAGCTGGAACAGCGGCATGCCGAGCCGATACTGCACCGGCTGCCCCGGTACGGAGATCAGGTACGAGCGAGCCTCAAGCGTGACGAGCAGTTCATGGACCGTGGTGCGGGGCAGGCCGAGCCGCTCCATCACCTGACGGGCCGACAACTGGGGGCAGTCCAGGAACAGTTCGAGGACGTCGAGCGCACGGTTGACCGCCGGTACCACACGGGGCATGTCGATAGTCCCTTCGCAGCGCCGGACCCATGTCAACGATCTCCACACGGGCCAGCACCTGAAGAGGATATCTACGTCAGCCTCCGGCGCCAGGTGTCATCACCACCCCCACCGGCGGAGCCGCTGCTGTCTGTCCGGATCACCGCCCGCCCGAAACATCTCGGGCGGGCGGCGAGGGGCTCAGCTCTGGCTGACCAGGCCGGCGTCGACCACGTACTCTGCGCCATGCACGGCCTGGAATTCGGCGCTGGCGACGAGCAGGGTCGGCTCGAACTGGTACGACCTCACGATGTCCGAGTCCGTGGCGTCGTCACCCACGTCTGCGACAGTCCGGCCGTACGTGGCGGCTGCCTCCAGCCGGACCTCGTACAGCAGCTCGGTGCGGGCGGTGATCGACCAGGTTCCGTCCGGGTTGACGGTGGCCGAGCCACCGCCAATCGCCTGTCGCTGCGGACTCGACAGACTCACCTTCAACACGCCGTCCGGGCCACCGGCGATGGCAGGCTCATCCGCCTCGCGCTGCCCACCCCGGTCAAGGTCGTGCCACACACTGCCGCGGATGACGCACGTGCCCGAGATCGCCACCGTGACGGATGCGGTGTTGTTGTCGGTGTTCGCCTCGCGGCGTTGCGGGGTGATGCTCGTGGTGATGGGCACCCTGCTGCCCGGTGTCGCGCCGGCCACGACGAACGGCACGAACAGCCGGCTCGCCCGACCACCGGCCGCCAATTGCGGATACGAGCACGTGTAGCTCGTCGTGCTCACTGCCGTGCAGGTCCAGGCAGGGTCAACGACCGACGGGGTCGTGGTCCTGAGCCCGGCGGGCACCGCGACAGTGACGCTGATCGGGTCCGACGCTCCGGTGCCGTAGTTCCGGATGTCGATCTCGC
Source organism: Micromonospora hortensis (assembly GCF_022230935.1). Lineage (NCBI taxonomy): Bacteria > Bacillati > Actinomycetota > Actinomycetes > Micromonosporales > Micromonosporaceae > Micromonospora > Micromonospora hortensis. Next base: position 220,398 of record NZ_JAKKFE010000023.1, read on the forward strand.
CGGAGAAGGTCTCGCCCTCCGCCGGATTCAGCACGTCGGTCATCATCAGATCGACGACCAGATCGGGCTGGAGTCGCCCGGCCGCCGCCGCGTCGGCCGGAGCGAGTGCCGCCGTGCCCCCGACGAGGGCGAGGGTGGCCAGCGAGGTGGAAAAGGTACGTCGGATCGAGCGGGAAAGGGAACGAGGGCGCATAGGTTCCTCACGTCGCGGGTGACGGCCCTCCCAGGACGGTGAAGGCCGGACTGGAGATCAAGATCTCCACTCATCCGGCGTCGTCGATCAGCCCGGCGTTACACAGAGCCGGTGTCAGCTGTGCCTGTCCCCTATGCTGCGCCAGGCAGTTGGTGTGAGCAGTCCATTTAGGGGGCGCGGAGCCGGATGGCCGACGAGATCAAGTACGAGTACAAGACCGTACGGCCAGTTCGCGGCACCGACGGCTGGGTCATCTCGAAGATGCAGAAGGATGGCTGGGAGCTCGTGCAACAAGCACCAGGCACGCTTCGCTCCACCGTCAACTTCCGTCGGCCAAAGAAGCCGCAGCCGTGGCTCCTGATCGGCGCGGCGGCCGCCGTCCTCGTGATCCTGGCCGTCGTCATCGGCGCCGCCTCGGCACTCAGCGGCGGAGACGAAAAGAAGGACGAGTCAGACAAGTCGACGGCTGCTGTGAGCGAGAAACCGTCTGCTACGCCGGCTCCGACCGCTGTCGAGTCGGCTGCCACTGAGGTGATCACGCCGCAGAACAATCCGGAGTTCGCCGCGCTGCTGAAGGCGGACAGTTGCGACGACGCGAACCTGGCCTTCGCGACCAGGCACGAGGGCAAGACGGTCGCGTTCAACGGCTCGATCGTGAACATGGTGCCCCACGGTGACTACGACACCCGCTACGACTTCCTTCTGGGCCCAGGCGACAAAGGCCCGAACACGGCAGTCGGCCCGGCCTTCAAGTACGAGGACGTCAACATCCTCGACCTGAAACTGACCGGCAAGCAGATCCCCGCCACCGTCGGCGAAGGCGACAAGTTCCGCTTCGTCGCCGAGGTAGGCGAGTTCAAACCCGCCCAGTGCCTCTTCTTCCTCGACCCGGTCTCGACGGAAGTCCGGTAGTCAAGATGGGCGGCGGCGTCATCACCGACCGGCTTGCCCGGTGATCACCTAGGCGGACACGTCACGGCCGGGCCGTGACCCGCCGACGGACCCCCGACCATCCTGGAGCCCGAGCGCCCCGCCGGAGGCGAAGTAACCGCAACCCCCTACCCGCCACCAGCTCGCCGACGCAGCCGGTGTGCTGCACTATGCCGCGCGGGCTCGTGACCGCGCGGCCCGGCCGGCTGCCGGCCCCATGGGCTGACCGCTTCCGCGCCAGCCGTCGGGCGTGTTGCGTGGCCGGAGTCGGGGCGACGGACGCGCGCCCAAACGGCGGCGCGTGCGGCCCGTCAGGAGTGGCGTTTACTGGCAGAGGCGATTGGGATCAGCCTGGCTGCTACGTCCTCGAAGTGGCCGAAGCCACTGACGGTTTGCCACAGGCAATGGGCCCGGTAATAGGCGCGCAACGGCTCGACCTGCTCTCGGTAGGTCTCCTGTGAATGCGAGTACATCAGCAAGAGTTCCTGGCGTCGCTCGGCTTGCTGAGAGTCCAGGTCTATCTGACGTTCCACCCAGCGCTGCGCGGCGAGGCGGAGTTGGTCCTCCGTAAGGACAACTTCGATCACTGCGTCGGGGACATGGCCGCTCTGCGTCTGCAACTCAGCTTGGCGGATGTTGCGAGGGAAGTTGTACAGCACCCAGCCACCGTCGGCGTTGGTTAGGGCGTCAGCGATGGCTTTGACCATCAGCTCATCCGGGACAAGATGTCCGGCCTGCATATACCGGCTCGCCTCTTTGCCCAGCGAAGTCTGCTGCTGCACGTGACCGCGGAAGACGTTACCTGCGCTGACAACCTGTAGGCCGATGGCGTCTGCCAGAGCCCACGCAGCGGAAGCCAGGTCGACTACCGGCCCGGCGATGAGGACCACGTTGGGCATGTGTACTCCATGTGGATGACGCCGAAGCGCCAAGCTAGCCACCCGCAACGCGCTCAAGCGGCTCGGCAGAGCACTGGACCGGTAGAGCGCTACTGCTGTACTTCGCTGTTGTACGAGTCGTGCTGACAAAGACAGCAGCCCTGCAAAGGGCCGCTGAGCTGGAACGGAGTGGGCCGCCAGGGACTCGAACCCTGAACCCTTCCAGCGGTCTGCGGATCACTTCAGAACGGACGGACCGGCTTCCTGCGCTGGGTGAGCTCTCTCGTCGCCTTGCACCGGTTGACGGCGCTTGTCGGCGTCACCTTTGCCCCTCATGTGCCCGACGATCTTGCTGGCCATCGTTCACCGCCTATGCCCTCGCGTCAACCGTGACCCCGCCGGGGGTCCTGGTCGGCGTGGTTGGCTCGACGGGTGTCACTCTCGTCGGTGCTGCCCTCGGCGTCCTGGGGGCCACCAACGTCGCTCAGGTATCCCGGCGTTCGCTGACTTGGGGGCGCTGCGTCTGGCTTCGCAGTTGGCGGCTGGCTGGCCCCAACAGGCGGTGGTGCGAAGAGAGCCGCAACCTCCTCCGGCGGGAGCCCTTCCCATCCAGCAAAAAACCACTGCCTTGGCATGCGCTTGAGCCGCATACGCCGCTTAAGCCTGGCAGGAGGATTTCGCAGGGCTCGATATGCAAGATTTTCGAAGAAGACGCCATAGTGCGGGTCGTTGCGCCTTTCTCGTTCCTCGTAGATGTATGGGGACAAGCGTGCCCAAGAACGAAGGACAGACCCACCCATAGAACTAGCCGGAATTAATTCATCGATTACCCCGTGAGCAACCAGGAGGCCGACCGTGGTAAAGAGTCCCATTACAGGGGCGACGTGAGACCTGGCCTCCGGAGTTAAGCCGGTCATCCCGGTCTCTGAGGGAGGGCACTCACCCCATAGGCTGAACTGGATGTAACTCATGTGCTCTTTGAAGGAAGGGTCTCTGAATTCCTTGAAGAGATCGGTCAGGACAGGCACCAAGTTACTGTCTCTCATGATCTTGGATTGCCTGAGTGCAAATACGGCTGATAGGGCCAGTGCCAACAGTGAGAACAGAAGAGAAGCCGCATTGGCAAGGCTGGTTTCGCCCACTTGGCCCATCCAATCCGCCGATCATTCCTGAAACGTCCAACGCCTCCCGTCAGTCTCGCAGGGCCATGCCAGCCGGCTGCGCGATCGCTTGTCTGCCCGCCAGGTTGGCTGCTCGGCAGCCGATGCCTCGCTTACAAGCTCTGTGCGTCGCGTCTGCACGCGTCCGGGAACGGCCGCACGCTCGGACCATCGTCCATGCCAGCGCTCGTCAGCGTGCTGCTGTCCGGCGGCGTTGCTGTCGAGAGCCGTTCCGCCCACAACCGTCGTTAGCTGGCTACGGTCTCAATGCCGCCTGCGCTTGCTATCAGGGAGCCCGCTAGGGATTTCCTGACGACTGCTGTCCGACCCCACCGGATACTCGCGCCCGCGGTTCCTCTGAGGACTCGCCCGCCAGGAGCCTGACGGCGGCGTTGGGACGGCAGTTGGAGGCTGGAGGCGCTTCCCCTCTTTCTTCCTTTGCATACTCCAGGAGCCTCGGCACGGCTTCCTCGTCGCTCGTGGCGCCCGTGAGGGCTCGCGCAGCCTTCATTACGGCGGTGTGCAACGCGACTAGTCGGTCGGCCTGATGCGGAAGCTCTAAGCTCTCCTTCTGAGAGTCAGGCGACCGGTCAAACGAAACGACTACCTTGCCCTGCTCATCGACGAGCACAAAGACGCTCGCATGGGGCCACAGCGGCTTCTTCGACTCGGTCATGCGCCGACCCTAGACCGAGCCCATCGATGTTGGTAGACGCAGTCGACGAACCGCTGAAACCCGGGGCAGACGGCAGACGGTTTAAGAAGGGTGTAGCGCCTGCTGGGGCATGGAGTGTCCTACACGACATACGCCCGACGGTCCCCAGCCCTGTGCGCTTGATCGTTCCGCGTATGTTCCGGGTCTTGTCGGCCCTAGCTATCGGGGCCTACGCACGCGTACTCTTACGCTGCTGGTAGCTCAACGGACAGAGCGCCCCTTTCGCAAGGGGGATGTTGCGGGTTCGATTCCCGTTCAGCCCACGAGGACCGGGTCCGGAAACGGGTCCGGTCCTTCTGTTGTTCATGATCCTGCCGCAAGTTTAGAGTCGGCTGAATGCTAAGGCCATGTCGCTGGTGCCCGACGAGGATGTCGTCGGTACACGTCACCGTCCGGCACGAACCCGGCCGCAAGCAAACGCGGGACCGCCTCCGGCATGGCATCCGGCGAGTGCAGGACCAGCCCCCGCTCGTCCGCCCAGTCACAGGCCTTCGCTAGGACGGCAAGCAGCGTGAATCTTTCGCTGGCCAAGATCCGATCTGAGTTGTGCCCTGGTTGTGCCGGATGATCTTTCGTCAGGGTTCTTGCAGCTCAGAAGGGGTCTGTGGTGGGCCGCCAGGGACTCGAACCCTGAACCTATGGATTAAAAGTGCGCAGACCATGACGAAGTGGATCCAAAGTCTTGCGGTGCTCGACCGTCCGGATTCCAGGTGCGCCGTCCGGGCCCGTTTGCGCTGGTCCACGTCGTGCGCGCGTGGCGATGTGTCGTGGTGGGCGTCCGGCGGGTACGCGAATCCCGCGATCCCACCGCGCATCCGTGCGGCACCGGTGCGTCCGAGCACCCGGAGAGCACCCACGGTCCTGGTGCAATCCCGGTGTTGGTGACCCATCTTGTGGGCCGGATAGCCGGGCATCTGCCTCACGGCGAGATCCGCAACTCGGCACTCGGGCCAGCTACTGCTGTTGGTACTCCGGTCGGATCGCAGAGGTAGGTGTGGCTACAAGTGCATACCGGGCCCGGCTCGGTCTACGACCGGCAACTGGCCGTATGGGCTAGCGGCGGTCTAAGCCACTGACGTTGCGTGACAAGTGCTGCTTCGCCGAGTCGATCCTGCGGCGTGCGGATCTGTCGGGTTAAGTACATCGATCGTGCTGATGTGGACGCGACAAGTCAGTATTGCTGGTCGGTTGACCCGGCCTGCTAGCGTTCCAACGCGCCGTTATCAACGAATCACGCTTTGCGGTCAAGCTCCAAGGTTCTGAACTGTGCGGACACCCTCGTCATGGGAGTGCGATGCAAGACAGGAAGCCGTTACCCCCGGAACAACGCGGCACCCTTCCTCTCGTTCCTGGTCAGAGAGCACCCGAGGACGCGCCGCCTGTAGGAGCCTGGACCGCGCCGCCTGAACTCGTCGGCAGCGCGTCGCCCATCCGTGTGGCATTGAGCGTCATGGCCGGGGGAGACCATAGGTGCGCGATGCACCTTGCGGTGAAGTCGAGACCAGGACTTAAGCCCGCCGCCTGGCCGCGTCGAGACAAGCCGCCGGTGCCGGTGCGGCTGGTCATGGATGTATTGGACGCTGTGGAGTTCGACCGCCGACCGGTTGACGAGGCGCTGAACTCGGTGCTGGCGAAGCAGCCGCTTCACGACGGTCTCGCAGCCTTCATCACGCATGCCGCACGCAGTTACCTGTCGATCTGTGAGGCGGAACCATCGATGCTGCCGGTCGCCCGCTGGTGGGTGGTCCAGCATGTCGATGAAGGTGTACGCGAGCTATGGGCTTGGGGTCGGCGCTACCGGTCGGCCGACGGCACGGTGCGTGAACTAAGGCTAATTCGTCTCGCGAACATGCTAGAGCGACAGCGCAGCGAGGCCGAGGTGGCGGTCGCGGCCTACACAGCCGCGTACGGCCGTCCCGCGACGTGGCCGGTTGACTGGGAGAAGAAGTTTTTTGTCCGGGCACGCGAAGAGGTGTCTCGCGTAGTGGTCGCCGACATCGACCTCACCGAAGGCTTGAGAAGGGTCCTGTTCGACGGAGCCATCGAGGATGCCGCCGCTCTGTACGAGAAGCATGGACGTCGAGCAGCGATTCAGGTCCTCCATGGCCAGACGCGCCGCCCCGGCGGCGATTGTCTCAAATGCCGCCTCGTGCTGGCCTGCGACGAGGTGACGCGAGCGCCGGGACTACTGGGGCTGCGGTCGTACCGGCGAGCGAAGCTACGCCAGGTGTCGATCAGCGACCTACGCTATTACGACAAATGCCCGGCCCAGCACCACCTGCAGACGTTGCATCTGCCAAAGGTCAACGAGTACGCCACTCCGGCCCGGATCGGTCAGGCAGTCCATCGCTATCTGGAGACGCTGCACGCGAAAGCAAGCGGGCCGTGCCAGCATGCGGACATGCCAGCTGATATCAGCTGGCCTGACCTGCGTTGGGAGCTCGACGCTGATGCAGCCGAGGTCGGCATGCGGATGCTCGCGCATCATCCGTCCGTGTGTCCTGTTCAGGAAGACACCTCAGACCTGAGGATCGAAGAGACCTTCGTCTTTCATGACACCGCTGCCCAGACGTTGGTGATCGCCAAGCCCGACCTCGTCTACCGCGACGACGGCGCCTGGGTGTGGCGCGAGACCAAGACCACCCGACGCCGCCAGCGCGGTGGCGGTGACGTGGTCACAGAGTTCCCGCAGGTCGCGCTCGCAACGGCCATCCTCGGGCGAGGACTGCTGGGCGGACCCGTCGACGGTACCCGGGTCGAACTGGAGATCCTCCGGCCGACCGGAGCGGATCTCATCATGGTCGACCCGTCAGATCCGCAGCAGCTCGACGAGGCGTACTCAGCCCTGCGAAAGATGGCGCAGCCGTGGCGCGAGGACAACACCTTCGCCGCAGCGCCGGGAGACAACTGTCGTACCTGTCCGGTAAGTAGGTGGTGTCCCAGCGCGGCGGAAACGGACTCGCCGCCGTCCTGTCAGGAGACCGCTCGTGGTGCTGACCAAGAACAGCCCGCCTGATCTGACCACCTTCACTGGGGTGACGCTGCTGCGCATGGTCGCGACCGCCCTGGTCAAGCTGTCGCGTCACGACAGGTCCCCGGACCCGATCTACTCGGACAAGGTGCAGAAGGCCTACAACCATCTGGTCCTGCAGTGCCTGCTGCGCGAGATGGAGCCGCCGGCCAGCGTCGCAGACATGGCGCACTGGGCGGCGACCAGGCCGATCGGACAATGGCCGTTTGACCTGCCAGTGGAAGCCGAGAACCTGGACGAATTCTTGGTCGACGCGCAGACCGGGGTCCCCACCCAGCGATGCTACGAGTGGGAGGTCTCGGGCCCCGATGCCGCAGCCGAGCTCTTCGAGAACGAGATCATCCGTACGGTCTTCGCACAGTGCGAGGCGGCACGATCGCCGCAATCCTACAGCGCGTTCCGGTACCTCTTGATCGACAAGCCGGTCCTGACCGGTATCGACAAGGCGACGCTGATCGGTGAGCATCCCGAGCTGGGCATCGTTTTGGAGACGGTGAACCGGTGCTACGAGCCGGCCCCGGCCGCCTACCGAAGCACCGACGGACGTTTCGCTACGTGCGCACGCTGCCATTGCCTGCTCAAACCCGATGGGCGGTCCTGGCGGTGCGAGCTGGACCGCTGCCGCCGAGAAGCCCACGCCACTCCGAAAGAGTTCATCGACGATCGCTCGACCGGCGGGCTGTATTTACTGCGAGCGCCGCTGCGCATGTTCATCACCGGCCCCGGGCTGGCCGAGGTCGAGCTGGAACAGAAGCTCATCGGCAAGGGCCTCGTCCCGGAGATGTGGCCGGGCTGCGACGCCTACGACCTGAGGATCACGCTGCCGAACCGGCAGGTCTGGGCCATCGACGTGAAAGACCGAGCCAACCCGGCTCTGCTCGGGCACAGCGCCACCCGGTTCCGGCCGGAGCCGCCGTACAACCGTGCCTTCCTGGTGGTGCCGCAGTACCGGTTCGACGACCGCGAAGACTACAAGATCGTCTTCGAGCATTTTTGCCCGCCGGAGGTCAAGGAGCAGGTGACCCTGCTCAGCGACAAGGCGTTTCTCCGCATGTTGACAACCACCTTGACCCGGCTGGGCAAGAACGGATGTGCGGGAGGGGACGATGCGTGATCGCAGTAGCTGGCACGGCGAACTCGCCAGCGAATTCCGTGGCGCGTGGAAGGCACCTGCTGGGTTCGGTGTCGGCGACCTGCTCGACGTCGAGCTGGCAATCTATCTCGGCACGCGGGTCATGCCGACCCGGCCGGTGCGCGACGTCTGGACGTTGCTTAGCGGCTACCCATATGAAGAGGCGTTCGGCGACGTACGAACCAGCGATGCACGGCTAATGATCCGGCGGGCCCGGCATTTCCTGTGGGACCGCAGCCGCCGCTACACCTGGCACAACTCGCTGCACATGTACCTCGACGTCGGCATCACGCTGCGCGGCTACACGTTCGCGACCATCGACGATCTACCCGAGGCGCTCGAGCCCACGCGCGCGCATGACCGCAGGGAGGTCTACGAACGGTTACTGACCCAGCCGCCCCCTCTGGAGCGGCGCGAGCTGCCCATCGCCGGCGCCGGACACCAGTTGTTCTACGTCCGCGACCAGCGCCACTCCGTGAACATCCCCGCCGACCTGATCGGCCTCAAGCCCTGGATCGGGCATGACACGCGTGCGGTGCCGGCAGGCAAAGGCGAGCCGATCACTGTCACCATGACCGAACTGGAAGCCGCCGCCGGTGCCATGGACGCCCTAGAGGTCGCCGCCAACGCCGCGGATCTGGCGGAGGACCGCACGCCGGGCAAATCCAACGATTGGAAGAAGCGTCTACGGCGGGTCGAGTTGCTGCTGCGCGACGAAGCTGCCGGAGCGTTCCAGCCCCATCCCCAGCTGCGCATCGACAGGCTAATGAACCTCGTCGGCATGGTTGGCGCCGGCAAGTCCACGATTCGCGACATTCTCGCCTTCCAACTCGCCACCCGCGAGCAACCGGCCGACCGACGCCGGACCACGATCGTCGTCGGTGACGTCGCCGAAGTGCTGACCATCACCGAACAGTTCCGGCGCCTCGGTGTGCACGCCGCGCCGATCCTGGGAAAGTCCACCCTCGAACGCAACATTCAGCGGTTGCATCGGCGCAGCGAGTCTGCCACACAAACCATGCTGAATCATGACAACCCCGGTTTCGCGCACCTGTCGAGCGCGTGCCCGCTCGACGCCTTACGGGGGTTCGAAGCGCGCCGGGCGCTGGCGATCACCGCCGCGCCGTGCACCGGCTTGTACAGCGCTGACGATGTCGAAAAAGCCGAGATCGAGCACGACGATCCCGATGCCGCCATTGCTGGGTTCCGGCGTCGCCGTAAGCCAGCCAGGCCGAAACGTCATGGATGCCCGTTGTGGACAGCGTGCCCGCGGCACAGTGCAGCGCGCGACCTGGTCGACGCACAGATCTGGGTCGCCACGCCAGCATCGCTGGTGCACAGCCGTGTGCCCGACCATCTCAACGACGAGAACATGCGCTACCTGGAGCTGGCCTGCCGCCGCAGCGACCTGATAATCGTCGACGAGGCCGACCGGGTACAGATGCAGCTCGACACCGCTTTCGCGCCGGCGGCAACGCTGGTGGCCCGTGGGGCGGAGTCGTGGCTCGACGAGATCGGCAAGCACAAGCTCACCGAGCTGGCCGCGCAGGGTCGGCTGCAGTTGTCTAGTGACGAGACCGACGATTGGAACAGCGCGCTCAATACGGTCATCACGGCCACCGACCGGATCTACTCCATGCTGATCAACGACGAACCGCTGCGGCGGTGGATCACGCAGGACTACTTCAGCGCGATGACCTTGCACCAGTGGCTGATCAATGAGTGGTTTCCCGAGCTGCGCAGGCGCAACCGCAACGATGACGAGAATGCCGAGGCCCCCAACGAGGACAAACTTGCGCCCCAGCGGGCCGGGCTCCAGCGTGTCGACGCCGTACTCGGCAGTTTCCGCGACTCGCCGCTGACCCCGTTGCGCGGGCGTGGTCCCGAGGATGCGACCACGGACCTGGTCAACGCGCTCGTCGCGATGGCGACCGAGTTGCTGCACGCCCCCCGCGGGGTATTCGTCCGCGAGTTCAGCCGTGAGCGGCTCAAAAAATTGCTGCGCCAGCTGGTCCCGAACAACGCCTCCGTCGCCGGTGACCTTGACGCCAACCTGCACCGCTTCGAATTCACCCTCGTCCTGGCGGTCCTGCACGATCGTCTTGACCGCATGACCATTCTGTGGCCTCGCGTCGAAGCCGCGCTCAACCTGGACTCCACCTCCAACGTGCTCTCGCGCCGGCCGCCAAAGGACTACATGCCAGTGGTCCCCGAATCCCCCATGGGTAATGTGCTCGGCTTCCAGTTCCAGGCCGGCGACCGCAACGAGGACGGCGATCAAAGCGGCGAGCTGCGGTTCTTCCGCTGCAACGGCGTCGGTCGCGAGCTGCTGCTGGAGCTCGCCGACATCCCAGCCGTGGACAACCGGCCCGGCCCGCACGTGCTGCTGATGTCGGCCACCAGCTGGGCCGGCACCTCCAGCCGCTACCACCTACACGCCCAGGTCGACGCCGTGCTGCGGCCCCACGAACACGAGGTCGCCGCCATTAAGAAGAGCACCTTCCGCAAGCTCTTCCTCTACCCACCCGGCATCACCACCGCCCTGAGGCTGTCCGGCACCGACCCCCGGCAGCGTCCCGCCCAGCTCGAGCAGATGCTGCACCAACTGGCCGTACCTGACCGCAGCCTGACCGGCGCGACCTCGCTGCTGCAGCAGGAACTGGACGACATCGACGACCCACAACGCCGCAGGATCCTGCTGCTGGTCGGCAGCTACGCCGAAGCACAACGTGCCGGGCACTACCTCAACAACCTGCCGGAATGGACCGGCAACGTCACGGTCCTGGTTTCCGACGACACCGACCTCGACCACTCCTGGAGCAACCTTCCCGCCGACACCCGGCAACTGCACCTTCGCCGCGGCGAGCTGACCAAGTTCCCCGACATTGGCGGGCAGCTGCTGATCGCGCCGCTGTTGGCCGTCGAACGAGGTCACAACATTGTGATTCCCGGCGGCAAAGCCGCGATCGGCAGCGTGTACTTCCTCGCCCGCCCGCACCACCGCCCTGACGACATCACCCTGGCCACACAGGCGATCAACGACTGGGCGGTTCGCCAAGTCCGCGGCCCCGGCCGTCGCTTCACCCAGACCGCTCTAGCGGCTGGCAGCCCCGACGACGCCGGCCTTCGTTTCCGGGCCGAAGCCGCCCGCAAATGGCACCGCTTCCTTACCCGCCGCCTGTCCTGGACCAGCCTGCCTCCCGACGAAAAATCGGCCTTCACATGGGATCAGCTCGTGGTCATATGGCAGGTCATCGGACGACTCGTGCGCGGAGGTGTCGCCGCCCGCGTCTACTTCGTGGACGGTGCCTTCTCCCCGCGCGAGGCCGGCTTCAGCGGCGACGACACCCCAGCGACCAGCCTGCTCGCCAGCATGCTGCACGAACTCGCGCCCTACTTCGACCCCGAGTCGGCACAACCGGCGATCGACCGATCGCTGGTCGAAGCCCTCTACGACCCGCTCTACCGCGCGCTGCGCGACATGAACTGATCTTTCCCGCACGGACCTGTTCAGAGAGGCCCTCGATGCGCTACGACCACACTCAGACCGCAGCATTCGTGGCAAACCGCAAACTCGAAGTCCGGCTGCACACACTTACCTTCCCCGCCTCCTGGCGCCGTCCCATCCTTGACCTGCGCACCGCCGGTTGGCGCGAGGATTCTCGCGCTCGCGCCCAGCAGGTACCGATTGGGCGCCTCAACGCACTGATGCGCACCGCCGCCCCCGATCTGGTCTCTACCGCTACCTGGGCAACCCTCGATGAAGGCAACCCTTGGCTGTTCGCAGCAAAGCCGTTCCCGCCGGCGATCATGCGAACCTTCATCAACGCCTGGCTTTATGACCTGCCCACCACCGACGAGGGCAAGGCGCTCGTGATGCCAACAATCACGAAACTCGACTCCGGCACCCTGCAATGGACGCCGAAGACCGTCGACCTACTCGCCCACGAAACCTCAGAAGGCAACACCGCCGTTCCGCACCCGCACCTCTACAGCCTGCTGCCGGACTACGCGGCAGCCAAAATCGCCAGCCAGTCGTACCAGCACGGGAGCAAATCAGTACGATTCCGGCAGGTCGCGGCCAACCCCGCCAACGGCTACGCCGAGCTTGTCTCCTGGCCACCGCTGGAACACCACACCGGCAGGGGCAGCAACATCCGTACCTGGTATTACAGCGCCACGATCAAGATCGCGCTGCGTACAAAGGCGTTCGACCCCACCATGCGGCTGCACGTCGATACCGGCATCCGACGTTGGACCAGCGGCGAGCTGAACACCAAGGGTCGCTGGGGAGCCTCCACCCTCCTGCAGTCGACCAGCCCGTTCGTCACTAACGCACCGATCTCACAGAAGTTCGCGGTCGCTCACCTGCTCTGGGACCGCGACACCCGGGAGATGGGCTGGCGCAACGGCGGCACCGAACAGATCCTCAACCGGATCGGCGCCCTAGACGGCCTTCCGGCGGCCGAGCAGCTCGCCGGCAAGTCGGACGCCTGGCTCTTTGGCCGGGACGGCGTCACTGCCGCCGTCACCTACCACACCACCATGCGCGGCCCCGACCACCAGGTCGGCACCGGCATCATGCCAGCCGAACGCAGCCGTCTCATTCGCTGGATCGGTCAGTGCCTGCAGCCCGACTTCGATCTCGACCATCCTCTGACCCGTGTACCCATCGGCGGCAAGGCAAGCCGGAGCCTCACCAAGCTCGAAAGTGTCCCGAAGGAGAAGAAGGACCAGACTGACGCCGAGCGCGCCCAACTCGTCGAAAGGCAGGAAGCCGCCCACGCCGCGAACGACGAAATCTCGAAGGCGAATGCGCTCATCCGGCGCCAGCAGCTGTCCGCCGCGGTGGACGGCCGGCTCTCCGTCGTCTTGCTCTACCAGGGCGACGGCAAGGGGATGCGTGACCGCCTGCTTGCCACCGTCGAACGACTGCTCGATTTGCCCCATCAACAACCCGCCAGCAACGATACCTGGACGTGGGACGCCAGCGCCCTCACCGTCACGATCTACGCCCGTCGCCTCGGCGGGCTCGGCGCAGCGCTCGGCGAGGGCTCCGTTCCCCGGCGCGGCCGGAAGCACGACGAAGCCGTCGCCACACGCCGAAAGCTGGTCGCTTCCGCCATGAAAGATCTGGCCGAAGAAGTCGGTGACACCCCGCAACTCGCCCTCATCGAGCTCGACGGTGCGAAAGCGTTTAACGCCCGCACCACCGACCCGAAATTTGCGATCCGCATGGGTTGCGCCGACGCCGACATGGTCAGCCAATTCATCCGTCCCGACGAGTTCCCTGGCAAGGACCTCGACAAGGAAGAGGCCAGCAACCAGCACCGAGCCGAAGCCGCCTGGGACGACTGCCTACGTCAGCTCGGCATCCGCTTCGTCCCGCAACATCGCCTCAAGAGCGCCATCCCCGACGACCTCGAGCAGCTCGCATTCTGGGTGGTCAAAAGGCGCAACGACGACACCAACACTCATCAGATCTTCGTCCCTATCGCGATCCTGATCCGGCCCGGCCAAAAGCACATCATGGGCAAAGCCGAAGGTATGGTCGACTGGGTGCCCTACCCGACCCTGCTCAAGACCCTGGCCGGCACGAACTACCACGCCAGTCCCGCCAAGGAAGACGAACAGAAGGACCGGCTCGCCGCCTTCATCCGAAGCACCCTAACCCGGTTCCGGAACACGCAGACCCTCATCGTGACCGAAGCCCATAACATCCGGTATCGGCTCTCCACGGTACAGAACGCTCATATGCTTCCCGGCCACCTGCAGCTCGGCGAGTTGCGACCCCAGAAAATTAGCCTGTTCGGCAAGAAGATGAGGCTGGTACGGATCTGCGGCAACGATCGCCTTGAAACCCCCGAATCGTGGGCTTTCGAGGGTGACAGCGTCGGCATTTCCGACGGGCTGTGGCGGCACGAGGACGGAACCGGAAATGCCGGGCAGGCGCGCGTCTATTACAGTACGGTCGACAAACCGGCTACCCACAGCTCCATTGTCATTGACTTGGCCAAACTTACGCCCCATTACAAGGCGACCCTCGCGCAGGCTGATGCTCCCGATATCTCAGAGGGCCGTTCTCCCGACGGCGGGAAGGCAGAGGACCCGAGAAACTATCTCGACCCGTCTAAGAGCGCCTGGAACGCCGAACTACTCGAGTTCGTGGTCGCCGCTCACCCGGAGGGTGAAGACCCTGCAAGCTGGGCCGGGTTTCTGCACCAGCAACGCCACTGCTTCGACGACTACCGGGCGGCTCTCAGCAGGCCCTTGATCATGCACGTCGCGCGACTCGCCAACCAATACGCCCTACCCGCCGACGACACCCTTGAAGACGACGGCGACAACATCGACGATCAACCCGAACCCGAAGGCGATATTCAACTAGCCTTCGACTTCGAGTCCTGAAACCATCCAGAACAAACGGACAAACGCCTGGGCACCTCACTCCGCACGAGGTGCCCAGACCGGCCCAGGCAGTGACGGCTGCGTGCGTGAACTATAACTAGCGAAATTGTCGAGTGGGGCGCTGTTTCTGGCTACCGCACGTGCCGATAGTAACGCTTCCCGGTGCCACCCAGACTGATGCCTTATCCGTGTGCCAGGCCGCAGGGCATCCCCATGTCGCCGCGTTGAGGAGTGGGCTGTGGGCGAGGAGCATCGTCGGTCTGGTCGGCAAATCCTCACCTTGGCGCGGTCGGGTGTGGCTCTGGCCGCATGGACGGTAGCGTTCTTTCCGTTCGCGGCGAAGCCCAAGTGGGCTGCGCCGCCCGACCTACTCGCCTACCGCGTGTCGACGGTGAATCGCACGCCGTCAGCATCCGATATCCCGGTAAGGATCACCTTGTTGCTGGCATGCCGGATCGGATCGCCGATCGCGGCATGACTCGCTAGATCCCAGAATTGAACGGTGCCGGCCTCATCAGCCGTCGCCACGATGGTTCGACCGTCAGGTGTCGAGCCAGCGGCGACCGCCTTGACCACTCCTCGCTGCCCGGTGTCCATGACCGCCAACAACTGACCGCTTTCAAGGTCTCGCACGACGAGCCGGCCCATTGAGTGGCCGATGATTACCGATGCTCGCTTCTCTGGCGTGAACACTACCGCCATCGAGCTAACGTGGTCGTCTAACTGCAGTCGGCCTGGATGCTGGCTCGCTCCTTCATGCAGGGCCCAGCTAAGAATGGTCTTACTGTCGCTGATCGCGCAAAGGACGGCGCGTCTGTCAGGTAGCACGGCTGCGGCAATCGCTGTAACCGGCGAGGTGTTGGCTGGCGGCATCGCGGCAATCCGGTTGCCCGGACCCCATCTCCACCATTCGAGTGTGCCATCGCTGCCGGTTGTGAGCATCACAATGCGACCGTCGGCGACTGCAGCCAGCGTTAGGGCTTCTACACGGCGGGTCGGCACTCCCGCGGCGGCGCCTGAGTCAGACGTGGAGCTATCGTCGCGCTGGTTCCACAAACGGATGGTTCGGTAAGCACCTTCGCTGGCTACAAAAATCCCCTGGCCAGTTCGATCGACTACAGCTAGATCGTTAACCGATGCAGCAACCGGTGGAGCAGCCGTATGGGTCAACTTCAGCCGGTCATCGACATGCCAGACTGAATGCCGGGCCGGTCCTCGGTCGCGCAGCAGACCGTCCAGTCGAATCTGGTCGCCGTCGTTGAGGTGAGCCCTTCGTAGCGCGTGCCAATGCTGCGCCTCGGCTCGTGCCGCCAGCTGGGCATGGAGGAATGCCATCGTCTTGCCGCTGCCAGTTGCCGCCAAAACCTGCACCAGCCCCGACGAGAACGCGGAGAGATTCGGGCCCGCTTCGGCACTGTTCGCCAAGACAAAAGTCCTGCGTTGCGAAGAATCCGAGCGGACGTTGTAGGGCTCCTCCGGGAATGGTCGAGTCGGCAGCACAATCGTCCGTCGTTCCGAACTGTTGTCGAAGCACACGTCGACGATCAAGACAAGTTGCTTAACTGGACTTAATGCCAGTAGGTACCGGAAATCTCGCACGCTGATGGCGTCGACCGTGAACCCGTCAGCGGTGGTGGTGGTGTCAGCGGCGGTCAGGTACACCTCGGACGTTCGGGCATCGCGTATTCCGTGACCGGTGTAGTAAATGACCAGTGTTTCCCGCGTCTGGGACGCCGCCTCGACGAACGATGACCAAAGGCGCGCCCGAGTGGGATTCAACAGAAGCTCGTTGGTTGCCGATGAAGGTCCGCCACCGGAATCTTGGAAGATTTCGGCGAGCTGCCTAGCTGGTGTCAAGTCGCGATGGACGACTGGCGTTGCGCCGGTCGTCAGGTAGCTGTCGACGCCGACAAAGAGCGCTCGCCACTCGTCTCGAGGCGCGTCCGGAACAGAGTCGTGCACGGCACCGTCGTTGGAGGATGGTGCTGTCGGCTCGCCAGCGGTGGGAGGTGTGCTCACTCCTCCGCCAGCTGGCCCGACTGGGCCGGGCGGACTGGGCCGGGCAGCAGCCGGAGGAGGCCCGAAGCCGTCGTCGTCATCACTGTCAGTGTTCGGCGGCGGGAAGGGATCTGGCACCCGCTCGGCCATGGCAGCTTCCCACAGTCGGTCAAAACGGTCGCACTGCGCGTCCGGATCGGCCATCCGGTCGAGCTTGGCAAGGAACTCGACGATCTTGAGCAGCCGCGGCAAGTTGGGGATCTGAGGCAGCGAGAAGACGTTCTTGACGACGTTCGGACCGTAGCCGCAGGCACGTGCCATGTCGCGGACCGATGGCCATCCGGCGCGGGCATGGAGGCGGTGCAGCTCATGGTTGAGCTGCTTCAATCCTCCGGTCACGCCAGGAGCGCGACTCAGCTCCGCCATGCCACCCCTGAAGGTCAAGGCTCACCCGCCGGGTGGCAGGCGCGATCAAGCGTAGTGACCTTCGATGTGGTGGTCGAATTGAACGCTTCCTCAGGCTTTCGGTGTACCGGAATGTACCGGGGCGCCCCGGGCCGTAACCCACCGGTGGCCGAACGCACCAGTTCCATCCGGGACAGTCCATGTTGTCGCCTCCCGTAACGCACCGTGTCTGTTGGCCTGATCCGGGCGCGAGAATTTTCGTCAGGTCCGGAAGGGTAGAAGGAGGACACGCCGATGATCAAAGAGCTTTCCGGCGCGGCGCTGGACGGCATCGTCGAGAACCTGCCGACAGCGCTGATCATGGCCGGGCTGGCGGCGGCAACCATGGTTGCTCGCCGTCGTAGCCGCAGGCGCAACGCGAAACATAGTGGCAAAGACGCCTGATCCCGCCGAGCGCTCAAGGTCGTCAGCGATCCACCGACGGCCTTGAGCGCTCCACCGGTGAAGTTGCCGTGTATGCCCACGCCGACCGAGTGCGGGGCGATGGTCGACAACACAGTGAAGCACAAGCGGTGGCATCCGGCGCCCGCCGAGAGGTGTGCCGAATCGGCAGCCAGGGCGGGGAGTGTTCTAAGCCTCGGGGTACCGAACGGCCCGCCAGGATCGATCCTGGCGGGCCGTTGTTACCCTCGAAGCGCCAGCCCGATAAGCCCGAATTAGCCGATCCGCTGGCGGTTCTGGTGCTTGCACGGCTCGGCCGTGTAAACCAGCTCGTCAACGTCACGGTAGAGGTGGACCGGCCCACCGTAACGAGGCTTCACCGACTGGAGCTCTGGTCCGGAGACGTCGGTGACGATCTGCTTGCATCCGTCCTCCGGGCACTGCTGCCCCGGAACCGGCATTTCGTTCACGTGTATCCCTTCGGCCATGGGTGGGCCGCACCGAGCTTATCTCGGGGTCACCGTGGCGGCGGCCGGGTGCAAACGGCGTAGGGCGCCAGCTCGGCCGGGACGCTGGCGCGCAGACGACCGGCTACGGTCTGCACCCATGCAGTACGCATCGCTTGTCGTCGCCATCTGCGGCTTGGTGCTCGCCGGCCTGTCGCTCGGCTGGCAGGCCGCGAACTTCGTGCTCACCGGTGGGCGGGTGAAGGTCGAATTCCGGGTCGGGGCCCGGGCGGCCGGGCGATGCTCACCGCAAAGCCAAACCTCGGTGCGTACGAGGACAGGCAACTAACGGGGCGTCGGCGGGCAGAAGCGTTTCTCAGTCCGCGAGGGTGGCTCGCCGCGCGGTGACCAGGCGCGCTACCTCGGGGTGTCGATCTCCGGGTGCCGCGCGGGTGGCGTGGGTCGCAAGCCGAGCCTGGGACGGGGTGCCTCGCCAGCCGTGGGGGGAGTCGAGCAGGTGCCAGATGATGCGGCCGAGGGTGTACACGGTGGTCCGGTGGTCGATGACGGCACCGCGGACGAACTCTTCCGGGGCCATGTAGCGGCGGGATCCGGGCAGGCGCTCGGCGTCGAGGACGAAGGGGCCGGGCCGATACTCGTCCAGGTCGATCAGCCACATCTGTCGAGCGTCGAAGTCGTAGAGGAAACAGCCGTCGTACAGGTCGACCGCGACGTGGCCAGCCGCCGCGACGGCCTCGTGCGCGTCGAGGATCGTGGTGATTGCCGCCTCGACGTCGGAGAGGGGTAGCTGTTGTAACCGGGTAAGTGCGGCTCGGTCCGAGCCGTGCGTGGTGGCGTGGTTGAGTACTGACCCGTCGTGCCACGGGTAGACCAGCACTGGCCCGTCAGGGCTGTTGAGGATCTGCTCGGGGCGGACGATCGCTGGGTGCTGGACCGCGGCGTGGAATCGGGTGGCCCGGATCAGTGAGAGGCGGGCCGGCGCGGTGGTGGCCTTCTTGACGAACCAGCGGCGCCCGGCATTCTCGACGCCGTAGGACAGGCATCCCGAGTCTTGCTCGCTGAAGACCGTGAACGCGGACGCGAGCGGCAGGTCGGACATGGTGGCGAACCTACCCCTCCACGTGGCCGTCAGGTCCTTCGCTTGTGCCGGTCCGCCGGCGGATGCCCGTCCGCTCCGCGGGCCAGGCGGGTTCGCGGTGGTTGCCGGCGGCTTCTATGAGTGCTGCCGGTACACGTGCGGCGAGTTGTTCCGCCTGGTTGACGGTGAGCGTCACGGTCCGGCGGAATGCGTCGTAGTCGCACAGCAGATTCGTGAGCTGCTTGTCCGGCCAGTGACGGAGAGCTTCCGCCACCTCGGGGAGCCGCAGGGGTGCCTTCGGCTGCCGCTGAACGATTAGAAGCCGAGCTGCGCATGAGAGCACGGACAGAACGTGGCGGGTGGCGTCCTCGCGCTGGGTACTGCTGTCGTGTCTGGCGCTGAGGCCGCTCACGGCGATGTGGTGAAGCGCAGCGATGTCCTCAGCAAGATTGGTTGCTGCTGGAGTTGTGGTGTGGGTCGGGCCCGCGCCTGCGATCACGGCGGTGTCGAGGCCGACGCGGTCCAGCACCATCCGCATCGTCATGTCGTGCAGAGCACCGAGGCTGCGGACGTTGCCAGCGTGTTCGCCGGTGAGATGCAGCGAGGCTCGTATGCCGTGAAGCTTGGAGGCTTCCGCCACGATCTCGTTGATCTTGGTTGCTGTTCGTGAGGTCGCCGGGAGATTCCAGGCGACAAAGTTTACGTCGCTCCAGCCGTCGATGAAGTCGCCGCGGGCGGCCGATCCGCATAGTCCTACGCCCGCTTCAGGATGCCCGGCGATGGCGGCCTGAGCCTCCGTTGCCACCTCAGTAATGAGTTGGCTGAGGCTGCGACTGAATGGGAGTGGCCCTGCCGAACGCCAGGCGATGATGGCGAGGGCGCGGTCCAGGATCCGCTGGAACTCAATGTGAGTGGCCGCTCGTCGGGCGGCGGGAGCGTCAAGCCAACGAGCTTGGACGAAGCCCTCGTCTCTGGCAGGCGTTGCGGCGGTGGTCGCGGTGGCGAAGAGGAACCAGTCGACGGTTTTTGCCGCAGGCGAGCCGTCGTTGTCGGTGAAGACGTACTTCTCCTGTCCGAGGTACGCGCCGTAGTGCGTACCGGTCAGGCCGGTCTCCTCGGCTACTTCCCGCACTGCTGCCTGCAGGGGTGCCTCGCTCGGCTCGAGGCGACCCTTCGGGGCTACGGTCTGTCGTTCGCCGTTCCCCCGGACCTGATCCAGAAGCAGGATCGAAGGAGCGCCCAGATCGTTCGTCGTGACGACGGCGCCGGCGGAGGCGTATCGACGAATCATGGCCGGGTTCCTCCGGGGGCTGCCTGGATGGATTCAAGCGCGTCGCGGGGACGAGCTGAACGGTCCTGCGGGGCAGGAACGTTCCTTGGTGCCTGGCATCCCACTACGCCCTGGGGCGGGCATCCCAACTCGCGGGCTTCTACTCAGGCGGGACGATGGTCGAGGCCATAGGTGTTCCACCACGACGGTCGGTGCCTTCGAAGGACTCCTGCGACTCGGGTCAGTAGCAGCCAGTTACCGTTCAGTGTCAGTGCCGCGTCCTCCGGCCTGCTGGCGAGCAGCCGGTCGACGGCCGCGACCATGTCGGGGACCGCACTGCCGGACGTGTCGTCCTTGAGCATGTGGAAGACGATGTTGACGTACGTGTCGGGTTCCCATTCCCATTGGGAGCCGTCGTCGTCCTCGGCGTCGTAGTAACCGTTTCTGCCGGCATAGACGCTGATGGTGTAGCCGGACTCGTCACCGAGGTCAGCGCCGAGTAGTCGGGGGTATCCGGGCAGAGTTGACTCCTCGACGTTCCCAGGAGCCACGATTTCGGCCACATGTTCCAGCGGGATGTCACCCGCCAGCGTCAGTCGATACTCGATACCCACGTGCTGCCTGCCTTCTCAGTCTCGTCGGACGATCTGAATGATCTCACCGCTGCGGGTCAGCGCTGTGAGTTCTTTAAGGTGGTGGATGGGCCAGTCGTCGAACTGCTTCTGCAGGGTGCCGAGGTCGCCACGCCAGTCCTGCAGGTTGAGCATGATCCGTTGGGTCTGCTGGCTCGCCACCTTTCCCGACACTTCCGTCCAGACGCCGCGCGCGGCTTTCGCGGGGGTCGGTGAGTAGCAGTCGAAGACATGGCCTTCGATCAGGTAGTCCGGGTCCTTGTCCGGCTTCCCGCCGTCGCCCGTGTTCCGCCGCGCCTCGGCGATCTCCTGCCTGGTCGGGTTCTGGTGCAAGCGGTAACCCTTGCCAGCGACCGTGTCGGCACACTCGTTCTCCAACTCCAACGCACGCTGCACCCTGTGATCCGCCCGTGGCGGGATTTTGGTTCGGGGCCCGGTGGGTGATCCGCCGAGGACGCCGGTCGGGTGCCGGCTCCACGGCGTGGGGTTGCGGTCACCGGAGGCGTCGCCGCCGGAGGCGGGAGGCGGCGGGTTCGGATTGGTGGTGGCAAGAGGGGGCGGGCTGGCCGGTCTGGGACTGCCAGCCCCGATCAGTTTCCCGAGGACCCGATCTGCCGTGCTTCGGTGATCGCGGCTTCGATGAGTTGCCGAGTGGTGCTGGTGCGCTGGACTACCAATACCAGGACCTGCTTGATGCTTTCCAGCGCCTGTAGCAGGGGCCCGGGCTGCCCGCCCTGAAGGATCATGGTGACGAGCCGCTGCGCTTCAGCAACCTGAGCGATCGTTGCTGCCGTCGCGTCTCGGGTGCTGTCTACCGCCGCGTGGACGGGTGTCAGCCCGGAGATCGTTTCTTGTGGAGTTGCTTCGTGTGGAACGGCCGCGGTTGCCTTCGTTGCCTCACCGATCGAACCGCCGAGGCTGCCCAGGCCGCCCTGAATATCGGTGATCGCACTGCGCACTCGCGTTACGCCCACCGCCACCGCGGCGAAGCCAGCGCCCGCGGCTCGCAGGGCCACCTCCTGTGCCTGGCTGTCGGCCGCGGCTGCCAACCCATGCGCGCGCTCGACGCCTGCCGCCAGGGCCCGGAGTTCAACGGTGACCTTCTCGATGTGCGACACGTAGCCGACTCCCCAATCGAAGACTGTGATGGTGCCCGGCAGCCGAAACTACCGGGGTATCCGGGAGGCCCACCAGGTATCGGCAGTCGAAGACCTGGGGTCCCGAGCATGACGTGGATCGGCGATGGAACCTCGACATAGCTGGCGGTGAAAGTTGACCTCGTTTCAAGGCTCTCGCGCCACAGACGGTCGACCCTCGCTCCGTAGCCTCGGACTACTTGGTCTGGGTCCTGGTGCCGATGATGACCTCGGTGCGGACGAGTTCATCAAACAAGCCGGTTGGGCTGTACTTGATGAGGGCATCTCGAAGGTCAGCTTCGAAAGCCGCCTTGTCTGGTCCTAGTTGCGCTGGGCTGCTGTAGGAGTAGGAGAACTGCAGCCCAACGACTTCGTCGAGGGTCCGCGTAACGATGCGATCCCAGGTGTGGATCTCGAGATGCCGGAACGTTGACTGGGCGAGGACATCCTGGTGGCGTTCTGTGGGGTGCTCGTAAATACCGCTACCGGCACGCCGGCCGGGACCGAGGTAGCGGGTTCGTACGTCGGCGATGACATCGGTCCAAGGGGCCGGTTCGATGTCACCCGGTGCGCCACCGGAGGCGAGGACGACCGCACCGGCGGGCTCGATGATCTTCTCGAGGTCGCGCAGGGTCTGGTGCCGGTCGGTCCAGTGAAACGACGCACCCATGACGGTGAGCATGACTGGGCCGATGTTCATCGCCGGTAGGGTCGTGGAGCCGCCGAGCAGCCAGGTGACGTTGCCAATGCGCTTTGCTCCGGCGAGTGCACGGCCCTCTTCCAGCATGCCGGCTTCTGGGTCGACGGCAATGACTTCACCGACAAGCGCCGCGAGCGGCAGCGCGATCGTCCCCGTGCCGGTCCCCAGGTCCAAGACGCGTTGAGTACCGTCGAGGCTAAAGCGTAGGCGAAGATGCTCGTACATCGCGGGGTCGTAGCCGGGCCGATATTTGGCGTAGTACGGGGCAGTGGAGATGAACAGTCGGTTGGGCTGCTTCGGCATGGGCACGTTCTCCTTGTCGGTCCGCGCATGCTGGGCTTTAAGAGGCTGGTCGTGGGTGTTGAGCAGAGGGGCCCGGAGGACCCGATTTTGGCCTGTCAGACTGATGGCTGTCCGTCCATGCTCACCATGAGCGCAAGGATGCCGTGATGGAATTCCGACCGATCGAGCGCAACTCCGAGTCATTTCAGCAGCCGGTGACCGCCGACGAGATCGAGGCGGTCTGCCGGCGGGTTTTCGGTGCCGACGCACACGTCGTGTCGGCCATCGAGCTGGGCTCGGGGATGTACAACAACACCTATCGGGTCGTCGTAGCGGGGCGGGAGCGGCCGGTAGTGCTGCGGGTCGCCCCGGAGCCGGACAAGCAGTTCCGTAGCGAGCGACAGCTGATGCGAAACGAGTTCGCCAGTGTGCCTTGGCTGACCGTGCTCGCGCCGCTGATGCCGCAGGTCATCGCAGCGGACTGGTCTCACGAGGTGATCGCCCGAGACTATCTGGTGCAAACGTTCCTTGATGGCGTTCCCGCTCCGGATCGTCTCGGCGCCTACCCCCGATCGTCTTGGCCTGGCTTCTTCCGACAGTTGGGCACAATCGCTTCCCGAGTTCATGGGGTGCGGGGACCATTTTTCGGTCCCGTCGCAGGTCCGGCGTTTGCGACGTGGAGCCAGGCAGTGGTGGCCTCGTTGTACGACATTGCCGCCGACCTCGACGGCGTCGGCTTGGACGCTGCCGACGTGCGTGAGGTTGCTGCGGTGGCAGGCCAGCACTGCGGCGTCCTCGACGAGATCACCGAGCCGCGAATGCTTGCGGGCGACCTGTGGACCGTCAACGTGATGCTCGACCCCGTCGCCGACGAGCCGACCATTACCGGAGTGCTCGACCTGGACCGCACATGGTGGGGTGACCCGGCTGCGGACTGGACGATCCGCATGGCCGCGGCGAAGCCAGGCACCGAACGTGACGCGTTTTGGGACAGTTACGGGCACCCGGATCGCTCTGCGGCTGCGGTGTTGCGCTCGCTGATCTACGAGGCGCGGCACATCGGTGCCATCCGCTTGGAGCGTCATCGACTCGGCAAGGCCGACGGTGTCCAAGGCACCTTCGAAGCCCTGGCAGCCGTGTTGGCCGAGCTCACCGGAGCGCGCCCCGATGAGGCCAGCCGGCGGCTGCTGTGACAAGCACCCGGTGCAGCAGGTGGGCGGTCGGAAGGCGGCTTCGGGCCTCCGCCTGGAGACCCTCCAGCGCGCGGTCCCCGGCCGGGTCGCCCAAATCCAGCGCTGTTCGGTAGATCCGCAGGTAGACCTCGGTCCAGTCAGGCCGTTCGGTGCACTCCACATCGACGAATCCTGCATGAGTGAGAGCTCCGGGCCAGTCGCTGAAGCGGTGCCGCTCGGGTAATCGACTGTCACCCGCTTGCCGTGGATGCCAGCCGGTGAGGATCAGGCGTCCTCCGGGACGGAGGATGCGCCGCGCTTCGACAGCGGCCGCGGTCCGATCGGAGGCGTACTGCAGCGCATCAACGGAGATCGCCGAGGTTACGGCGTGGTCGGCAAGTCCCGTGGCACTCAGGTCGGCCACCACGAAGTGGGCGTTCGCCTGCATTCCGAAGGTGGCGGCACGTTGCCTTGCCAAGGTTGTCGCGACCGGGGAGAAGTCGATGCCGACCAGGGTGGCACCTGTGGTGCGGGCCAGCCACAGGCCAGGGCCACCGCGCCCACATCCTAGATCGGCAAAAATCCCGCCCTCGTCGATTGCGAGCTGCTGTCGGATGTGGAAGAGGAGGTTGGCCGAGAGGAAAGAGAACGGTTCGATCTCCGACGGCATCGCCGGGTCGACCATCCGTACCACTCTGGCGAAGCCCTTGCCGTTATGGGCCTCGCTCCGGAACAGTTCGTCGAACTCATCCGCTAGGGGCGGTGCGGAGTGCCCCCGCTCGGATGCTGGTTTGCTGGGCATGGTCATCGCGTTTTTCGGCCGGCCAAGTTACGGGAGCGCTGGTGATGTGGTGACTCGCCGTCAGCGTCCTCCGGGTCGATCGTGATGGTGATTCCGGCGAGCAGTTGCTCCGCGCGGTTATCGACGCTCTCTCGGTCTGCGCCCGTGACGAGGAAGTAGCCGAGACGTCCGCGATTTGCCTGAGCCGGTCCTACGACATCGCCAACCGCGACGCGCAGCCGTACGTCCGGAATCCCGGCGCCGGCTTCGGGGAGGCCGGCGACCGAACGAAGACGCCCGACTGTCGGACTGGTCAGGAACCGTACGGCGGCATGGCGGCGACGGGTGGCGGTGAGCTCGACGGGGCGGCCGAGGGCGACGTCCAGCAGCGCCGACCACGGATCCACACCAAGGGCATGGTGGATGAGGAAACCGATCTGGCCGGCCCCGACGCGGGCACCGATCTCGATCACAGCGCACCTGCCGTCCGAGCCGAGGATCACTTCGGTGTGTGAGGCACCGTTGCGGATGCCGACGGCGTCGATGGCGCGCTCCACCTGCTGATAGACGGCCTGCATTACCGCAGGTGGAAGGGTTGCAGGCAGGCTGTGGCCTACCTCCACTCGGTGCGCTCCGGCAGTGACGTTCTTACGGGTGACGCAGAGGTGCGCCGTCGTTCCGTCCTGCGTCAGCGACTCGACGCTGTACTCGGCGCCCTCGACGTGTTCCTGGACGAGGACTCGCGGGTCGAGCGACATGCCGTACATGCCGCTCAGGGTGCGGGCGGCCCGCCAGGCACCGGTGGCGGCGGCCGCCTCGCAGACGACCGTGACGCCGACGGAACCAGCGGCCTCGCTGGGCTTAATGACACAGGGGAAGCTGACCTGACCCATGTTGCATCGGCTGCGGAGCTGTTCCTCGTCGTCGACGACGAGGGTGTGCGGGGCGCTTACGCCGTGGCGGGCGAAGGCCTGACTCATCGCGATCTTGTTGCGGGCGGCGTCGGCTCGGGCCGGATCGTTGCCGGGCAGGCCGAGTGCGGCACTCGCCTGAGCGAGCAGCGGGGTCAGGTATTCGTTGGTCGTCAGTACCGCGTTCGCGCCAATCCGGCTTGCGTAGTCAACGACGTCGCACAGGGCCTGCTCGGCGTGGGAGAAGTCGGTCTGCAGAATGCCGGACCAGCGTCGGCGCAGATCGGGACCGTAGGCGGCGTGCTGGTCAGGCATGATGGCGGCGTGAATCCCGTAGCCGCGGGTTGCCGCAGCATCGATAAGGGCACCGGACTCGGGCCCGCCCGGCTCTAGCAGCAGGATGCGCGGGGTGCTGCTCACAGGTAGTCCTCAAGCCGGCCGTTGCGGTGGGTGTCGAGGGTGAAGCAGTGGAACCCGCCGCCAAACAGCCGTCGGTGTCGGTGCCGTACTGGAATGGCGTTGAAGCCGTTGGCCTCGAGGGTCTTGAGCAGACCTGGGCAGTCTTCGTTGACCAGAACGGTGTCCGGGTCGACGGACAGGACGTTGAGATCGATGTAGGGGCTGGTGAGGACCAGGTCGGCGTCGTCGTAGGCGGGGAATGCGCCGAGGTCGGGTTGCGGCGGGACGATGAACTTCCATGACCTCAGCGGCGCGGGCAGTTGGTCACGGATCCCGTCGTGGCGGGCGAGGAACACACCGGGTTTCAGCGCCAGGAGCATGCTGTCGATGTGATTGTCGGCCAAGCGGTAGACCCGGTGAATCCGGTAGCGGCCGTCGAGGTGCCGCTCGAGCCAGTCGACTGCCATCCGGTGGTTGTCCTGCGCGATGTTGACGACCAGGTCACGGCCGAGGCGCAGGACCTGGGCGCCGTCCAGCATCATCTCGAGCCCGATGCCGTACGGGCTTGGTCGGGCGTCGGCGATCGGTTCGGTTGGGCCGCCCAGGGTCGTAGCGCTGTCCTGGGCGTAGGAGAGGTCGAAGGACTGATCGGTGAGAGTAGGCCGGGGCATCGTCGTCCACCTGGCTCCAGCCTCGTAGTAGCGGCGGAAGACAGGGGCCAGCAGACGGGTCTCCAGGTAACGAGAGCGGATGGCGGGTGGCGTCTCGATGATCTCGTCACCGAGGATGAGGGTGTTGTCGCGGATGTTCAGGGCCGGCGTGGGCGCGGCCTGCCATCCCAGACCGGCGATGGGTTCGCTGTCCGGTGGTAGCGGTAGCGGCCGGTGCACCGTGACGCCGAGACCGGCGAGGGTAGCGGCTAGGCCCTCGACGTCCTCATGGAGTTCCGCGGTGTAGCGGCGGCTTATGTCCCACCTGCGCCCTCGGTCTCCATTGCCAGCCACGGCCAGGCGGGGATAGGCCCAGTCAGATCGGAAACCCCGCAGATTGTCGTGGTGGAAGAGCTCAAAGGTGACGTCGCGGTCGTGACTGAGGTAGTTGGCTGCGGATCCGACGATGATCTCGCGCAGCTGTGTGAAGTCGTCGTGGCTGTTCAGCTTCATGATGAACCTCCTTGTGTGCGTGGATCGGGCGCTGGTCGGGAAGGCGCCGTGCCCGTCATCGGAGGTTGGCTGCGACGGGCAGGCGGTGCTGCTCTCGCGACCGACCACGGCGCGCGTAGAGCACCGTCTCGCCGGCGGTGAGTTGCAGGCTGCGCTGTTCGCTCCAACCGGCGAAGCGGTACTCGTCCGGGCCGACCGGCGTCAGGGCGAAGACGCGACCGGCGGCGGTGAGCGTCAGCCGTCCGTCGAGCTCATCGACCCGTGCGAGCTGTGGTGGACCGTCCAGCGGCTGGTCGTTTTCGAAGTCAGTGAAGCCACGGGGAACATGCACTGTGTGCGGAAGCGTGACCCGGCAGGGGACCGGCGGCGGCGTCGGTCGGTTGAACAGAATGTCTGTGTCGGCGAAGGCGGCCTGCCAGGCCGTGGGGAACAGTGCGGCCAACTCGGCGGTGAACAGGGCGTCGATCACTGCATGTATCCGGGTGACTGGGCCGGTGTTGCGCACCAGGTGCTGCCGAGAGAAGTCCCCGTACCAGAACTGCCCGGGCTGCCAGCAGTGCGAGACGCCGTCGAGGACGAGCACCGCATCCTCGTGGGTCACCAGCGGGATGTGCAGCCGTACGAGGCCCCGGGGAAGGGCGTACTTCGGATCTCGGTGTGGCCGCGAAGTGGCGCCAGGGCCAAGTGCCATCAACCGTACGGCGTTGAGTGGGGCTGGGATCGCAGCGAGGATCTCGCGTAGATAGGGCAGACGCCGTAGCCACATGGTGGGGGCGAAGTCGACCGGACCGGGGCCGCCGGGATCGGTGCGTTCTGCGTCGCCACCGGGGCTTCGGAGCGGCAGGACTCGCCAATCGATCGTGGCGGCCGCGCCGATGTCGCCGCCGGCCGCGTGGATGCGTTGGTGCTGCCATCGGTGGCCGGTGACATCGCCCAGTTCGCAGGCGAGCCGGTCGGCGTCGAAGGACGGAGTGAGCCTCGCAGCCTCGGCAAGCGCGGGGCGCTCGGATGGGAGCATTGATGACCTCCTCGAATTC
This sequence comes from Micromonospora hortensis, assembly GCF_022230935.1. Lineage (NCBI taxonomy): Bacteria > Bacillati > Actinomycetota > Actinomycetes > Micromonosporales > Micromonosporaceae > Micromonospora > Micromonospora hortensis. The sequence continues at coordinate 248,717 of NZ_JAKKFE010000023.1, forward strand.
GAATGTCAGGCGAGGTACCGGCGGGAAGCGTCGACGCTGTCACTGCCGCGGTTAGCCTCAGGCGTGTCCGCGAAAGCGGGAATCGAGCCCGTCCCAGATCGCCTGGTGCTCGGCTTCCTCGCCGTAGGCGACGCAGAAGAGGAAGTGGGCGCCCTCGGCCCCGACCGGGATGATCGGCATCGAGACGATGACACCGGTGCGGGTGACAGGGTCATAGCCGTACCCGAGCTCGTCGACTGCCTTCAAGAAGGTGTCGGCGTCGGAAACGGCCCAGGTCGGGGCGGTGTGGTACTCCACCACCGACCGCCGTGGGGCCGCCGCGGTGTCGACGATGCGATGAGCGATGACCTGATAGATGTGCAGTGAGCCGGACACCTGTGCGTTGACCTCGGTGAACAGCACTCGCCCATCGACGGTGACGATCGCGTCCGCGCTCAGGTGGCCGCGGTAGCCCAACGCGCGGTAGGTGTCGGCCAGCCGTCCCCCGCCCCGCAAGAGCTGTGAACGGACGCCGTCGTCCACGCCGCGCAGCGGCACGATCTGGTGGCTCAGGCGCCGCCCGACGTACAGCAGTTCCCCGGACTCGGTGGGTCGTGTCCCCTCACTGTCGGCGCAGTGCTCGGAGTAGATGGACCTGGCCTCCGGGACGAACTCCTCAATGACGACGGGGAAGCGCTCATGCGCCGAGGCCCAGTCCCAGCGTTGACGCCAGTACGCCTCGACCGTCTCCCTGCCACCGTCGGCAAGGTGGTAGAGGTGACGGGCACCGACGTGGTCGGAGGCGAGCCGTGGATCACAAAGCAGGAGCTGGTTGCCGACACCAGCGCCGTTGTGCGCTTGTTTCACCACGACGGCGCCCGCCTCACCCAACAGGGATACGGTCGCGCAGACCGCTTCGCCGCCGCTACGACAGACCGCGCCCGCGGGAGTCGGCACTCCGGCGCCGGCAGCGAGAGCTCGGAAGGTCGCTTTGTTGTTGACCAGTTCCCCGCCTCCCTGGGCGAAGAAGTCGCTGCCAGCGAAGCGGGCGCGGATGCCCAAGGCGGCGGCGAAGCGGGCCACGGACGCCGAAGGCCACAGCGCGAAGACCTCGTCGACACGCTCCGGGCCGTCGTCACCGAGCGCGCCGCGGACGGTCTGGAGGAAGTCGTCTCTGATCAGGGTCTCGGGGTCGAGTAGCAGTCCGGCGTGGCTACCCGCCGGCGGGATCAGGACCCGCAGTGTCTGCGGGTCCACATCAGTGAAGGAGGTCGCATAGTGCAGAAACTGCGGATCGGGTTCGTCGCTGAGCACGATCAGGTCGCCGTCGCGGGCGAACCACAGGACGCGCTGCGTCCATGCGCGCAGGTCCTTCCGGTCTCGGATGGCGGGGTCGATGTGGTTGCCGATGAGAATCCTCATGCTCGCTCCCAGGTAGCGCGGCGCTGTAGGTGGTGGCCCCGGCCGGCGAGTGGGCCGTCGTCGGCGAGTGCGGGCCGTCAGGGGTGGATCGTCAGCGGTGGGAGGTGGCCGGTAGCGACTCGAAGACGCGCATGGTCGCGGTGCGACGACGAAGCGGTTCTCCAGCGAGCCGGAGCCGCATCGGGTGCTGCAGCAGTACGTTGACCAGTACGCGCAGAGCCATCTGGGCGGGCACCGCGCCGATGCACGCGTGGGTGCCCCATCCATAGCCGAGATGTCGTCCCTGCCTGCGGTCGAGCAGGAGACGTTCCGGCTCCGGAAACTGCGCCGGGTCGTGGTTGGCGGCGGCGAAGAGGAGCAGTACGGTTGCGCCCGCGCGTACGGTGACATCGCCGATCTTGGTGGTCGAGGTCGCAATTCGGCTCGTGCCCTGCACCGGCCCGTCGTAGCGGACTAGCTCGTCCACACCGGTACGTAGGACGGCCGGATCGCGCATCTGATCCAGTACTTGCGGATACCGCATCAAGGTGTGCACGGCGTTGCCGACAGCGGCGACCATCGTGCTGTATCCGCCCTGGAACATCACTCGGGCGGTGTTGCGCACATATTGACCAAGATCAGCGTCGGACAGTGGACCAACATGCTCCCTGACGTGGGACAGAACGCCGGGCCGACCAGAGGCGGCAAACCAGGTCTCGACCATCGCACTCAACTGCTGGCGGGCGATCCTGCCTGGTTCGGCAGTCGTTGGATCCAGGCTGGCGTCCATGCTCCGCATGATCGCGTCCGACGTCTGGGCGAAGGAGTGCACGTCGGGTTGGTCGACGCCGAGAAGGTCCGAGATGACTGCTACCGCCAACGGTGCAGCGATTTCGGTCATCACGTCGAACTCCACGCGACCGGCGATCTCGTCGAGACAAGCGGCCATGACCCGTCCGGCTCGCCGCTCGACAGCGACCAGGTCCTGGGCATGAAGCGCGTTCATGAACAGGCTGCGTACCTGCGACTGCTCCGGCGGATCCAAGGTCTGCACGCTCAGGCTTGGCTGCGGCACGGTGCCCCCGGTGCGGCGTGGGTCGCGGGCGAAGAGCGCATGGTCGCGCAGCACGGTCACACAGTCGTCGTACCGGGTCAGCGCCCAGGACCGCATGCCCTCGTGCCAGAAGATCGGAGTGGACCGTCGCAGAGTGGCGAGAACCGGATACGGATCGGTCAGCGTCGACGGATCCAGCGGGTCGTAGGTGGTCAGGGACACGGGCAACCCTTCTGACAGTCCGGATCGGTTGGAGATCGGGCCGGGGCTGGCGCAGGCCGGCCCCGGCCTCGCCTATCCAGATCAGTGGTCGTAGGACATGGTCGACCTCCTCTCGCAAGCCCTCTGACTGGCCGGCACAATCGACTCACCGCAGGGCACCTGGGATGAGGCCTCGCTCGGGATCAGGTGCACGCGGCGTGCGGTCGCGCCGTGGACTTCGTGAGGCAGATCAGAGCGCCGGTCCTGATCGTGCGGCTTCCAGCGCCGAGGCGGATCTGTCAGTCGTAGAGGCGGCCCAGGAGCGCACCCTGGCCGGATTGCAGGATGTGCCCCGCCGTCAACGGCACCCAGAAGCATTCGAATTGGGTGGGCTGATGGGTGCCGTCGTGGTCTTCCTGGCTCGACCACCGCGGTGGCGTGGGCTCGGTGAGCTCCAGGTGGAAGATGTGTCGCTGCTGGACCTCAAACCGGAGAGGGCTGATGTCGTACTCGGACTCACCCAGCTTGCGGACAACCTTGAAGTCCGTGAGTCCGGTCTCCTCGCGGGCTTCGCGCAGCGCCGCATCCTCCGGAATCTCACCAGGGCGAATGCTGCCACCCGGTACCTGGATGCCCACCTCTTCGTAGCTGTAGTCGGTATGACGGAAAACGAGCAGCCGCCTGTCCCGCACGATGTAGCAGAGCGCCTTGTGTGTGACGACTTTTTCGGGCATGACGACCCTCCACTCGACGTCGGGGGCTCGATACCAGGCCGCGCCCCTACAGCGCTGAAGCGAGGCATCATCTGCCCGCTCGAACGACGATGGAGCTGCCGTCAGCGCCTCAGGTCAACCATTAGACATCCGCTGGCACCATGATCGATGCGGTCCGGATGCGGACAACAGCCCTTGTCCGCATGGGGCGGCCTCGACCGAGGCGACGATGGCAGACGCCGCCCGGTCAGTCGATCCGGGAACGCGGTGCCCGGACCGCCAGTATCAATTCCTGCTCATGCCTTGGGCCCCGGCAGGAGGCCGTAATGGTCGGCGAAAGAGCGGACAAGGTCTTCGAGTACTGCCTTGCCCTTGGCCGCAGTGGCGTGGGACGGCAAGCCGATGACGCCGCTGGCGGTGTATCCACCCATCCCTCGCGTGAGCAAATGACGCCGGTCGTCCGCTACATGGTCTGCATGCTGGAAGCCATCACGCACCACCTCCGGCGCAACATGCAGGAGCAGTGAAACCTCAAGCTCGCCAGCGTGCATGTCCTGGTGGGCGGTGCTGTACAGGCCGGCGGCCAGTCGAGCGTCGTCCCAGTCGGCCCGAGCAGGGAACAGAGCCATCCGCCGTCCGGCGACGTTGGCTTCCTGAACGACGTTGGCAAGCGCGTAATTCCCGCCGTGTCCGTTGATCACGGCGAGCTGATCGATGCCCGATTCATGCAGGGAGGCGGCGATGTCGACGACCACGGCGGCGAGGGTGGTGGCGCTGATACTGACCGTTCCACGCCACGAGGCGTGCTCGTGGGAGCAGGAGATTGTCACGGGCGGAAGCAGGAAGAGACGGTAGCGCTCGGCGACTGCCTTCGCGATCGAGCATGCCACGATGGTGTCCGTCAGCAGCGGCAGGTGGGCGCCGTGCTGTTCGAAACTCCCGACTGGGAGGACCGCGATGGACGCCGCTCGCTCGGACTCGTCGGTGCTCGTTGCCGTGGTGATCAGGTCCACGGGCTAATGGTTACACGCTTCGAGAGTCGCCTGCCGGTAGGCGAGCACGAAGGCCGCCGCCTCGGGAACGGCTGGCTGCTGTCGAAGGGCCACCGCCGTGGGGTTCAACCAGCGCAGAGCCCGTGCGGAGGAGGTACCAGCGGCCAGGGTCAGGGCCTTGGTGGCCTCGGTCGCAGCGCGTTCGACGTCGCCGCTGTTGACGTAGGCGGTGGACAGGACCGATCGCCACAGGGCCTCGTCGACGCGCCACTGAGCTGGCCAGTGCTGAAGGAGTTGCTCGTAGAGATTGGCTGCAGCCGCCGGCTGGCCGAGCAGCAGACGGCACTGCGCTTCGTGGGCAGCCACGTACACCGGGTTGCAGTGGGCGCCAACATCGACCGGCAGCTCTGAGTCCCCGTCGGCGCTGCCGGCGACCCTATGCGCCTTGTCGATGCTGGCTACACAGGCGCTCTGGTCACCTCCCATCGCGTAAGCCTGGGCTTGACGGACCAGCAGAAGAGCGCGAATGCGGCCTGGTAGCCGGACCTCGTCCAGCGCCTGCCGCGCCAGGACAGCGGCCCTACGCGGGTCGAATCGTTCGAGGGCGCGTTGGCTCTGCCTCATCAGGACGTAGCTTGCCAGTACCGGCGCGTTGGCCTCGACGGCGTGTTGCTGGGCGCGTCGCAGCCATGCGTCCGCCTCGGCGGCATCGCTCTGCTCGTCGATCCAGCTGAGGAACTCGGCCCACAGTGCCTGGGCGATGAGTACGTCTCGACGGTCGGTTGCGCTGCTCCGCCGCCCGATGGTGGCAGCGGCGCTGATCTGCGCATGGGCGGTGGACGCCATCCCCGCATAACCGATGCGATTTCCGGCAGTGGCAAGGCGGACGAGTTGCTCGTGCCAGGGTGGGAGCAGGTCAAAATCCTCGGGATGATCCATGACGCCCCCGAGCAGGCCATCCCTACCGTCGGCCGAGCGGTGGTCGAGGCCAGTCAGTCGACGCTCGCGTTCGAGGTCTGGCAGGAAGCGGAGCAGCTCGCCACCCGTCTGCAGCGCGGCCTCGCACGACTCGACGAGGCGGGCGGACGGCCAACGTTCGGCCTTCTCCACCTTGCCGACGAGGTCCCCACTGACGTGCACCAGCCTGCCTAGAGCGCGCTGAGACAGCCCGCGGCACTCGCGCCACCGTCGCAGCGCGGCACCGAACCCATCCAGCACTGATCGATGCGGGGTCAGCCGTCGTGGAACCTGAGCCACCGGTACTCCTGGATGCCGTTGCCCATCGCTGCCGCAGTCGGACGGGCCTGACCATACGTGATCGAACGTTACGCGGACAGTTGCATGCGGACAACGCCCTATGTCCGCATCACCGCTATCGACTCGTCTGGCCCGGTGCGCAATTCTCGTTGTTGAGATACCCGTCCGGGCGCCAGGCGAATTATTGGCGGCGATTCGGGTCGACGGGCAGATGCCCTTCCTGACGGGCCAGCTGCAAAGTCGTGAGAGCAGCCAGGCGTCGACTATTTGAGGAGTCTAATGAGTCTCCAGAATGAGCTGTCCCGATATGGGTATCGGCAGGAGTTGAGCCGCCAACTGCGGTTCCGGGATCTACTTGCCTACGGCTTGGTGTACATGGTGCCGATCGCGCCGATGGCGATCTTCGGCAGTGTTTACGCCGGCTCCGGCGGGATGGTGGCTCTGGCGTACGCGGTCGGTGTGGTGGCGTTGGTGTTCACGGCGTTCTCGTACGCACAGATGGTGAAGGCGTTTCCGATGTCGGGCAGCGTCTACAACTACGCCGGCCGCGGCATCAGCCCGCCGGTCGGGTTCCTGGCCGGCTGGGTGATCCTCCTCGACTACGTCCTCGTGCCGGGGCTGTTGTACCTGGTGGCGTCGGTGGCGATGCACGCGACGGTCCCGGCGGTGCCGGTGTGGCTGTGGCTCCTCGGCTTCGTCGCGGTCAACACGATCGTCAACTCGGTCGGCATCCGCATGACCGCAGTGGTTACCCGAGTGATGCTCGTCGGTGAGCTGATCGTCTTGGCGGTCTTCCTGGCCGTCGCCGGCTGGGCCCTCGCCTCGGGTAGGGGCCGGTTCAGTTGGGCCGCCTTCTATAGCGCCGACACGTTCACCTGGTCGGTGGTGGCGGGTGCGGTGTCGATCGCAGTGCTGTCCTTCCTCGGCTTCGACGGCATCAGCATGCTGGCGGAGGAGACCACGGGAGGCTCCCGGCAGATCGGCCGCGCGATGGCCGCGGTTCTCGTCCTGGCGGGGGTGCTGTTCGTCGCGCAGACGTGGCTGGCGGCGATGCTCGTCCCCGACCCGGCCTCGCTGCTAGCCGATGGTGACCCGAACGGGACTGCGTTCTACGACGCCGCCGCCGTGGCCGGCGGGGGCTGGCTGGCGACGCTGTGCGCGGTGGCCACGGCGATTGCGTGGGGCTTGCCGAACTCGATGGTCGCTCAGGTCGCGACCTCTCGGCTGCTGTATGCGATGGCCCGGGACCGGCAGCTGCCGTCGTTCCTGGCGAAGGTGTCGATCCGGCGCAACGTGCCGATCAACGCGACGCTGCTCACCGGCGCGGTGTCCCTGGCGCTGGGCCTGTACATGGCGACCCGTGCGGATGGGATCACGTTGCTGTCGTCGCTGATCAACTTCGGGGCGATGGTGGCGTTCCTGGTCCTGCACGTCTCGGTCGTGGTGCATCACCTCATCCGGGGGCGCAGCGGGAACTGGTGGGCGCACCTGGTCATGCCCGCGGTCGGTTTCGCCATCTTGGTGTGGGTGGTGGTCAACGCCAACATCGCCGCCCAGCGCCTCGGCCTGGCTTGGCTCGCCCTCGGGATGGTCGTTCTGGCCGGCTTGTACCTGTCCGGCCGCCGCCCTGCCCTGTCGGGGTTGGCGCCTGCGCAGCCGCAGGCGCGTCACGTGGAGCGGGTGTGATCGGGATGGACAGGTTCACCTACCGGCCGGCTCGGGACGAGTTGGCCTATACCTTCGGCGGTCGGATGGCGGTGGCGCACGTGCGCGGCGGTGACGTGTTCACCGTCGTGACGGAGGACTGCTTCGGTGGTTTCGTGAGGGGGCCGGCGGACCTGCCGTCGCAGGTGTGCCGGATGCCGTACCTCAATCCGGTGTCCGGGCCGTTCTTCGTCGAGGACGCCGAGCCCGGCGACACGCTCGCCGTGCACCTCGCCGCCATCACCCCGGCGCGGGACTGGGGTGTGTCGTCGACGTTCCCGCACTTCGGGGCACTGACGTCCACCGCGCATACCGCCACTTTGCAGCCTGCGCTGGAGGAGCGGGTGTGGGTGTATGGCATCGATCGGCAGGCCGGGACCGTACGGTTCGAGGCCATCCGCAGCGATCACAGCGTGGACCTGCCGCTGGACCCGATGATCGGCACGATCGGTGTCGCCCCCGGCGGGTTCGAGGCCCGCTCCACACTCGTGCCCGACACCCACGGCGGTAACCTCGACACCCCGCACCTGCGCGCCGGCACCACCCTCTACCTGGGTGTGAACGTTCACGGGGCGATGCTGGCCCTCGGCGACGGGCACGCCCGCCAGGGCGAGGGCGAGGCCTGTGGCGTCGGCGTGGAGATCGCCACGACTACCACCCTCGCCATCGACGTCATCAAAGGCGTGACCACACGGTGGCCGCGGTTGGAGACCGACCGGGACATCCTGACGATCGGGTGCGCCCGCCCTTTGGAGGATGCCTACCGCATCGCCCAGCACGACCTCGTCGGCTGGGCCGCCGCCCTGACCGGCCTGGAAACCCTGGACGCCTATCAGCTCGTGTCGCAGGCGGGGCGGGCGCCGATCGGCAACGTGTGCGACCCCAACTACACCGTCCTCGCCGCCATCGACAAAACGCTGCTCCCCGCCGCGGGACCCGCGTACGGCGGGGCACACGAGCGGCTGCGGCGGCTCACCTCCGGGCTGCGGTAGGAGCCGCGCCGATGACCGCTTCGATCCCGCGCCTGCCGCTGCGCGATGACCTGTTCCTCCTCGGCCACGACGACGACACCGGACACCCCCACGTGCACCGGCAGACCCTCGCCCTCGGGCTCGCGGGCGCGGTCCTGATCGACCTGTACCTGGCCGGGCGGGTGACCCTCGACCCGAACGACGACATCCGCCCGGCCAGCCACCAACGGATACACCCGCACATCGACCGCCCGGTCGGGGACCTGATCGCCGACGCCGCGACCGCCACCATCCGCCACACCCACCCACCCCTGCGGGGGTGGCTGCGGATGTTCTCCGACGACCTCTACGACCGCACCCGCGCCGGACTCGTCGCCGGCGGGATCCTGCGCCACCACACCCGACGGCGCCTCGGCGGCCTCATCCGCGCCGACGCCTACCTCGCCACCGACAGCAAATGGGCCGTCATCGCCCGTTCCCGCCTGCGCTACCTCGCGGCTGGCCGCGAACAACCCGACAACCACACCGCCGCTCTCGCCGGCCTCGTCGCCGATCTCGGCCTTACCAGTCACCTCTACCTCGACGACGACATCACCACCCTGACGGCTCGCTTGAAGGCCATCGCCGGGCAGCACTGCGAGCCGGTACGCGACATCACCGCCGCCGTGGACGCCGCCGTGGGTGACCTCGCTACGGCCGCCTACCGCTAGCCCCAATTCACCTCACCTCGAGAAAGCTGACCGTGAACAACCTGCCCCACGTGCGACCCGCGACCGAGACGCCCCACCCGCTGGGTCGGCGAGCCGTAAAGGTCACTGCCGCCGTCTGCGCGCTCGGCCTCCTCGCCACCGCCACCGCTATCCCGAACTGGACGGGTGCCGCCGGGCCAGCCCAATCCCCGCCCTCACCTTCCACCAATGACCCGGTCCGGTCGGCTGCGTCGCCCTGTCCGTCACCCGCCGCCCTGACCGCGGCACAGCTCAAGGCGCGCGCACAGCAGAAACTCGACCCATCGCCGACGCATCTGCCGGAGTCGGCCCCTGCGCGGCAGGCTCTGGAAGCGATGACGGTTGGGCCGTCCGGCTGCGATGCCATCGCGGGCCGGTTCGCCTACGTCCACCTGCTGCAATGGGCCACGGACACCACCATCGCGGGCAACAACGCCACCACGAGGATCGTGCTGTTCGAAGAGCAACGTTGGCGCGCCGATGATGCCTCCGGACGCGTCATCCGCAGCCGCTACCCCACCGGTAAGCGGCCCACCGACGACAGCACCTACAAGCCCGGTGAGCTGGATGGACCCATCGGGCCGATCGCTGCCGACCCGGCGGCGCTCAGCGCGCACATCGACGCCACCCAGCCCCGACTCCTCGGACGCACCGCCGCCATTCGCGGCCTCGTCAGCCTGCTCGGCTGGCGTACTCCCAACCAAGCCGCCCGCACCGCGGTCCTCACCGTCCTGAGCGACACCCCCGGAATCGCGTACCACGGATCGGTGACCGACCGGGCGGGCCGAACCGGCGTCGGCGTCAGCGCCACCGCCGACGACATCCGCTTCCTGCTGATCCTCAACCCGAGCACTGGCGAACTACTCGCCTACGAAAGAGCCGCGCTCACACCGCCACCTGGCAGCGACCGGACCGGCCCCCTGGTCGACGACTACCACCTGTTCCTCGTCCACACCCGCGCCAGCAGCAGCGGCAGTTCCTGACCTGCGCGACCGACAAGATCGAGGGGAAATCTCGCCATGGACGCTGTAACGCGCATCCGCGCCGCCCGCTGGGCGGACAAAGACCACGTCGCCGCACTGATCGCCGACGCCCTCCAACCCAGCCCTCTCGCAACATGGCTGATCCCCGACCCAGGACCACGCCGCCGGATCCTCACCGACGTCCTCAGCATCTGGATCGAACACGCCATGTTCTACGGCGACATCCACCTCACCGACGACGCCGCCGCCACCGTCGGCTTTCACCGATACCGCAGCATCCCACCGCCAGCGAACTATCAGATGCGGCTGGCTGACGCGGCAGGCCCGCACACCAGCCGCTTCGACATTCTCGATCGGTTGCTCGCCGGGGCGCGACCCACCGAGCCCCACTATGAGCTGGCGTTTCTCGCTGTGCGGCCCAGCAGCACAGGTGCCGGTTACGGCACCGCCATGCTCGCCCACCACCGCAGCCGCCTCGACCACGTAGGCCTGGCGTCCTGGGCCAGCACCACCTCGGCCAGTGACCTCTACCGCCGGCACGGCTACATACTCCGTCCGCCGATCATCCTGCCGGACGGTCCAACCCTTCACCCGATGCGCCGCAACCCCGAGTCAGACGGCGATCGGCTGTCGGTCATCACCGCTCAGGAGTCGCGGCGGGCGTAGATCAGCATCGCTCGTCTGGACCGGGGGGCGGACATCAACCTGGGCGCAGGTGGTCGGGTAGCCTGAAGCGGAGAGGGCTGTTAGCTCAATGGTAGAGCTGAGGACTTTTAATCCTTAGGTTCTGGGTTCGAGTCCCAGGCGGCCCACAACTGCTGACCTGTGAATCCGTGCAGGCCGGATGGAGCGATGCGCGAACCAGCTGCTTGTTGTTCAGCACGAGCCCCGCGCTGCGGCGACGCCAGCGGGTACATGCTCAAGTAGGTCGCCCCGGCTGACCTGCTGCGCGTCGTCATTGTCGTCGCCCGTGGCGAGGCGCTGCTGTCCCCGGTGGTCATCCACACGTTGATCAGCGAGTTCGTCACCGCGTCCGCCCCGCCCGACCTGGCGGTCGACCGGGACCTTCTGACCGTCCGCGAGTAGGAGAGTGTCGAGCTGGTGGCCCGAGGGCTGAGCAACGACGCGATCGCCGCGAGCATGTGAGCAGCTCGCTCACCGCCATGACTCACGGCAAAACCGCGCGATGACCAAGCTGCACTGCCGCGACCGTGCCCAGCTGATGGTGTGGGCCTACGAGTCGGCCTGATCACGCCCCAGCGCCGACAGCTTTCAGATCCAGCCGTTTCCGCGTGCGTGGACGATTGCCTCGGTGCGGTTGGCGACCCCCCATCGTTCATAGATGGCGCGCAGGACGCGAAACATCATTCTCTCGGAGTAACCCGCGTGCGCGGCCAGCCGTGCGACCGTGAAGCCCTGGGCGAGCAGGCGTATCCACGAGATCTCGATCTCCGTAGGGACATGTCCGGCTTGCGGTGATCGGGGGGGTGACGTCAGAGCCCGGACCACGTCGGCCGGAAGGAGGCTGTGGCCCGAGGCGGCTGCCGACAGGACGCTGCGCACCGTACCGGCGTCGGCCTCCCGCGCCATCACGCCGACGGCGCCGGAGGTCAGCGCTCGCACGCATCGGTCCACATCGCCGTTCTCGATGACAGCAACCACCGCGGTTCGCGGCCGGCTGTCCCGCAGCGTCGCGAGCAGTGTCCAATCTGACGGGCCGAGCAGGGTCAGCGAAATGAGATGCGGTCCTGCATACCCGCTCCAGGTAAATAGATCGCCGGGAAATTCGACATCGTGGTCGGTGTCGCCCATTACTTGGGCGATTCCCCGGCCGAACATGGGAAGCGGATCGGAAACGGCGATCCGAAGACGACTCGACAAGCTGCTCCTACCGTTATTCGCCGGTGCGCAAGCGGAGGCCGGAAGGCAGTGCCGACGCGGCATGGCCGCGACAGGATACCGCCATGTACGGCACTTCACCGCCATCAAAGACGTCATAGACGCGCAGCGTGCTGGCACCCTAACTTCAGGTGTGCGCACCTAGGCGTCGCCATCCTTTCGACCGTGCCGGACATCCTATTCGCGCTGGCGGAAAATCAGTTCCGCGCAGCGGCCTTTCTGCACCTTGGATGCGATCGAGGAGTGACGACAGTGGTCAATGAAAATTACCGGTCCATTGGCCCGGGCGACGCTCCGTCGAATCGGAGGGGATGGCGCCGCGGTGACTGGGTCCGGCGGCGACAGCCCCGGCCAGGTCAGGAGCCTACGGGCGAGGTCGTGCACGTCAACCGGGCCGGCCTGCGCCGACTCCAGGTCCGCTGGGCCGACGGGACCGTAAGCAACGTGTCGGTACGGTCGGTGGTCAAGATCTAGTAAGAGAAGGGGGACGCGGACCCCCGGGCCACCGCTGTCATTGCGGCGACCAAATCGTCATCGGCCCGCTCGCCGAAGGCGCCGAGCAGGACAGCGCTGCGATTGACGGCGCCCAGCGCCGGGGTGATCTGCCGGGCCTGCTCGAAGGCTTCCCCAGCCTCGGCGAGGCGCCTGCGCCGCTGTGACTCCTCGATCAAAGCGAGGCCGAAGGAGGCCAGTCCTTTGGCCTCCCACGCGAGATAGTCGCGGGGTTCCCGGCCGATGCGCTGGTTGGCCCCGTCCCGCGAGGTGAGGAATGCCAGCCGCGCCCGGTCTCGCATCCGCTGGCGGAACGCGGCAATCCCGAGCAGGCCGTTCGCCCCAACCGCACGATCCCCGCTGTCCAGCCTCGCGCTGACCTCGGCGGCGGCGAGCGCCTCGTCGTCCCGGCCACTGAGACGCAGGTACGCCAAGCCCAGGTTGAGGTTGGCCTGTCGGATCAGACGCGGATCCCGGGTACGCACTCCCAGTTCGGCGGCACGCCGGGCCGGCTCGACGGCCTCGCCGGCCGCATCCGAGTCGATGTGAACGGCAGCCTCGCCGTTGAAGCACAGCCCTAGGGCGACCTCGTCCTCGGTAGCCGCTCCGGACGCGACGGCGGCACCTTCCTGCAACAGGGCCAACGCCGATCGCGGCTCACCGATCTGCCCGAGGGCCCAGGCATAGTCGATGAGAAGCAACGGGAGGATCCGTTCGCGCTCCACGGTGTCCAGCAGCGCGCGAGCGTTCGCGAGCGCCGTGCTGAAGGCGCGCAGCGCTTGGGCGTGGTGGCCAGCCCGAGCCAGGCAGAGTGCCAGGTCGGCGCGGACGATCACCAGCTCGCGTCTTCTGCCGAGAATGCGGCATTGCCAAACCTGCCGGCGAAAGAGTCGCGCGGCGTGGCTGAACTCGCCGGCTTCGAAGCGCACGGTCGCCAGCTGGATGTCGAGCATGAGCCGGGCCTTGGGCGCGCCAAACCAGGAGCATTTCTGGCGGGCCTCCGCCAGTTCGACGAGGGCGTCGTCGATGCGTTCCTGCTGTTGCAGCGCCGCGACTATGCGGCGGCGGTTGTTCGCTTCCTCGGTGTCGTCCCCGATGCGGCCTCGGACCGCACGTCGCCATTCAAGCAGTGCGTTGCTCTGTCCCCAGTGGCGCAGGTGGTAGTCCTCGATTGCGTTCATGATCTGGTACGCGCGACGGCAGTCCCAGGCCCGGATGCGAAGATCAATCTCGCTGAATGCGGGCCGCAGATCAAGCAGACTTCGGACCCGGGCCACCCGGCGTTCCTCGAAGTACCTCGCCGCGTGATGCCACATCGCAAAGCGGGTGAAGGGCAGAGGCACCCGGCAGTGGTCGTCGAGATCGCCACGTTCCAAGCCGCGGACGACTCGGTCGCTCTCCGCGGGCGGCAGGAAGTAGTGCCCGTGGTCGTGGTGGGCGACGCGCCGTTCGTGCAGGCCCCGGAGGATCGGGGCGCTGTCGACCCCTGGCACCAGGGCTGCCAGCAGAAAGTCGATCGCCTCCGGCGGGACCGGCCGCCCGTAGACCGCGAGCGCCTGCACGACCCGCTGCTGCGTGCGGTCGAGGTTGCTGAAGGTCGCCTCAAGGAGCATCGCCTCGACATCCGGCAGAGGCACCCGCTCCAGTTCGTCGAGAAGGCGGGGCACCGGTGTGGCCGGATCCTGCCGCAGCACGCCGACCAACAACTCGAGGATACGCGGATTTCCCTGACTCAGCGTGTACGCACGCTGCCGGTCGCCCGGGTCCATCCGGTACAGCGCGAGCGCCGCCCCGCGGTCGAGCGCGATTAGCAGGGCAATGGCGTCGTCGAATGGCAGTGGGTTCATCGGGACGAATCGGACATTGGCTGGTAGGTCGCGGCGGAGCTGCTGCGGCGGACCGCCCGCGACCGTCAGGACCAGCGTCGTCGGGTGCCCAGGGCGACCGGCCAGCTCCATGACCAGCGCGCCCAGCTCCCGGTCTCGGAAGGCACCGTCGTCGAGCAGGTGTTCCACGGCATCGAGGATCACCACGACCGTGGTGTTCCGAAGTGCTGCCAGCACATCGGTCAGCTTCTCGCGCCACTCGACCGGGTCGTTCAGACGCTCCTCGAGCCGTGCCCGGCCCGAACTCTCCGGGAGTGCCCGAGCCAGGTCGGCGAGCACGGTAGCCACGTTGATGGGACGGTATCCGTCGGCCGAGAGGTAGATGACGGCATCCGCCTCGGCCTCCGCCTCCCGCGCGGCGAGCCGGCGCCGGAGCTCCGCCGCGAACGCCGTCTTGCCTACGCCGGCGGCCCCGTGAACCACGACCACCCGGGTCGAGGCGTCGGCTATTGCCTCCTCTACCCGGTGCTTCTCGGACACCCGATCGTGGAACTCGGCCGCCGGGACGAATGGCGCCTGGTTGACCAGCCGGACGCGGTCGTCCGAGACGGTCTCCTCGGTGAGGTCTGCGGGCCCGGTCACGTCACGACGGCGGCCGGCGGCGCCCCGGCGGCGAAGTTCGTCCTCCAGCCGCACCCGCTGCTCACGGTTGTGAATCGCGAGCCTTCGCCGCTGCGCGCCGTCCGCCCGTTGCTCCTCCGCCTCGGTCCGGGACAGCTTCTCCTCGAGCACCCGGCCCACTCGTCCCTGCATCGAGATCTCGGTGATGCGGCCAACGAGATCGGCAAAGCCCTCGTCTCCGCAGTCGAGCACCGGCGCCCCGCGCAGGTCTTCGTGCGGTACCTCGATCGCATCGGTCCGGAGACCGATCAGATCGATGGCGCCGGTCAAGGCTGCCCTGATCTCGCGCTTGCAGCCGGGGTCTATGACGCTGCGCTCGGAGAGCAGGACCACCACAACGTCCGGACGACTCAGACCACTGCGGTGCGACTCGCCGGCCTCATCCCGGTGCCACAGAACGTGAATCGTCCAGTTCAGTGCCCTCGCTTTGGCGACGTCGACCAGCCGGTGCTGCAGATCGTAGGCGGCGGCACGATCAGCCGCAGCCGACACCAGGGACACGGTCACCTGCTCCGGCTTCTCGTCTGTCTCCGGCTCTGCCGGGATCATGTCCCTTTCTTCCGCGAACCGTAGGAACTCCGCCGCGGCCCTGGTCGCGACATGGAAGAACCAGCGCTGCACGGCATCGCTGTGGTTCCGGTAGGTGGTGTGCGCCAACGCGCCGGCGAGCAACGAAAGCAGATACTGCGCCCGCCATTCGACTCGGAAGGGCGCGGGTTGTTCGGCCGCCCGTAGGACTGCCTTGAGGGTCTTGCCCGTCTTCTCCGGTCCAGACGTTTCGCCGGTGCCGGCCAGGAGCAGACGGACCAGATCCTCCGATACCGACGCCTCAGGCGTGACGCCGAGCTCGGCCGCAGCGGCCGAGAGGCATAGCGCGACAAGATCGCGGGTCAGCGAAGCGGCCGGGTCGAACGCCGCCAAGTCGACGACCCTGATCTGGTCAGTCTCCAGCGGCAAGGCATCAGGGACGAGGATGTTGCCTCGGTGCAGGTCGCCGTGGCTCAGGCCGTACACGTACTGGATCACAACATGCCGTACGGATAGTCCGGATCGAACCATCGCGACGGGATTGGGCAGCCGGTCAACGCCGACATGGTCGTCCCCGGGCCGCACCAGGCCGCGCTCGTCCGCCCAGCGCTCAATCTGCTCGATCGGCTCCCGCAGTTCGTGGCGCAGATAGTTGTCGACGGCGTCCCGGTCGAGCAATACTCGGTCCGGCCACCGGTCGCCGTTCCACTCCGTCAGGACAAGCCGCGCTACGGCCGCGCAGCCTGCCTCCTGTATCTCGGGAGATAGCTTGTCGATCGGGCGATAGTCCAGCAGGTCGCCCGCGATGTCCTGGAACATGATGTAGCGTCCGTCGCCCACCTCACAGGGCCGGCCCAACTGACGAACCAGATAACGCTCGGCGAACTCATTGTTCTGCTCCCAGGCCAGCTCGTGCAGGCCCGTCTCCCACTCCTTGCCTGCCGGAATCACCTTGATGATCTGCTTACGCGAGCGCCAGCCACCGCCGATGTGCCGAGCCTTGAAGAGAATTGCGGTCACCACGGCACCGGTAAAACCCGACGCGCTCCATTTGTGGTCCGGCAGCTCGACGATGCCCCCACCGGCTCTGGCCCAGCGCCGCAAGGCCACCGCCACCTCCGTACCCAGGAACGCGGCGAGCGGATCAACCGTCGGCGCCATCCGATGCCGCCTCCTCCCAAAATGTCGGCCGCAGGGTCAGCGCAGGGCGGGCAGGTCTTCATGGATCCGGCGTGTGCCCAGGAGGAACGCCGACTGCGGACTGATCAGGAACTGCTCGCGGCGACCGTCCTCGATATCGGCGACCCGGGCGAGCACGATCTCGGTCTCCGCCGCGTCGTGCGCCAACTCCAGCATGCGGCGCCGCAGCTCGACGGCTTCGGGCGAGTCGAGGACCGGGTCGTACACCTCGAAGGACCGCATCGTGCGGTGCTGCTTGCCCGGCGTGGGCCGCGGCCCGTCGACGACCGACCTGATCAGCTCGAAACGAAGCTTGCCGGCCAGCGGCGCGAGTTCCGGGTGCCCGGCCTCGGACAGCTCCTCGCACAACTCCCGCCGCAGACATTCGGGACCGGACTCGCGGCCGGTGCAGCGGTCGTACCAGCGCAGGAATCCGATGCCATGCCGGGCTGGGACAAATCCACGCAAGTCGCGTCTCATTGTCAGCTCGCGGCCGGCCGGGCGCTGCTCGACGAACCCCACTGCGTCTAGGGCTCCGCGCGCCTCGTCGGTGTACTTGACCACGCCGCCAGGCGGCCCGTACACGCCCGGCCGGAACGGGTGGTGGATCAGGACATAACCGTCGTCGTCCTTGACGCGCAGCAGCGCCGCAACCGACACGCGCAGCCGCCCGGACGTCAGAGTGGTCCGCAGTAGTCCGAGGTGCGTGCGGTGGCGCAGGACCAAGCCGGCGGTCGCGAGCAAGGCGGCCGTGATCAGGCCGGCCACGATGTTGATGAGCATGAGGCCCTCCCGCTCGCGACTACACAGTGATGCGACCTTGATGCTGCGGGTGATGCCGGCTCCCGTCAACCTCCGCCGCTTGCCCATTCGAGCTCGCCCAGCCACGCCGGCCGGCGGCGATGAATATGGCTGGAGAACCGCGGGGTCGATCGGCAGCGGATCGATCCGGTGGTTGACGCGGTCGATGCCTTCCTTCCCACCTTCAGTCAGGCGTTCGACGATGTAGCGGCGTGGGCTATGGCATGGCGGATCGCGGCGGGGTTTGCCGCACGTGGCGTTGATCTTTTACAGATGAGGGCCTCGTTGAGGAAGTCCTTGCTCTGTGGGCGGAGGGCTCTCCCGAGGAGGAGGTGCCGAGCCGGGCATGCGCTGCGATCCGGCGGCAATGCGCAGCCACCGGCAAGAATCGCCGTCGATCTTCACTCCTCTGGCTGACCCGATTGCGCGCAAATCGCGGGCAGCCGATGGCCAGACTGACCACTATGGTGTTTGGTTGGACTGGGCTGGATGCCCTGGACAATGCCGAGATGTGGGAAGGCCCCAGCGATGGAGGCGTCAGAGTTGGCGCGGGTAGACCTGACTCTCAGGCGACTGTGTGCCGATCATGGATTGACCTGGGTGGTGGAGGCGGTGGATGCCGCCGTTGCTGAGGGCGCCGCCGAGTCGGTGACGGAAGGCAGCAGCAGCCACGGTCAGCGGCGCGGCGGCCGTCTTTTCGGGTATGGCATACGGCCGGACGAACGCAGCCGGATTGAGCCCGAAATTCGGTGGCGGCCGTACACGGATACAGAGCGGGTTCTGCTCTTGCTGGATGCAATGCTCGCGATCTACCGCGATCTGCCGAGCCTCCGCACGGAGACGGTGCGCGTGCTCACCGACGGGTTCCAGGGTCGAGTCGCGGTGCCTGAGCAGATCATCACGGCACTCGACGAGGACAACGAAGAAGCGGTCATCCTCTGGCAGCCCGACCTGGAAGCCGATACGCAGGGCCGGCAGCGTGTTGTCGGCACCCTGATCGCCCTCCGGGCGGCGGTGGTCCCGGGATGACGGATCCCATCGGCGACTTGCTCACTGAGCTGGCTGACGCGATGCAGGGTGTGACGACACCGTTCACCCGATCCGATGAGGCGGATCGCATCTACGAGGGTTACCTGTTCGCCCAGGTGATCGCTACGGCGGCCGAGTGCGGTGCCCGGGTCACCTACGAAGACTGCTACGAGAAGGAAGTGTCGGAGCTCGTCTTCCGAGGCGCCCCCGGCTTCATTCACGCTCGGCGACGACCGTTCACCCACGCGGTGCTGTACTTCGGAGACGCTCGCCCGGTCGAGGTCCATCTCCGGGTGAGGGTGCAGGTGCAGGCCAAGAAATTCGACGCAGAATCGGACATTCTGCTCGTCGATACGAAAGCGGCGCGCGTATGCCGGGATAAGACACAACTGCCAAAGGCGTCCGGCTGTGTGCTGACGATCGAGGGCAAGTACTACCCGCTCGGCGTTCCACGAGACGAGGCACTGAAGTATGTCGGTGTGCGGGCCTACTTCCCGCGGACGATGGCGAGCCTGTTCGCGACCAACTCGTTCTCCCCGTCCGCCAACAAGTGCCTGAGCCAGACGGCTGGCCATCTACCGTTCGAGTTCGGCGCGATGCCGGGAACCCGGTTCCAGACGTACGTCCGCACACATATCCGTGATGCTCTCAAGAAGTGGGTGGCCGGCTTCGATTTCGATCACCGCACCTGATCGCCGACCGCATGATCACAGCAGCCGGTCGGCCTGTGCGGCCTCCTCCGGGGTTCTGCCTGAAAGGCCCCTCTTCGTGGGGCGGCGGTTATCCGCAGCGCACCATCTGGGCTAGGCCTGACGCGCCGTGGCCGCTGGAGTGGCGGACGGCTTGAGCTCCGTCCGCTACTCGCGGAAACGGCGGGCAGCGTCGCAGCGGACGGCGTCGGGCTCGACTGCGGAGGCGGCAGCTTGGGCTGCCGTCCCCGCCTGGCGGGTGCCTTGTCTGTCTATGCGGCGCGCTTGCGTCGGCGGGGGAGTAGTTCGGCGGCGGCTTCGGCTTTGGCGCGTTCGACGTCGAGTTCGGCGATGACCGAGGTGTAGACGTCGGTCATGGCTGCGGAGGAGTGGCCAAGGAGTTCCTGGATGTCTTTGAGGTCGGCGCCGGCGGCTTTGAGGTAGGTGGCGGCGCAGTGCCGTAGGTCGTGTAGCCGGATCGGGGGTAGGTCGGCGTCGCGGACGAGGACCTCGAAGCGGTCGGTGACGGCGTAGGGGTGCCAGGGCTGCCCGTCGGGTTGAACGAAGAACAGTCCGGTGTCGGGCCAGGTGTGGCCGGCGGCGAGCTTCCACTGGGCGCGCCGGGCGTGGTGGGCGCGCAGGACGACACCGGTGATGCTGGCGATGGCCATGATCCGGTTGCCGGACTCGGACTTGACCTTCTTGATCACGGGCGTGTAGCCGTGGGTGGCGATCTGTTGGGTGACGCTGATCAGGGAGTTGTCAAGGTCGACGGCGGTGTCGGGAAGTCCGACAGCCTCGCCGCGGCGCAGTCCGCGATGCAGGATGAGCGCGAACAGCGGGTAGAGGGCGCTGTCGTGCTCTTCGGCGTGGTCGAGGAACGCGCCGGCCTGCTGCGGGGTCCACACCATGACGGGGCTGGGCCGCTCGCCGGTGTCGCGCCACCGTTGTACGGCTTTGGTGGTCCATATTCGGGCTTTGGGGCGTACTCCGGAGGGCAGTTCGATGTGGGCGGCGGGGTTGAAGTCGATGAGCCGGTTGTTGCCGCGGCGGATGGCGTCGTTGAGTGCCTTGCGTAGGGTGGCGCGGATGCGGTGCATGCTGGCCGGTTTGGTGGTGCGCAGGCCGCGGACGCTGGCGCGGATGGTGGGGTCGTCGCTCTGGCGGGCGATCTCGATGGCGGTGCTGCGGTCGGCGATGGCGGCGAACATGGCCTCGACGTGCTCCACCCGTAGTTTCACCAGGGCGATGGCGCCGAGGTACGGGACCAGGTGGACGCGGATGTGCGACTCGTAGGCCAGCAGGGTGTTGGGTTGGACGCTGCTGAGGCTGCGGCGGGATGCCAGCCATGAGTGCAGGTATTCGCCGACGGTGGTCGTGACGGTGGCGGGCAGTCCGGCACGGACCCGACGGGCGATGGTGTCGCGGTCCGGCAGGGGTGCGCCGGCGGTGACGGCGAGGAGCATGTCGGCGATCTCGGCGGCGACTGCCGGGTCGTCAGCAGCGAGGGCGAGTAGGGCTTTGGCGTGGTCGCGGTCACCGGTGGCGGCGTCGCGGGTGTCGAAGGTGCTGCGGCGTAGCTGCCGGCGCGCCTGGCCGGGGTGGGTGGGCAGTTCGAGTTGGTAGGCCCACCGGCCGTGGGTGGGGTTCCACGCTCCGCTGGGCCGGCGCAGCTGCGGGCAGTGGTTGCCGAGTTTGCGCCGGTTGCCGTCGCGGCACGCGCAGCGTTTGAAGACGGATCCTTCCGCCATGATCAGTTGTCTCCCTCGGGTGGGGTGTTCGGCAGCCGGTGGCTGCGGATTGCGTACGGGGTGATCCACGCGTGCCTTCCGCCGACGATCAAGTCGTCCCCCGGCGATGGGGTGGCTGATGGCTGTCGTCGCCGTCGGGCAGGTGCAGGGCGTGGAGGATGGCGGCGACCGGCACCCGGTAGCGGCTGCCGAAGCGCAGCACGGCGACCGGGAACTCGCCGCGCTTGGCCAGGTCGTAGGCGACGGAACGGGACAGCCCGAAGATCCGGGCCGCGGTGCTCAGGTCGGTGACCATGCCCAGGGCGCGGATCCGCTCGGTAGTCCATGTGCCAAGTGGGAGGTCCTCGACGGTGCGGACGGGCTGTGCGTGCTCGAGGTGAGGTTCAGGGGTGCTCATCGCGATGGTCCTTCGCAGTGGGAGAAGGCGACGGTGTCGCCGGGATGGTGGGGGTGAGGCGGCAGGCCGACGTGGCGTCGACCCGATGGCGACGATCGGGCCCCTCGGTGCTGGCGGCGTCAGGTAGCGCCCGGACGCCGGTGGCCGGTCAGGGAACGGACCGAGCCGGTACGAGGCGGGCGGGGGTCGTGGTGGTGCGACGTGGAGCTCGCTCAAGTCGAAGCCGACTCTGCGCCGGGCGGATCGGGCTCTGACACCCTCAAACCCGTGTTTGTGTGCTCTGGCGAACGCCTGCCGAACTCACAACCGCTCACAGCGACTCACATAGTCATGCGGTCGATGTCCGTTCTCAGGCAATCTGCTCCGTTCTCAATATTTCTGCTCCGAGCGCCCTCGGTCTGCTGACCCGCTCGCCGCGTTCTTACCGTTCTGGGGAGAGCGTGAACCGGCCCTACCAGGGACGATGCTGAGGAAGAGGTTCGCGATGAGGTCCCACTCGCGGCCGCGGCCAGACCGAGCGACTCGCCGCGGAACGTGGCTGCGGGGCAGATCGACTGAGAATCATGCGAGTTGGCCTTCTCAATCGAACTGCTCCGCCCAGCTCAGCGCACCCCACCCGGAGCAGCTTCGCTGAGCTGGGCGGCCAGCGCCGATCTGACGCGGATGCGCCACCGCCTCGGCGCCAACCACCCCGACAGTGGCAGAAGTCGATGACACGGTGGGTGGTGTGACGGTTCACGAGTGCTGCGACAGCGTGACCGCCGACTGCTCGGCAGCGGTGCCAACGTGTCACACGCCGCGGCGGCGACGACCGGTCAGGCACTCATGTAGGTCCATGACATGGTGTCCGCGGACATGTCCTTACCCGACAGGCGCGGACACGGCCTGCGTGCGGTTGACCCGCCCGTCCATGCGGCGCAGGGATGTCATGCCGGTTTGACCACCGCCACCACGGGAGGGACTATCGCCGATCGGCGCCAGTGTCACCCAAGTCAGGAACACGCGCGTGACTGAACTGTCACGGCCCTGCTCAGCGACCGCGCCGGACACTTTGTCAACGACGAGCATCGATGACATGCGTGTCGCCGCGGACACTCGGCCCTACGCGGAGGACACCTTCTGCCCACCTCGAGGCCATGGCCGCACGCACGGAAGCGGTCGACATCTCTCGACGTCATGTGACCGC
Source organism: Micromonospora hortensis (assembly GCF_022230935.1). Taxonomy (NCBI): domain Bacteria; kingdom Bacillati; phylum Actinomycetota; class Actinomycetes; order Micromonosporales; family Micromonosporaceae; genus Micromonospora; species Micromonospora hortensis. The sequence goes on from NZ_JAKKFE010000023.1 coordinate 271,158, forward strand.
CGCCGATCGCATGTCCGGACAAGGTGACACAGCGCCCCTGCCGACGTTCCTGTCCTCTCGGACGCGGTCGCCGCTGCCTGCGCGGACAAGATGTCCATCGATCGTCCTCGTTGACACCGGTTCGCGCGCTGCCGGGCAAAGCGGCCGGTACGGAGGGTTTCTCATCACTGGGTGCTTCCACCGGCGACCGACACGGGGAGCGCAAGGCACGATGCCCCGGCCCGGGGGACGTGGTCAGGATGCGCGCCACCACCACCGGCGTCGTCGCCGGCGTTTCGGGCGTGCCGGCGGCGGATGCCACGCCGCTGTGAGTCGTTGTGAGTCTTGTGAGCGGCTGTGAGTCGCTGTGAGTGAGAGGGTGTAAGGCCCCGGAGATCTCTTGTGGGGCACTCCTCGCGCGGCCCTCTGCTCTCACAGCCCTGCTCAGAACCCTCGTACGAGGGGACGCTGGCGCGATCGCCAGCTCAGCGCCAGACCGGACGGGCTGTGTCAGCGGCTGTGAGCGCCTGTGAGTCGCTGTGAGTGACTGTGAGCGGTGGGGGCGGCCCGACGATCGCGGCCTCGTCGCTGAGCCGTCGGGGTGCCGCGTTTGGCGTGCGTCGGTGGCTCACAGCCCTGCTCAGCCGTACCGCGGCCCGTCCGCGTCGCCCGCTAGGCGCCGGACTGACGCCCGGAGTTCGGGTGGGGCGCTACGGCGGTCCGCTGGGGGCAAGAGCGGGCCTGACCTGCGCTGTGAGCGGTTGTGAGTGGGTCGTGGCGTAATCGGCATCCCAGCGTCGCCGAAAAGACGGCGACCCCTCGATGGTCTCTGACCGAGGAGTACTGATCATGAGTGTGTCCGACACGATCTGGCCCGCCGCACCCCTGGACGCCGTCGACGTCGCGTTCGCGGCACTGACCAGCGACCCGGCGCCCCTGTCCCTCGACCTCGACATGTTCGGTCCGGATGACGGCCTGCCAAGGGGTGTCGTGGCGCTGCCGGCTCTGCGGGACTGGCTGCTGGCGAACCCGCGCGCCTACACGGTCCGCGACGCGGTGTGGCGGGAGTTGATCCGTCGTGCCCGCCTGGACGGGCCGCAGTGGGTCATCGCCGCGGTCGGCATGGCGATGCCGGCGCTGCGCCGCTACGCGAGGCGCTTGTCTGACGGCTACCGCGGTGACCCCGACGACATCGGCGCGGAGATCCTCGCGGGTTTCTTGGCGGCGCTGCGTGACCACGTGGACGTGGCCCGCCGGGCGCCGTACGCGTCGTTGTGCAGGGCCGGGTGGCGCGCCGGCCACGCCTTGCGCCAGCAGGCCAGCGAGTTCATCGTGGTCGAGGACGTGGAGCGCGTCACGGGACCGCGGACCCCGCAGGTGCCCTACGGGCATCCGGACGTGCTGGTACGCCGCGCGGTGCGCCTGGGGATCCTCGACGCCGACGACGAGCAGCCCTACATCGATGTGCGACTGGGACGGCGGGCCATGGATCCGATCGCGGCCCGGATGGGCATCAGCACCGACGCCCTGCGCATGCGGTTGGGTCGCATCGACACCCGCCTCGCCGAAGCCCTCGCCAGCGGCATGCTGACCGGCGCGGCGTCCCCGCAGGCCGCCGAGGCGTTGGCGGCGCAAGCCGAACGCCGGGCCAGTCTGCGCGCCGCCAGCCGCCGTCGCCCCTCCACCACTGCCGCCACGTCGACGGCAGTCGCGTAGGTCGGCTCCCTCTTCTCGCGGCGCCGTCACTTCCCCCGGTGAGAGCTCCTGGGACGGATCACCTCAACTGAGAAAACCCCTCGTTGTGAGTGGCTGTGAGTGGCTGTGAGTGGGGCAGGCGTTCGCCAGAGCACACAAGCGGCGGTTTGTTAATGACGGCGCCAGAAGCCGTGCTCGGATTCTCGCCGTACCGCATGGGCGGCCGGTGATCCGGCCGCGCGGACCAGCCGGTTCCGTGCCCGGGCTGCCGTCCGGACACGGAATCGGCGATCTGGCACCGCCCTGTCACCCACTGCGACGCACGACCTCGGTGGCGTGATCCGCCCGAGGTGTGCCGCACCGACGCGGTCACACAGGCATTCATCCGCCCCTGCCACCCCCAATCCGGGAGTGGCACCACCTTGGAGGTACCGGTCATGTCGACCACCTACCATCCCCAGTTCACTGTCCCGTCCACCCGACCGATCCCGGCGGAGCTGCTCCTGGCCGAGAGCGGCCGCATGCGCCTGCCCGACTGGTGGGCCGTCGAGATGCTCGCCGAGCACCGCGTCCTGACCACCGCGCAGCTCACCGCACTCGGCTTCGCCACCACCACGACGTCGGCAACCCGACGTCTGACGATCCTCGCCCGCCGCGGCTGGATCGACCGCCTCTGGAACACCGGCACCGCAGCCACCGCCGACACCTCGTGGTGCCTCGGCCCGATCGGCGCCCAACTCACCCCACTCGGCGAAGACCGCGATGTCACACCGGCGCAGGTGTACCGGGCCCGCGACCGGCTCCGCGAACACGCGGAGCTGCCCGGCCTGCTGCAGGCCAACGACTTCTTCGTCGACCTGGCCACCCACGCGCTCACCGAACCCGGAAGTGACCTACGCACCTGGTGGTCACCGCGCACCTGCCGACACGTCACCGCAGCGCGACATGCCGCCTGGCACGGCGAGTACATCCACGACCGCAACCGCCACGCGTTCTGGTACCAGCCCGACCCCGGCGAAATCCGTCCCGCCGACCTCGCCGACCACGTCCACGCCTACCGGCACCTGGCCGAACAAACCGGCCTGGCGAACCTGCTGTTCCACGCCGCCGACCCGCAGCGCGAGCAGGAACTACGCCGCTACCTCGAGCGCCGCAACACGCGGCACCTCACCGTCGTCACCAGCAACCCCGAGCACGGCCACCCGGCCGACCCGGTCTGGCAGCCGATCGGCGAGACACACCGCCTCGCCCTGACCGACCTTCCCCACACCCCCGATCAGTGGCCGCCCGACACCGTGACCTTCAAGGAGGTACGGCCCCGAGCCCCACACCCCATCTACGACCCCGAACGCCCCTACGAAGAATCCGTCGCCGACGGCGAGTACCACTACCCGCCGCGCCCCTGACCAACCGACCGCTGCTCCTCGACCGGCCCACCCGCGCCGGTCGAGGAGCAGACCGGGGCGACCAACGAAGCGCCCACCGGCCACTGTCAGGGGGCCAATCGGAGGTTGCCGTTCGCTTCGGACCCGAACGGCAACGCCGACGGCTCTCGCACCGCAGGTCGCAGCCGCTGTGACCAACTTCGATCGACAGGCGACTGTCACCGGAAGTTCGTCACACGCGCGAGACCAGACAGGTTGGCATATCCAATCAGGCTTCCGCACAGCGACTGCTGACCTCCGGTTGTTTCCGCCCGCTGCGTCCGCGCGGGGCGCACCAACCTCACACCCACTCGCACCTCTGACCTTGGAGCACCAACGATGATCACCCCGCATCGCGAACCTCACCAGCGTCACCGGCCCGACTCACACCCACCCTCGCCGCACCGTCTGGCCGAACCCGTTGTGCCCGGCGCTTCAGCGGTCAGTGCCGATCTCCGTTCTACCGTCCGTCTTGATCCTGACCCCCAACCTGACCCCGCGCGGCCGCTCACACCCCAGGTCAGCCCCGCTGTCAGGAGTCTGGGAACGCTCCAGACAGACCCTCCAGTCTCGGGTCTCTCCCCCAGGGCTTGTGCCCATGGGTAAACACCTACCCGCCGCGGACCCGCTGCTGCGCCTGCAGGCCAGCATCACCGCCCGCGACGACCGGCTCCTGGGCTGGCTCTACGACCACGGCGTGCTCACCACCGACCAGATCGCCGCCGCCCTGTTCCCATCCCTGGACTTCACCCAACGCCGCCTACGCCGCCTCACCGCCCTGCGAGCGGTCGACCGGTTCCGACCCAACAAAGCAGACGGCGGCTCGCACCCCTACCACTACGTCCTGGACCAACTCGGCTACGACCACGTCCACGCCCAACGCGGACTCCCACGAAGCCGCCGGGACCAGGCCCGCCGCCGCAAACACTCCCTGACCAACCGACCGGACCTGCCGCACCTGCTCGGCGGCAACCAGGTCTTCATCGACCTCGCCGCCCACGCCCGCACCCACCCCGACAGCGACCTCGTCCGCTGGCAGCCCGCGTCGGCCTACCACGAACCCGGCACCCTCTACCGCGAAGGCGCCAACCCGAACATCATCCTCGCCGGAGCGACCGGCCTCCCCCGTCCCGACGGCGCCGGAATATGGACCGAGGACGGAAGGTCCGTGCCGTTCTTCCTCGAGTACGACACCAGCGGTGAGAACCTGCAGGTCCTCATTGACAAAATCATCAAATACGAGCGGCTGTACATGCTGAGCACCTGGGCATGGCCGGTGCTGTTGCACCTACCCTCCGCACGACGCGAGGCGAACCTGCACCACCGGATCGCCGGCACCGACCCGAAGGCGGTCATCGCCACCACCACCGCCGAACTACGCACCGCCCTCGCCGCCAGCCCCGCCCACCAGATCTGGCAACTCCCCGGCCGTCCCGGCCGTCGCCGCCTCATCGACCTGCCCTACACCGACACCCACCACGACGACCAATACCCCACCCACCATCAGCCCACCTCGGACGAGCCGGCCGCCCAATGAGGGGGAGCGCAACACACGGCGGCATGTGGCGGCCTGCAGGCCGCAAACGCCGCCGAACCGCCCCCACCCGCCAGCTCGCCAGGCCGGTAACCGTCACCCGCCCTACGGGCGCGAACCGAGGCGACCGGAAGCGGACTGCGCCCCGATCGGGAAGCTGTCAGAGTCTGTCAGCCACGCTGTCCGGCGACAGCGCCCGCGCCCGCACTCACACCGGCGGCATGCCGCTGTGAGTTGCTGTGAGTGGCGAACGTCTTCACGCGACCCGCCGCCGACTCCGGCCGGCGGAATTCGGCGATCAATCTTCAGCGAATTCCTACCACCGCCCGGAGCGGCGGATCAGCCGCAGTGCCAACTATCGCCGAAAAGTGACAGTTGTAGATGACCGGTCACAACAACCTTCGCGCCGCCAGTCGGAAAGCCGAAGAGACCGGACGACTTGATCTTTGGGCAAAGGTGAGCGTCGATCGTGTCCACCGTCCGTCCGGTAGTCCGTGCCGGACGACGTGACCGTCGACGAAAGGACTCCGTCATGCCTCGTGAACGCCTCAGCCTGCTCGCCGTGATCCCTAACGACGTGACCGACCCGCTCCTGTGGCGGCTCGCCCTCGACGTCACCGCCGCCCACCAACCCGACAACCACGGCGACTGCCGCAACCTGCAGTGCGCCGGCCAGCGCGGCATGTGCGCTGCCGCCCGCACCGCCCGCCGAGCCATGAACTTCGCCCGGCCAGCACGGTCAGCAGCCACCTCGTCCACAACCCGGCGACCGCACGGCCGAGCGACCGTGTCAGCCTCCAGGTCGCTGCCGTTTCGTGGCTGGTTCACCACTTCGCCGGCAGAGTCGGCGGCGGACAGGCACCCGCAGCGATCTCCTCGGCCATCCTTGTCGGCGCCGACGGCCGCATAGGACGACACCCGGCCTGACCGGCAAGATCCGCCAGCGATTGCCCTTGTCTAGGACCGGGCCGGCGTTTCTCAGCGCCTGGCCACCGGTATAGCTTCATCACCGATATATTGAAGCCATGGCCACACCCACGCCGCTGCGGGAGCCCACCTTCCTGATTCTTACCGCGCTTGCGCGGGAGCCCATGCACGGTTACGGCATCATCAGCGACGTCGCCGCGCTCTCCGGCGGTCGGCTGGCGCTGCGGCCCGGCACCCTCTACGGCGCGCTTGATCGCCTCACCGACGAAGGGCTGGTCGAGCGGGACCACGAGGAGGTCGTCGAGGGACGGCTGCGCCGCTACTACCGGCTCACCGAAGCGGGCCGGTCCGTGCTCACCGCGGAGACCGAACGACTGCGCCGCAACGTCGAGGCCGCCAGTCAGCGGCTACGGATTCGGCCCGCAGGCACCGCCGCCGGCGGCACCTCACGCGCCCCTGTCAACCTCCCGGGGGCGATCGCCCGCCCCACCCTTCGACCGACCGGAGGCTTGGCATGAACCAGCCCAACCCTGCGCCGGAGCAGGCCGGGTCACCGCTGGAGTCCTGCTACCGGCGATTGCTGCGGGCCTACCCGGGTGACTACCAGGCCGAGCGAGGCGACGAGATCGTCGGAACGTACCTCGACACGGTCGGACCGGGGCGGCGCTGGCCCTCCCCACACGACGCCCTCGACCTTCTCGGTGCCGGGCTCCGGGAGAGACTGCGCGGGTACGGCGCCCTCGGGCTGGCCGCCGCCCTGCCACTGGCCGCGACCGCCGCGCTGAACACCCTCGTCGCGGTCGCGACCTTCCTGCTTCTGCAGGTCGAGTTCGAAGACCCCCGCTTCGCCAGGCTGGACTCGGTTGGTCCGTTCCAGACCCTCGGCGCTGTCATCTGGCTGGGCTGGCTAGTCGTCGGCCTCACCGTCACGGCGCTACCTGGTGCCTGGACCCGCACCGCCGCGGCCGGTGGTCTCCTGCTGACTGTCGCCGTGCCACTCGTGGCAGCTCTCATCGGACAACCCCGGCCGCCGCTGTTCGTGCTGCTGCCCGCCGTCGCGCTTGGCTTGGCCGCCCTCGCGTTGCCCTCCCATCCCGGCTGGGTAGCACGTAGCCTGCCGCTGCTCACGGCCGGTTGTGTAGCAGCCGCATCCGTGGCATTTAGCGCCGCCGAGAACGGCGGCAACATGTTCACCTCGTACAGCTCGACTCCCGAGTTGTTGGCGATGGCCGGTGGGCTGATGTTCGCACTGGTCCTACTCGTCGGGCTCGGCTGCGTTCTGCGGGCCGACGACAGCGGCCTCTGGGCGGCCCTGCTGCTCGCCGCCCCGGCCGGCCTGCTCGGCACCGACCAGCTCAGCCAGGCGCTCTGGGGTACCAGCGGCGGCGGACCCACGCCGGCGGCCTTCGCTGCCACGACTGGGTCGGTCCTTCTCGCCGGTGCGGCGCTGCTGGCATTGGCCCTCGCCGGTCAGGCCGCCCGACATCAGACCGTACGTCGATGGGTCCTTGGCAATGCCTGCCCTACCTGCGGACACCACCCGGAGGCGACAGCAGAGGCCTGACCATCCCACAACCTGACTACCTTCGGATGTGGTCAGGCGGTGTCGGCAGGACCTAGCCCCGATCGGTCGGTCGTTCTCCTCAACGTCGGGCCAGAGCCGGACCGCCGCGCGACGGCGCCGAGAACCACCTGGCCGCCGACCTGCGCCCGCGACAATGTTGGGATAGGCGGCGAGCCAGGGCCCAGGCAGCGTCGTCTCCCCTGCAGGCGAGGGCCTTGACCGCAGGGGGATCGCCAGGTGTGCCCTCGAAGTGAGCTGCAACCGAGCCTTCCGTCGACGTCGGTCGAGCCCAAATGGGTACTGGCAAACAGGGTGAGAGCTGGCTGTGGAGCCGGGTGGCCCTCTACGGAGATACCGAGGAGGCGATTGTGATGACGAGTGCCGACGGCGGCGGCTCCCCGCCGTCTCGGGAAGGTTCTCGAGCCTGGGTGGCCACAGCCCAGGGATCTCATTTGCGAGGACGGCGTACACGAGACACCGCACCCGAAATGGCGTTGCGCCGCGCCGTGCACGCACTGGGTCTCCGATTTCGCCTTGGGCGGACCCTGTTCAACCGTTGCCGGCCGGACCTCGTGTTCCCCGGTCCGCGCGTCGCGGTGTTTGTAAACGGGTGCTTCTGGCACGGATGTCCGCAGCACGGACCCTCCCGATTTCGTGGTCCCAACGCCGAGAGGTGGAGGACGAAGATCGCCACGAACAGGGCCCGTGATCAGCGGGTCGACAACGAGTTGATCGAGGCCGGTTGGCGAGTGGTCAGGGTGTGGGAGTGCGAGGTTCGTCGAGGGGTTGAAGAGCCGGCGCGTCGGGTTGTTGTCGAGGTGCGTGGCCCGTCGTGCGCGGACACCACCCCCGCGAGTCCGGTCGCCCGGACGGCCGCAAGTCAGAACCTCGCCGCTGGATGACTGGGCTGCCTCCTGCGTTCCGGAAGCTGTACACCTGTTCTACCCACGGGTGGCAAGCCGGATGAGGTCCGGTTCGCTGATCGTCAGATCCACCGCGGTCCGTCCGACTGGTCCCAGTTTAGCGCTCTGGTCGTACCCCTGTTCTAATCTGGCGCGCGTGTCGAGGGGAGGCGCCGTCATGCATCGAGAAGCTTCGACGCACTCTGCCGAGGGCAGGCAGAGTTCACCGGAATCTCATCCCAGTTCGCGCGCAGGCGACCCCTCGACCGCTCTGCCTTCCATGTCAAAAGTTGGGCTTCAGGCGCATCGCTGTGCGTCCCGTGAGGTGGGTCGCGCAGGAGTGTGACATCCTGGTCCCCGTCGTCGTTGTCGAACGGAGGAAGCGTCGTGAGCGTGCGAAACCTGTACAGCGTGGCGCCGTCTGCTGCGCGGTTGACCGACTCGCTGCGTGACATCGGTTACGACTTTCCGACTGCTGTGGCTGACGTGGTGGACAACAGCGTTGCTGCGGGCGCGAGTCGGGTCGAGATTGACGTCGTGTTCGATGGTTCCGACTCGTGGGTGATGATCGCCGACGACGGCGAGGGTATGAGTGCCAACGGTCTGTTGGAAGCGATGCGTTACGGCAGCCGACGCGACTACGGTCGCGGTGATCTTGGTCGGTACGGGCTGGGGTTGAAGACTGCCTCTCTGTCGCAGTGCCGGTCCCTGACGGTGGTCAGCCGCAGGAGAGCGGCCACGGCCCGCACCGTCTCGCGAATGATCGATCTTGACCTGATCGCCGAGGTGGACGACTGGGTCATCGCCGAACCGGCAGACGACGATCAGGTCGCCCGAGCCCGCGAGGCGGTGGCGGACACGGGAGGGACTGCTGTGCTCTGGCGCGGTCTCGACCGCGTTCTGCCGGAACGTAAGCCTGAGGGTGGTTGGGCGCGTCGCCGACTGGAGGCGCTGGCAGGCAGGACGGCAGACCATTTGGGTACGGTCTTTCACCGTTTCCTCGAGGGTGAGGTTGGCGGTGGTCTCGTAATCACGATCAACGGCGAGAAGGTCCGGCCGTGGAACCCGTTTGCTCCAGACGAGCCCGCCCGCGAGGTGCTTCCTCCGCTGCGCTTCGAGGTCACAGTCGGTGAAGCCGCCGGCACGGTGGCACTACAGCGGTACGTCCTGCCGTCTCGCGATCAGTTCACGTCCCAGGCGGAGTTCGAGCGGCTGTCGGGCCCGCTGAACTGGAACCGTCAGCAGGGCCTATACATCTACCGCGCCCAGCGGTTGGTTCAGTGGGGCGGCTGGAACGGGATGCGGGGCATCGACGAGCACACGAAGCTCGCGCGGGTAGCACTGGACTTCGACACGGACCTTGACGTGGTGTTCAACATCAACGTGGCGAAGATCAGGGTGGCGATGCCGCCGCAGCTGCGTCAGCTGATCGAACGTCCCGTTCACGAGCTGTGTATGCGTGCGGACGACGCCTACCGCAAGAACTCGCGCAGTGCCGCCGAGGGCTCGAAGGCAGGCTCCGAGCAATTGGCCGCCTTGTCTCGCGGTGAGGCGTCTGGGGCGGCGCCGCCCATGCCAGTTGTCGGTTTGGCGCTGCGCGCCGCAGCAATGCGTGCCGGCGAGTACGCGGCCCTGCAGCGCATCGGTGAGACGTTGCGGGCCGAGGCCCCTGACGTCGCTGCCGCGCTCGGCTTCAGGGACTGACCACCGGCTGCCCTGCGGTCCGATTACCCCGTTTGGCAGCCTCGCTGCATGCTTCGATCAGCGGGCAGCGGGGACAGGCGGGGTCGGTGGGACGGCAGACTGAGGTAGCCAGCTCGATCAGGCCTAGGTGCGCTCGCCGTGCGTTCTTGTCATCACCGATCATTCGGGCGACGGCGAGACGCCCAGCGGTCATCCTGTGGCTTCGTTCGACGTGCTCGCCGGTGAAGCGGGCGGCGACGCGGTGGGTGCCCTTGGTGATCAGCACAGGCTCCTCCGCGTCGTCCTCGCCGCGGGTCGGGATCGCGAGGACGGCGAGGTCGATTACCGAGGCGTCGACCCCGCGGAGGCCTTGGATCTTATCGTCGTCGAGCAGGTCCGGTTGCGACGTGAGCGTGCGCGCCAGTTCGAGCAGCCGCTCGGCTCGGTGCTCGCGGTTGACCCACCGCCCGATCTCGAGAAGTTCGTCGCCGGCGTCAACGGTGTCCTGCGGCTGCTCCCATCGTTCGAGCAGTGACCAGAGGATTCGGATCTGCTCGGGTGCCGCCCGGTCGAGGAGCATCTCGGCGGAGATTACCTGCCACCGCGTCCGGGCACGCAGCCACGGAAGGGTCGGCTCGCCTAGGCCGTCGAACCAGGTGGCGAGGGCCTGGGCGATGTCGTGGCTGCGGTAGGGGGCTGGCCTCAGGGCGTCCAGCGCCGTCATGACGGCGCGTCCGAGCTGGGTGCCGAGCGCCGGGGGTACGGCGTTGCCGATCTGGCGGAACGCCGCCGACGGTGGGCCGGCGAAGCGGAACCGGTCGGGGAAGGTCTGCAGTCGAGCGGCCTCACGCACGGTCAGCGTGCGGTCCTGTCGGGGATGGATGTACCAGTAGCCGTCCTTGGCGATGTGCGCGGTGATGGTGCGGGAGTAGGTGTCCTCGCTCAGGCGCTTGTACTTGTCGTCGAAGATGTCGTCGCGGTAGCGCTTGACGTCCTCCGGCAGGTCCGAGTACCTGGTGCCGGCGTCCATCATGTCGAAGGCGCGCAGGTCATCCTCGCGTACGGGTCGCGTGATGTGGTCGAAGACCTTGCCCGCGTCCGACGGTGCGACACCCCTGCGCATGTGCTTCTGAAAGGCAAACGTCGGACCGGCGTAGTCCGTCCAACCGTCCGCCCCACCCTCGGGCCTCCAGCCGCCCTCGACCTCGGGCAGGTCGCTGATCGCGTTCCAGACCGACACCCGGTCCGGTACCTCCTCCGGCCAGTCGAAGGCGACCCCGTCTCGCAGTGCAACCAAGATCAGCCGCTGGCGGAACTGCGGCACGCCGTAGCGCAGCGTGTCGACAACTCGTTCCTCGACCGCGTAACCGATGGACTCCAACTCGTGGACCATGGTGCGGAGGATGAACATCTCCCGGTCGAGTGCCATGTCGGGGACGTTCTCCATGATCACCGCAGCCGGTCTGGCCAACTGGATCACTTCCAAGAACGAACGCCAGAGGTCCCGGCGTTCGTCGTGCGCTGGGCGAAGGCCGTGGCGGACTTGGTGACGGATCAGTGAGCGGCCCGCCCGGGAGAAGGGCTGACACGGCGGACCACCGGCGAGTAGCTCGATCCCCGCTTCCTTGACCAAGGCGGCGATCCGTCTGACATTGGCCGATTCGCCGAGGTCGCAGTCGAGGGTGAGGCCCGGGTTGTGGTGTCGGTGCGTCTCGACGGACTCGAGGTCGCGGTCGGCCGACAGGACCACCTTGAACCCCGCCTCGGTCAGCCCCAGGCTCAGGCCCCCGGCACCGCAGAACAGGTCCGCGGCCAGCCGCTCGCCGCGATCACGGCACGCCGCCGCGAAGCGGAGGAACTCGTCGTCGTCCTTGCATGCCTGACGGTGTGGTGCCAGGCGCACGAACGGGCCACGTACGAGCTTGACGCCGTAGCCTGCCCGAGGTCGTTCGACGGCATCGTCCGTCACCCGTGTCACCTCCGATCGGTCAGAACGCACTGCGCAGGTTACCTCTGCGGTCCGACGCCGCGCGTCCGGCCGCTCCGCGTTGTCGCCATGGGCTCGGCGACCCTGACGAGGTCGCACGAGATTCTTCGGCCTCCGATCGCTCCAGAGGTGGTTGGTTCGGCCGATCCGGAACAGGACCGATGCGGTGACCGCGCCTCGGCTTAGCGGGTCTTGTCGGTCCTGTCCTTATCGTGGAGAGTTGGTGCCATCAGCGACCGAGTCGGCGCGTACTGTCACCGCACGTGCCGAGCGATCCTCCGGAGAACTGCATGCCCCTCACGAGTCCGCCCGGGACGTGTGGCCCGCTGCGCTGTGCCTGCGTCCTGCGGCACAGGGGCCCGCGTGGCTGAACCGGATGTCGGTGCCTACGCGCACGGCCTCATCGAGGACGTCAGGGCCCAGGCTGAAATCGAGGGCTGCGACCTCCATGAGGCATTCACCCAGCTGATGCTCGACCAGCTGACAGCCGACGGGCACACCGAAGATGCCGTGGCTGTGCACTTCAAAGACCACGGTGTCGAGGTCAGCGGTTACGGTGCCGCGTCCGATGACCGATCGTTGGACCTGTTCCTTACCTACTACAGTCCCCGCGCCGACGACGACCACAAAATCGGGCGTGCCGACGTCGAGGCGGCGTTCCGGCGTATGGAGAACTTTCTGTCTCGCTGCGTGCGGGGCAGCATGGCAAGGCGGGACCGGTCCTCCGAGGTGGCCGGAATGTGTGAAGCCGTCGCGGAGAAGTTCGGCAGGGTCGAGTCGGTCCGTCTGGTGCTGGTCACCAACGCACGCAGCGTCGCGCGCGATGGCGTTCCGCCGATGTTGTTCGAGGGGCGGCACGTCACCCGGGAGTTGTGGGACCTGCGCCGGCTGGCGAACTGGTCGGCATCCGGGAACAAAGCCGAGCCAATCGTGGCGGAGTTTCCCGCAGGTCTGCCCTGCCTGGCCACCCCGCGTACGGACGAGGACTACTCGGTCCTCCTCGCCATCGTGCCGGCCCGCGGCCTCGCCGACCTGTACTCGACGCACGGAGCCAGGCTCCTGGAGCTGAACGTCCGCTCGTTCCTGCAAGTGCGCGGGGCGGTCAACCGAGGAATCCTCGACACCCTCAGAGGTAACCCGGAGCGGTTTCTCGCCTACAACAACGGCATCGCGGCGACCGCATCGAGGGTGGACTTCGAGGATGCCCCGTCAGGGCAGCGGGTCATCCGTCGCATCCACAATCTTCAGATCGTCAATGGCGGGCAAACCACCGCGACCATCCACCACGCCCACCGCAACAAGGTGGACGTCGACGTGGCGTACGTGCAGATGAAGCTGACGGTCGTATCGCCGGACCGCCTCGACGACATCGTTCCGCAGATCTCGGCCTACTCGAACACCCAGAATCGCGTCACCGCCTCGGATCTGAAGGCGAACAGCGCGTTCCACGTGGACGTCGAGCGCATCATGCGGACCCTGTGGGCGCCACCCAGTGCCTCACACCCCCACGACACCCACTGGTTCTACGAGCGCGCCCGAGGCCAGTACGCCAATGCCCTGACCCGTGAGGGCACGCCTGCCCGGCAGAAGGTGTTCAAGGCAGCCAACCCGCCCGCCCAGAAGTTCACCAAGTCGGACCTCGCCAAATTCGAACATTCCTGGGCCAAGGAGCCACATCTGGTCAGCCTGGGTGCGGAGAAGAACTTCACTTTGTTCTCGCAGAGCCTCGAAGAGCAGCCCCCTGCCGTGGACAAGCAGTACTGCCGACACCTGGTGGCCAAGGCGATCCTCTTCCGCAAGGTCGACAAGCTCGTCGCAAGGCAGAACTTCGGCGGCTACAAGGCAAACATCGTCACCTACACCGTCGCGAAACTGGTCCAGGGGACGGGTGGAAGAGTCGACCTGGACCGCATCTGGCGGACGCAGGACCTCACGCCCGCCCTGCAGGACGCCGTCACCGACCTCTCCCTGCTCGTGCACAAGGTCATCACGTCACCGCCCGAGGGCCGCACCAACGTCGGTGAGTGGACCAAGAGGCCGGAGTGCTGGACCGCCGTACAGGATCTCGACTGGACCACGCCGGCGCCGCTCGCGGCGGAACTCGTCGATATCGACACCTACGGCCCCGACATGGACCTGATCAGGGGCACCACCGCGACCGACTGGGCTGACCTCGCCGCCTGGGGCGCCGACACAGGGCACCTCGACGCCGAGCACCGCAGGTCCGCAGCAGAGATCGCCCAAGCCATCGACCAGGGGTGGGACCCCGCCGGCAAGCACGTAGGCACCGCTTTGGAGGCCATGCGTCGCGGCCGACGTAACGGGTTTCGTCCAGTCAGCGGGTTCTGAAGGTTTCGCCGGCACCGCCGGTCAATGAATCGGGAGCGGTAGATGTCCGTCTGGTTCCAGGAGGTTCCCACCGAGGGATCGGTGGAGCTACCACCCGATCCACGAGCCTTGGACGCCCTCGGTCGTAACCACTCGCTGGAGACCGCCCTGGCCGACCTGGTGGACAACTCCATCGACGCCGGCGCGACCGACATCCTCATCCGGTTCGTCCAACGCAACGCCCGCCTGGTCGGCCTCTACGTCGTCGACAATGGTCGCGGCATCGCATCCGAGAGCATCGACGACGCGATGACCATCGGCGGCCAACGCCGCTACACGGGCGAGGACCTCGGCCACTTCGGCCTCGGGTTGAAGGCGGCATCGTTCAGTCAGGCAGCCAGTCTCAGCGTGCTCTCGCGTGCCTCCGGATCGGAACCGGTCGGAAGACGGTGGCAGCTCGACGCCGGTCGTCAGACCTTTGACTGTGACATTGTTCCGGAGGCGTTCGCCGCTGCCGAAATTGACCGCGACTGGCAGCTCCCAACAGGCCCGTCGGGCACGGTCGTACGGTGGGACAGCGTCAATGGTTTTCCCTCGACGGACGACGCGGAGCAGGTTGACGAGTTTCTGAGTCGCACGATCTCACATCTGCAGGGGCATCTCGGCCTGACCTTCCACCGCATCCTCGTCGACCGCGGCGTGCGGATCGTCATCGACGTGGAGGACGCCGACCTCGGCGCCGGCGTACGTCACCCGGTCGTGCCGATCGACCCCTTCGCCTACCCCGAGACCCTGCCCGGCTGGCCGAAACAGCTCAGGGCGCCGATCGACGGGGCGAAGGTTGTCCTTGACTGCCACATCTGGTCGCGCCGCTCCAACACGCCCGAGTACCGACTGCCCGGCGGGGCAGTGACGCGCCAGGGCCTCTACTTCTACCGCCGGGGTCGGCTCCTGCACGCCGGAGGGTGGGAGGGCATTCACGCGCCCGACACCCGACTCCAGCTCGCCCGCGTCCGAATCAACATCGACGGCGACACCGCGGGGATGTTCGTCATGAACCCCGAGAAGTCTCGGGTATCTGCCGGACCCCGCTTCGCCCCGGCTGTCGCCACCGCCCAAGCCGACGACGGAACCACGATCACCGATTACCTCCAGGCGGCCGAGGCGGCGTGGGCCACCGCGAACCGGCGCAGGACCGCGCGACGCAGTGCCGCGATACCACCCGGCAAGGGTTTCCACCCGAGGGTCACCCGCGAGATCCGCGACGAGCTGCCCCTGTTGCACGAGGACCCCGTCAACATCCAGTGGAAGCGGTTCCCCACCGACGCGTTCCTCGAGTTCGACCGCGAGACCAGGACGCTGTGGCTCAACCGGTCATACCGGCAGGCCCTGCTCGGCGGACGCCGCGGCGGCAGCAATGATTTACCGGTGCTGAAGGCCGTACTGTTCCTTCTCGCCGGCAACGTCTTCGAGGGCTCACACTTTGGTGCGCGCGACAAGGACAACATCGACCTCTGGCAGGAGATCCTGACCGCGGCCGCGAAGGCGGAGAAGTCGACCTTCGAGGCCCGCCAGTGACCAGCGCAGCAGACCGCCATCTGAGCACCGACAGCTTCAACGCCTACCTGCGCACGCGGGCCCCGATCGACCATCCCATACCGGGATCGCCGCGGATCGTGCTCTTCGTCGACCCTCACACCTCCCGCATCGGGCTACGCGGACCTGCAACGCCCCACGAGGTTCCACCAGCCGGCCTCGAACACCTCACCGCACACACCGTCCACCACGACGGACAACGCATGATCGAGATTGCCGTCACCGACCCGCGGCTGTTCGTTGACGCCTACCCGCTGCTGTGCGCTGTCGCCGATCGAGTCCAGCTCGACCAGCAGACATTGACCGCTGCACTCGCGGAGACCCTGCGTCGCTTGGGCCACCTCCTGCAGACGGAGGATGTTCTGTCGCAGGAGAAGGAGACCGGACTCGTCGGAGAACTGCTGTTCCTTGCAGGCCTCGTGCACGCCCTCGGACCGGACGTCGCACTGACGGCATGGCGCGGCGGACAGGCCGAGGAACACGACTTCGGGCTGGACGAGCACGACGTTGAGGTCAAGACCACGACGTCTGAGCGGCGAGCGCACTGGATCTCCTCGCTGACCCAGATGGTCGCGACCGGCGACCGGCCGCTCTGGCTGGTGTCCCTGCAGATCACCGCAGCGGGCAGCGGCGGTTGCTCCCTTCCGGAACTCATCAACAAAGTCCGCGCCCTCCTGCTCACCACGACCCGGCACACCGGATTCGACGGCCTGTTGCAGGCCTCGGGCTGGCGTGACCGGTACACGGCCACCTGCCAGCGTCGTTGGCGACTACGAACCCCTCCTCAGGCATTCGCGGTTACCGAAGCGTTTCCCCGCCTGACGCCGAGGCTTCTGGCGCAGGCCGATGTCGACGGCACCCGCGTGACCGACGTCCGCTACCGGCTGGACTTGACCGGGCTCAGCGGCGATGAGACGCCGCAAATCCTGACCGACGCACTCGCGAGGGGACAACAGGAACTGCCATGAGCGACATCGTCACCACCGCATACAGTGCGGCGCTCGCCGCCATGCAACGCACGGGCCCCAAGCGTCTGCACGCCCTGGCCGCCATGCTGGGTGCTGATGCCCCCGACATCGCCAACGGCTCCGCGTTTCTGACCCACCTACGCGACGCCGGCCCCGAGGATGCCCTACGCCAGCAGATCGCGCACACCCTGGCCGGGTGGGACCACGAGCAGAACAGCGCCCCTTGGACCGAGGGCACCAGCCACAACACCACCGAACGGCGCGCGGCGGTGATCGCCGCGCTCGCCGTCGACGAACCGACGGCGGACCTGATCGCCGACCTGTTCCCCTACGCCGTCGCAGACGGGGTCATCGTCATCGCCGACGACTGGGAGGAGTGGCGCACCCCGGAACGCCGCACCGAGCGCACCTTCTACTGGGCGCACTATCACCGTTACCTGCTCGACAAGTGGCGCAACCCCGACGCTGTCGCTGACCTCGACAGGGCCACCGAGGAGGTCGTCCGGCGTCTGTCCGACCCAACTCGACCCGTTGCGTACCAGGCCAAGGGCTTGGTCGTTGGATACGTCCAGAGCGGCAAGACCGCCAACTTCACCGGCGTCGTCGCCAAGGCCGTTGATGCCGGGTACCGACTCGTCATCGTCCTCACCGGCACCACCAACATGCTGCGCGCACAGACCCAGCGGCGTCTCGACATCGAACTGTGCGGTCGGGAGAACATCGAGCGGGAGATCTCCCCCCACGACCAGAAGGTCCACGAGTACCAGAACGATCCCGACTGGAAGGGCGACCGCTTCGTCCGACACGGGGGGCGACCCTCCGACGCCGGATACCCCGACGTCCACCGCCTGAGCAACCACGCCGGCGACTACAAGCGGCTCAAGATGGGTTTCTCCGCCCTCGAGTTCAGGGGACGCGAGCGTAACCGGAAGTTTTTTGACCCAGCGAATCTTCACACCAGCGACGCCCGTCTCGTTGTCGCCAAGAAGAACGCCTCAGTCCTCGAAGCACTGGTGGCGGACCTGGGTCGCATCAGCGAGCGCCTCGGCGAGGTGCCCGTCCTCATCATCGACGACGAGTCTGACCAGGCGTCGGTCAACACCGTCAGCCCGAAGAAATGGAAGGAGGACAGCAAGAAACGCACCGCGATCAACCGGCTCATCGGGCAACTGCTGCGAATGATGCCCCGCGCCCAGTACGTCGGCTACACCGCCACCCCGTACGCCAACGTGTTCATCGACCCCTCCGACGTCGAGGACATCTTCCCCCGCGACTTCCTCATCTCCCTGCCGCGTCCCGCTGGCTACATGGGCGCAGAGGACTTCCACGACTTCGACGCCGAACTACCCCTCGAACAGCGTCCCCTCGAAACCTCGAAGGAACGGGCCCACGTCCGGTACCTCGCCGATGAACCCGACGACGGCGAACTGCGCCGCGCCGTGGACATGTTCGTCCTCACCGGTGCCCTCAAGTTGTACCGACAACGGCACGGAACGTCCTACCGGCACCACACCATGCTCGTTCACGAGGCAATGGGCAAAGACTCCCACCGGCAGACAGCCGAGTTGATCGGCCACCTGTGGAACACCGCCGGCTACTACCGGCCCACCGGCTTGGCGCGACTACGGGACCTGTACATCACCGACGTCCTGCCCGTATCTCGCGCGCAGGCACCCACACTGCTTGCACCGGCCGATTTCGACGACCTGCGCGACGACATCGGCGAGGCGCTCAGACTCATTAGCCCCGCCGACCGTAACGGCAGCCCGGTCATCGTCGTGAACAGCGACACCGACCTTGAGAGGCAGCAGGAGAGCCTCGACTTCGACCAGCGGGAGATCTGGCGCATCCTCGTCGGCGGCAACAAGCTTGCTCGTGGTTTCACCGTCGAAGGGCTTACCGTCACCTACTACCGGCGCGCCACGGCTCAGGTCGACACCCTCATGCAGATGGGCCGCTGGTTCGGCTTCCGACCCGGCTACCGAGACCTGGTCCGCCTCTACACCACCCCAGACCTGCACGACATGTTCGAGGCCGCCTGCCGCGACGAGGACTTCCTCCGTCGCGAACTGCGCCAGTACGCGGACCCGGCCGACGGTACGCCGCAGCTGACCCCTCGACAGATCCCACCCCTGATCGCCCAACACCGCCCGGACCTGCGACCCACCGGTCGCAACAAGATGTGGAACGCCAAGCTCATCATGAAGAGCTCACCGGGCAAGCCCATGGAACCCGTGGCCTTCCCGACGTCCACGACAAAGATCAAGCACAACCTCGAACAGTGGAAGCCACTGCTCGCTGCCGCAACCCAACGGACTACCGGGTTCGCAGTCCCGGGAGCCAAGACCACCTACGAGGCGGGAGTGGCAGTTGTCAGTCACGCAGCACTCCTGACCGTCCTCGGCAACATCAAGTGGCTGGCCGACGACACCTTTCAACCGGAACTCGCGTGGCTACGCCAACTGCGTCCCGACCAACTCGCACGGTGGGTCGTGCTCGTGCCCCAACAGACCAGGTCCACCACCCGACGCGTCGTCGCCGGGCACGGGCCGTTCAGCGTCTTCGAGCGCCAACGCACCTCGTCCGGCGCCTCGTTCCGAGTCTTTAGCGAGGATCGACACCGCAACGCGGCCACGAGAATCGCCGGAGTCGACACCTCGATTCCGGACCCAGGGGCCGACGCGCTCAGGGGCGAGGCCACCGGATCGATCATCCTCTACCCGACAGTCGAGAGGGACAACCTTGACGGCAACCAGAATGAGGTCATCTCCTCCGAGAAGATCACCATCGGATTCCATTTAGTCACTCCCCTCAGTGCCGCGCCCGCTGGCGGGAAACTGATGCACTGGGTGACCCTGGACAGGGCGAACCCGAGAGCGCTGGTAGTCGATGCACGCTGAGACGCGCCGAGGCGCGGGCACGCCCTCGGAGGAGGAGGGTGCGGCGACGGGGTGGCCCCAGTTGGGAAAGCTGGAGATGGTCGACGCGCGGCAGGTCTGGCCGCACGAGGCCCACGACTTCACACCGTGGCTGTTGGCGAATGCCGGAACCCTCGGCGACGTGCTGGGCATGGATCTCGAGCTTTCCGCTGCCGAGCATGCCGTGGGCACGTTCGCCCTCGACCTCATCGGTGTGGACCAGGCAACCGGTGAGTTGGTGATCGTCGAGAACCAACTCGCGCCGACCGACCACACCCATCTCGGCCAGTTGTTGACATACGCCGGCGGCACTGACGCGGTAAACGTGGTCTGGATCGCGACGCGATTCCGTGAGGAGCACCGTGCTGCCCTCGACTGGCTCAACACCCGCACCGACGAGGCGACGAGGTTCTTCGGCGTCGAGGTCGGCGTCGTCCGCATCGCGACTTCCCCGCCGGCTCCTCTACTGCGGCTCGTCGCCCAGCCAAACGACTGGGGCAAGTCGGTTAGGGCGAAGGCCCAAGCGGAGGGCGGTTCGTCGAAGGGCCAGGAGTACCAGAGGTTCTGGACGCAGATGTTGGCCGAGCTGTCCGGTCGCCAACTCGACTGGACGCGGTCGGGCAAGGGGCTGGTGCAGAACTGGCTCGCCCTGCCGTCTGGAACTACCGGGATCACCTACAGGTGCTCGTTCGGCCGAGCGGGTCTATGCAGCGAGATCTTCTTCGAGAGTCCCGAGCCTGCCGTGAACGACGCCCGCTTCGCGGCCGCGGAGGCGAAGCGGGAGACCATTGAGGGCACCTACGGCGGACCTCTGCGGTTCGATCCGCTCATCGGCAAGAAGGGGTGCCGGATCGCGGACTACCGCGCTGGCCAGATCGGGTTGACCGAGGACTGGCAGGAGTATGTCGAGTGGTTCATAGCGTGCCAGACCAGGCTGCGCACAGCGATGACGAACGTGTTCGGGTCGCTGAGCCCGATGGGACGGTGATCCGCACACCGGCGACCGGCCGGGGCGTCAGAAGGCCCGGTCACCCCGGTCACCGAACGGAGGCGAGGGCTGACAGCGCGGTGGTTGCTCGTGGATCATCCGTGACGAGCCAGTTGCCGCAGGCCGTGGTGTCGAGCGTGTACCCGACATCGGTGATCCCGGTCGGTAGGCCTGCGGGGAACGTCCCAGACGTCAAGCGTGGGAAGCCCTCCCCAACCTTGTAGAGCGACTGGTGGAGCAGCCGCCACGATCCGTCGTACCTACCCAGGTCGGCCGGTGTCCAGCCGGCTGAGGCTAGGCGCTGGTCGAAATCGTCGGCGAGGAGATCGTCGTGTCGGACCGTTGCGCGAGCCTTCCGGATCAGGTCGTCGAGAGTGATCTCGCCCAGAGGATCGGCCGCCAGCCGTAGCGACATCAGGTACAGGACGCCGGACACGGGCGGAGCCAGCTGATCGAGCGAGCCGATCCGGTGGACTGTGGGTCCGGTCGAGGATCCGCTCGTCTTCACCTCGACCGACAGTCGGGTGCTGGTGAAGTCGTGCCTTCCGCCCAACGGTCCCTGCCATGACCGGACCGCGTACCGGGTGAGAGACGGCAGCCAGCGGGTGAGCAGCCAGAGTTCGCCGATCAGTCCGAGTTGGGCGCCGACGCCGAGGCCCTCGGCCGGAACAGACCAGAACTTGCGCCACCGCTCCGCCGTGTCCGTGATGGCAGCTGGGTCGGCCGACGAACTGGCGGACAACGCGTTGACAACCTCCTGCGCGAAGGACGTGAACAGTCTCTGCAGGGCAGGCTCGGGGCAGCTGAGGTCTACCCAGGTGCTTTCGTTCTCGTCCGTCCGGTGGACCCTCAGTTGGCGGACCTCGGCGTACAGACCTCGACTCTGTCGGGGTGCGCGAAAGCCCGTGGTTGCAGGCAGAGGGATCAGCAGGTGCCGTCGTCCGGTGGCGTCGACCGCGGCCAGCACCGGTCCACCGGGCCAGTCTGCGACGCGCTGCGCCTCCAACTGCAGGCCGGTCGGGGTCGGCAGCGAGCGCCACAGAATCTCCAGAGCCTCCGGATCAGTCGGGCGCTGCTCGTCGGCGTCGGTCATGCCGTGACCGGGCCGGGCGACCCGACGACGTAGCGGATGGTTGCCGGGCTCTCCGAGGCCGGGAAGCTGATCGCCATCCCGATGACTGTCTCGCCCTGCTCGTCGGGGTTGTCGAACAGCGGTTGCCTGGGTGGTCCCTTGAGATCGCCGGACGACGCTGACTCCTTGGGCCTGCTGTGGGCGCTGATCGGATAGAGCAGGAGCAACCCCTCTGTGGGCGTCCGCCGGTGGCGCAGCGCGACTGGGTAGCTAACGTCGCTGTTCTCCGCGACCTCCGCCGCCCACTTGCGGTCCTCGTCGCCGAGGCCGATGTCCTCGTCGCCGGCACCCGGGTTGCCGCGGCTGACCGGGTTGACGAGCGAGCCGATGCTGGTTTCGGAGAGCCCGTGGCGGGCGCGGCTGATACAGGCCACGGGTCCACACCCCTGAATGTGCAGGTCCTCGCTGCCCAGGTCCTTGTCGATGTTTTGCCGGCCGCGGACGGCCACCCTCCACCGCACGAGTTCGCGGTGCTTGGCCTGCGTCGCGATGTACTCGCGTAGGGCCAGACTCGAGCGTTGGGAGCCGGGCGCTGTCCGGTACCCCGCGTCGCCGAGGAACTCCTCGACATCGCGCCAGTCCACGTCGCTCCACGCGGGCAGGCCGTCGGCGCCCGTCGCGTTGGGCGGGCCGAGTCTGCTCAGGAACCGGCGGGTCGTGTCGAGGTTGTACCGCAGCCAGTCCCGGTCGTCGAGGCGGAACAGGATGGTCTGGAACAACGTGCCCGAGAAGTCGTAACTGATCTCCTGTGCGCTGCCCATCCTGTTCGGGGCGGTGATGCGCATCGTCTCGTGGGCCCGGATCCGGGGGGCGAAGTCGCGAGGGGTCTTACCGAGTACCTCGTACAGCCGGATCTCGCGTCTGAGATCCTCCTCCGCGGTTGCCAGGTCCCGGAAGCGCTGGTTGAGGTCGGCGGTGGTCCACAGCCGGGTCAGGTCGACGTAGTCCTCGCGGTAGCCGAACCACCGGCCCATCTGCAGCAGGGTGTCGAAATAGTTGGCGTTGCGGACGTAGTACGAGACGAGGAGACCCTCTATCGTCAGACCGCGCGACAGTTTGTTGCCGCCGACGACCACCGCCCGCAGGTCGGGGTTGCGCTCGTAGTCCAGCTCGTCCGCTGACCTGTTGTGAAGGACGAGAACGGGAAGTTCTCCGCGGAACAGACGGGCGACCGCCGGCTCGATCTCGGAGAACTCGACGCGTCGGTCCGGCGCGATGGCGTCGGTGACGGGGACGAACCTCTCCTCCCAACGGCGTTGGAACTCGGGTGAGGCGTGCTCGTTGTCGTAGCGCCAACGCTGCCGCAGCACGGACAGCCGTTCGCGGACCAGCGCCGCAATGGCGTCCTGCTGGTAGGTGTACTGGGATCCGTGGATAAGCATCGCGCACGCCGGTGAGCCGCCGGTGCGGGTGTCGCGGGCGGCCGTGGCGAGTATGAAATCTGCGAGTGCGTGGTCGAGACTCTGCGGCAGGGCGTTCACCGCAGGCGCCCCCCGGGCTGGCGTGAGCAGACGGGCCTCGTGGTCGCGCACCTGACGGATAACATCGATCCCCTGGACGTTCTCGCCGCCCTCACCGGCCAGCGCCTCACGGCCGAAGAGGCGTTCCGGTCCGTAGTAGCCGTGGGGCGGGGGAAGCGAAGCGATGAAATCCCGCGGATACAGGTCCTCGGCGACCTCCCGGTCCATCGCCTCGTGGTTGATCAGGACGTTGGCGAACGGGGTGGCTGTGTATCCGACGTAGCTGGCGCGCCTGAGGCGGTGCAGCAGCCGCCGAACGAGCCCGTTGATGACCGAGGGGTTGATCTCCTCTGCCTGGGTGTGGTCCGACACCCGGTCCAGGCCGTCAGCGGCGGCGTCGACGTCGTCAGCGACCAGGTCGACGACCTCGTCGAGGAGCTGTCTGTTTCCGCCGGTGTTGATGCTTGCCTGGTCGGCCTCGTCGTCGATGACGAGCACGGGTGTGCTGACCGGTTGCCGCTCCTCGAGCCAGCCAACCAGGCGACGCAGCACACTCGCGTTCTTCTTGATCACGAAGATCAGGGGAACGTTGCCCTGCAGGAGACTGGCGTCGGCCGTGCCGGGATGGAAGTCCTGCCAGACCTCCGCGCCGGTCATGCGGATGATCTGGCGCCCCTGCTCGGGAGCGCCGACACCTCGGCGGCCGACCTCGTCCGGGGCGAGGCCCAGTTCGTCCTCGAGCCGCAGCTGCGTCTGTCGACGTAGCGAATTGTGGATTCCGGAGAGCACGATGACGATGCGATAGCCCGCGTCGTACGCCTTAGCGATCAGTGCGGTGAAGTTGGCGGTCTTTCCGCTCTGCACGTAGCCGACGACCAGACCCCGAACCTGGAAGCCGCCGGGCCCGGCGGGCCGGGGGTCTTCAAGCATCGACAAAATTCTGTCGGTGGCCGTGTCGATCGCGTCGATGGCGCTCTCGGTGCGCCCCTTTTCGACCAGCAGCCATTCTCGCAGCCGCGGCCAGTAGTAGCCGCCAGCAGGGTCGTAGCTGTCGAACCACGCTCGCGGCCCGCCCCTGGACAGCACAGCAACCGGTTCGAGGGTCACACGGTCGGCGTTCCACCGCCGGGCGACCTCGTCCCGCAGTTCCTCCGGCACGAAGCCGGCCAACGCCTGCTCCAGGGTCAGCCCGGTGCTCATGACGGCGCGGACGGCTCGCAGGTACGTTTCCGGCGCGTGTTGGTCCACCGGTTCAGAGGCCGAACTCACGGGCCACCTCCGGGTCTTCTCGTCGCAGCTCGTCGAGGATGAGACCCAGCGCGTCCGACTGCCCGGCGCGTTCGGCCGCCCGTTGCAGGGCTGTAGCCACGGCCGGTGGCGCCGACACGCGAGGTCCCGGACCGCCGGACCTGCTCGCAGGCGGGCTCACGACGCCGTTGCCGATACTGCCGCCGCCCCCGTGCGTGCCGGTCGTGGACGGCTTTCCCACAGGCTCGGCACCTCGCCGCTCCCCACCTGCCGAGGGCGGGGTTGCACCACCGTTGGGGGACGGTGACGGGGGTGGGGGTTCCGAGGGCGGCCGAGGGCGCGGGGACTTTTTCTTGTCGCCGCCGCGGTAGCGTTCCTGCGCCCGCTTGAGCAGATCGGCGACAGGCCGGTTCAGCTGTTCTCTGAGTTCCTCCGGCAGTCGTACCCGCATCTTCGAGATGTTGATCTCGAAGGCGTCGTCCAGGTCTGGCCAGAACTCCAGGGACGCGCGTGCCAGTTTCGTGTGTTCGTCCTGTGTGCGCATCCGTGACCATCCACCGGACTGGATCATGCGGTCGGCGCGGTAGACGTAGAAGCCCTGCTGGCGGTTCCAGTTCTGTGGGCCGCTGGCCCGCCGCCACGCGGCATCGCTACTGAACTCACGCTGTGCCGGAACGACAAATGGACTGAACCTCACCAGTCCGCCTGCCACCGGGAACTCCCCCACCGGAAGCGACTCGACCCGGGGTTCCGCTCGGACGAACGGATCCCACGCCTCGACCGGCGTTCCGTTGATAGTGATGTGGAGCTTCTTACGCCGCCGAGCCAGGCCGGAGATGAAGCGCCCGAAGACCATCCCGAGATGACGGTCGAGCTGTTCGGCAAGGGCCATCAGATACTTCTGCGCCCACCCTCCCCATGGGTCACGAAAACTGAGTATGCGGTCTAGGTCCTCCCACATCACCACGGTCCCCGTCGACTCCCTGAGCGGCGCGATCAGCGGCTCCGGCCGCTCGGCGCCGGTGAGGTGCAGAATCTCCCAACGGTCGGTCGCCGTCACGTGGTCGAGATCGAGCCGCCGCACCTCGATCGTGCGGCGGTTCGGATCGGTACGGCTGGCCACGCTGATACGCCGACACTGGGACAGGCTCGCTGTCTTGAGACCGAGGCCGAACTTGCCGAGGTCACCCTCGCCGTAGTCCTGTGCGGTTCCCAGCCGCATGGCCTCGGACACGCTCGCGCCGGTCATGCCGCTACCGTCGTCCACGATCCGGATCCAGGATTCAGGGCCGTCGAAGTGGAAGGTGATCCCGACCTTGCCGGCGCCCGCGGTGACACTGTTGTCGATCAGGTCCGCGATCGCGTTCGAGAAGTCGTATCCGAGGTCACGAAGCGAGTTCGTCAACCTCGCCGCACTCGGAATGATCTCTTCGCGCCTCATCCGTTGCCCCCTCATGCACCGACTTCTCGGGCACCCGCAGCTCTGCCAGGTGTTGGCCGCGGGGGATCGCCGAAACTTCGATCACCTCGGTCTTCGACGCCGGTCAGTATAGAGACGCGTTACGACACGTGGCCCGACTCGGCAGCGGACCCCGTCCGCGGCCTGTCGCCCCTCGCGCGCCTGCCAGTCCGGCATGTTCATGGTCGTAGGTCGTCGGAGTCGTGCGGCTGCACTGCGGGCTGTCGTGTTTCCGACCTTGGGAACCCCACGGTTGGTCTGGCTGCTGCTTACGGGCTCCCGGGCGGCAGCCCCGCCACACCATCCGTGGAATTCGGGAATCGGCAGTAACGTCTGGGCTCCGGTCATACGGCAGACTTGGTGCATGGCACGCGCATTGGTACCGGACTACTCCCAACTGCTGTGGCCGACGATCGAGGCAGTCCAAGCCCTAGGGGGTTCCGGCTCCATCGATGAGATTGTCGAGGCAGTGCTTGAGCGCCAAGACTTCACGGAGGAACAGCAGCAGGTTCTTCACGGGGATGGGCCCCGAACGGAGATTGAGTATCGGCTAGCTTGGGCTCGCACCTACTTGAAGCGCATGAACCTCTTGGTCAACAGCCGCCGTGGGGTCTGGGCGCTGACCGAGCGGGGCCGTTTGGTTCAGCGAGACGACATACCTCGTCTTCGCGCTCAGGTCGTCGCCCAGCTCCGCGATGAACAGCGAGCCAAGCGCAACGCGCAGCAGGCCCAAGAAGTGACAGGCAGCGATGAGCAGCAGATAGACGACGAGCAGGACTGGCGGGAACAGTTGCTAGACGTCCTGATGTCCGTGCCTCCAGATGCGTTCGAGCGGCTGGCCCAGCGTCTGCTGCGCGAGGCAGGCTTCATCAGTGCGACGGTGACAGGACGAACGGGTGACGGCGGCATCGATGGGCTGGGAATATACCGCATGTCACTCGTGTCGTTTCCGGTCTTCTTTCAGTCCAAGCGGTATCGAGGCAGCGTTGGATCCGGTGCTGTCCGGGATTTTCGTGGTGCTATGGCGGGCCGAGGAGACAAGGGCCTGCTGATCACCACCGGAACCTTCACGGCGGAGGCGAAGGCCGAGGCGACTCGTGACGGCGCCCCGCCGGTAGACCTGATCGACGGGCGGCGCCTATGCGATCTGCTGAAGGAGTATGAGCTGGGCGTACGGACGGCCACGCGCGTCGTAGAGGACGTGACCGTCGAGAAGGACTTCTTCGCTGACTTGTGACGTTCGAGAACCCTGACGGGGCCGGGCGTCAGGACCTCATGCCGGCGTTCATCCTCCAGTGGCGGCCGGCTGCAATGACCTCGTCGGCCTTCTCTGAGTCCACTATCGTCCTCCACTCGGTCAGCTCAGCCGCGAATTTCGCATCGGTGGCCTCGGCAAGCGGTTCGCGCAGCCGGCGGGCCAGGGTGTCCCGAGCCTGCTGTGGCGTGTTGTCGATGAAGGCGGGGACTTTCACAGTCCGCCGCCGAGGTCCACCGCGTGACCCAACAGCGGCGCGCCCCGGCTCGCAACCTCGAGTACGCCGCCGCGCGTCGGGGCGTCGTCCTCGGTCACCGCGCTGATCGATTCGTGTCGCCGCTGGAACCCGGATCACGCCACCTGCCGCTGTTCGTCGCCACTCTTCGGCACAGCATTCTGTAACGGGACAGCCTGCATCGCCAGAACCGACATCCGGCTGTCGGCCCGCCCGGGTTGAAGGAGACGCCAAGCGCTCGTCCCTGCCGGCGGTCCGCACGGCCCACCTAAGCAGACGCCCGCCGCCCAACCGCCTATGCACGGTCGAGCACCCCGCGAGCCACCCGCGTCCCTGTGTAGGACGCATGCCATCGCGTTAGTGGGCGAAGCGGCGCAGGTGAACCGGCTTGTGACGTCGATAGGCGAAGATGGGATGCCTTGACGCCTATGGATTAAAAGTCCACAGCTCTGCCATTGAGCTAGCGGCCCGCGCGCTCAGGTTACCCGACGGTGAGCGTCGACGGCTCTCGGCTTCCGGCCGGCCGTCGATGGCTGCGGCTGGACGGCTGTCCGCCGCAGTTGATCATCACCTGTCGGGGCGCCCCCGGCCGAGGGTCCGGGGCGCTGGGTCGGTGAGCTGGGGTGAATCGAGCGACCTCGTTCGGCGGCGCATGGGTGTGGGTCGGTGGGGAACCAGGACCGGCATGGGATCGAGCCGATTGCCTGCCGTGGCGGCCTCCGGGGAGGAGGTCGGGCGTGACGGCGTACGCCAGCCGGGTGGCGAGGTGCACGCCTGGTTGCCCGGCCAGAACCAGACGGTCTGTGGCCTGGCGCTGAGCCGTACCCGACTGCGTCGCTTCCCGCACGTACCTTTCGACTACTCGGGTACCGACGTGCTCACCGAGGCGGATGCGGTGGGCTGGATCTGCCCGCGCTGCCTGGCCGCCACCGCTGGTAGGCGGGGCAAGGAGAAGCACGGCTGGGTACGGGAGTCACCTCGACCTTGATCGACTCGGGATCCCGGAAGTCGGGGTGTCCTGCGCGCGCGGATGCCGCGACTTTCAGGAAGTCGAGTGGACCAAGCCGCGCGCGGCGGCGGCGGTCGCCGCGCTGGTGGGTGGTTGAGCTGCTGCTGGGCGGGTACGGGGTCGGTCATGCGGATCGTGGTGGTGGGGGCGAGCGGCAACGTCGGTACGGCGGTGCTGCGGCGGCTGCGCCGGGAGCGGGGCGTGGAGCTGGCCGGGGTCGTTCGACGGTTGCCCGGCCCGGATGCCGGCGAGCCGTACGACCAGGTGGAGTGGCACTCCTGCGACATCGGCGCGCCGGGCGCGGTCGGGCAGCTCGCCGAGGTGTTCGCGGGTGCGGACGCGGTGGTGCACCTGGCCTGGCAGATCCAGCCCAGCCACGACCAGCGGGTGCTGCGCCGGACCAACGTCGAGGGCAGCCGGGCGGTGATCAACGCGGTGGTCCAGGCCGGTGTTCCGGCTCTGGTGTACGCCTCGTCGGTCGGCACCTACGCGCCCGGCCCGAAGGATCACCCGATCAGTGAGCGGTGGCCGGCCACCGGTGTGCCCGGTTCGTCGTACAGCGAGCACAAGGCGGAGGTGGAGGCGCTGCTGGATGGCGTCGAACGGGATCAACCTGCGCTGCGGGTGGTGCGGATGCGACCCGGGTTGATCTTCCAGCGGGCTGCCGGTGCCGAGATCACCCGTTACTTCCTCGGCCCGTTGGCGCCGGTGCGGCTGCTGCGCTTCGGCCGGATCCCGCTGGTGCCGACGAACCGCCGGTTGCGGATGCAGGCGGTGCACGCCGATGACGTGGCTGACGCGTACGCCCGGGCGGTGTTGGGTGATGCGCGCGGTGCCTTCAATGTCGCCGCGGACCCGGTGCTCACTCCGGAGCTGGTGGCCCGGCACTTCCACGGTTGGACGGTGCCGGTCGCCGCGCCGGTGCTGCGGGCGGCGGCGGCGCTGACCTGGCGGGCGCGGCTGCAACCGGTCGACGTGGGCTGGGTGGAGCTGGGTCTGAACGCGCCGCTGATGTCCAGTGAGCGTGCGGAGACCGAATTGGGTTGGCAGCCGAAGATCAGTGCGCTGACGGCGCTCAAGGAACTCTTCGCCGGGATGGCCGACGGCGACCACACGCCGAGCCCGCCGATGTCCGGCGCACGCGACCTGCCCGGCCGCCCCGCCGCCCTCCTCCGCGCCCGCCCCCCAGGCGAAGGAAACCCCTACTGACCCCACCCAGCTTGTTGATCAAGAGCTTTCGGTCAGAAAACGCCGCCCCGATGACCGAAACCTCTTGATCACCGGCGCGGGCGTCGGGCGCGGGCGCGGGGGTCGGGCGCGGGCATCGGGCGCGGGGGCGCGGGGGCGCGGGGGTCGGCGTGCGGCAGGGCGCGGGTTAGGAGAGCTTGGAGTTGGTGAGCGTGGGGTTGCGGGCGCCCAGGAAGAAGATGCCGGGGAAGCCGCGGGTCTCGAACGTGGCGCTGGGGTTGCGGCGCAGGGTCGAGTTTTCGATCTTCATCGTGCCGGTGCGGTTGTTGCTCACGAAGAAGACCGCCCCGCCACCCTCGTTGGCAGTGTTGTTCTCGATGATCGTGCCGGCGATCCGTACGGTGAACTCGTTGCCGTCGCAGTAGATCGCGCCGCCGCTGCCGCCGCCGGGCGTACCGGACTTGGCCGGGTTGGCGCCGCTGCCGATCGCCTCGTTGTTCCTGAGCAGGCTGTTCAACACCACCCACGACACGCCGATGCTGCTCAGCGCCCCTCCGTTGGAGCAGGAACCGCCGTCGAAGGTGCTGCCCACCACGTACACCGGCTTGTTCTCGTACTGGCTCAGCACCCGGACGGCCGCGCCACCCAGGTCGGGGCCGGTGCGGTCGCAACGGTTGCGGACGAAGCGCGAGTTGACCACCTTCAGCCGCCCGCCCCGTACGAAGATCGCCCCACCGCCGCCGCCCTCGGCCTTCTCGCCTGTGGAGTTGCCGTCGGCGAAGGTCAGGTTCTGCACTGTGAGTTGCGGGTGATCCTGGTTCTGGCAGTGCGAGGTGGTGAAGCCCTGGGCCTCGTCGCAGGTGTTCATGTAGAGGATGCGGCGCCGCCCCTGGCCGCTCAAGGTGACAGTGCCGCCGCCGTCCAGCACGATCTTCGGCCCGTTGGCGTTGCGGACCTTCGCGGTGGCGGCCATCTTGATCGTCACCGGGGCCGGTCCACAGTTGAAGGTGATGACACCGCCGGCCGCGACGGCCTTCACGACCGCCGCGGAGGTGCAACTCGCCGGGGTGCCGGAGCCGATGGTCCGGGTCGGCTTCGAGGTGTCCGCCGCCCGCGCCTCGGCCGGCACTGTGGCAGTGCCGTTCGGGTTGCCGGCGGCGAGCACCTTGTTGGCGGGCTTCGGGCTGGCGCTGGCCCCCGGGCCGCCGAGGCCGTCCCGCGCACCCGGCGCGTCGCTCTGACCGCCGGTGGGCAGCGCCGTCGGTGAGGCGGTCGAGCCGGCCTCGAAGGCGGGGGCCGGGTCGTTGGACGCGCAGGCGGGCAGGGTGGCGGTGGCGACACCGAGGACGAGGAGAGCGGCAAGCGACGTCAAGCGCACCCCGTGATGCTAGGAGCCGCGACGGCGTCGCGACGAATCCGCCGAGCCGGCTTAATGCACCGCTAAGCCACGCCCGCCGCCCGCCGGCTGCCGCCC
>NZ_JAKKFE010000024.1:0-100589 GCF_022230935.1 Micromonospora hortensis
TGCTTCAACCCGATAACGCGGATAGTCTTGCTTGCTCGATTCCACGATGACGCACGTCGTTACCGACGTTCGTTTCTGTCGTGGGAAGCCGCAGACCGGCCGATCACCGCTTCGCGGCTCTCCGCCCGGCTCCTGCCGGCTCCGAAACTCTACCCGGTCGGTTCCGCGTTCGCAACCCCGTTTCCGGAGTGTTCCGCACCGCCCGATCCTCAGTCTCGCTCGGCGTTCCCGCCACGAGCCTGACGCCCGTTCTCAGCCGGTTTGTCCGGCCTCCCCCGTGCAGAGAGAAAGTTACGCGGACGGCCCGGAGAAGGCAAATCAGGGTTCATCACTGGTTCGGGTGAACAGCGCCGACCGGTCGCCGGCGCAGCCGAGGACGCGAGCGCGTCGACTCCCCGGCGCAGCCGAGGACGCGGGCCGCCTCGACGTGCCAGAGTGTCAGTCATGGATGAGTCCGGGCACGGTGCCAGGGTGTTCGCCGAGGAGGCGCTACTCGGCCTCATCGGGCCGTTCTGGCAGGTGGTGATCGGCGCGGTCGTGCTGGTCGTACTTGTGCTCTCGGTGGGACGACTGGCCCGACGGGGCAGGTCCCGGATGACCACGGCGCTGCTGGTCACCGCGGCGGCCATCGCCGGGTTCGCGGTCATCGGCGTCCTGCTGGAGGGCTGAGGTTCAGAGCCGGCGGTTGGCCAGGCTGGGCAGCTCGGCGCGGATCGTGTCGAGCCGCTCCAGGTCCAGGTCGACGACCGAGAGCCCCGGGCCGTCCGGCACCTGGCCGATGACCGTGCCCCACGGGTCGACCACCATGCTGCGCCCAAAGCACGTGCGGCCTGGCTCGTGGTCGCCGGTCTGACCCGCCGCCGCCACGAAACACTGGTTCTCGATGGCCCTGGCCCGCAGCAGGACCTCCCAGTGATCCCGGCCGGTGTGCATCATGAACGCCGCCGGAACCACAAACAGCTGAGCGCCGCCATCGGCGGCGAGCAGCCGGTACAGCTCCGGGAAGCGCAGGTCGTAGCAGATCGACAAGCCGACCCGCAGCCCCTCGACGTCGACCACCACCGGTTGGACCCCGGGCGCGACACTCGCCGACTCCCGGTAGGAGACCCGACCGGGGATCTCCACGTCGTACAAGTGGATCTTGCGATAGCTCGCGGCCAGGCTGCCGGAACGGTCGAAGACCAGCGAGGTGTTCCAGGTGTGGTCCGGGTCCGGGCCGGCCTCGTGGAACGAGCCGGCCACCAGCCAGATCCCGAGCCGCCGCGCGACGCTGGCGAAGAAGCTGCCCACCTCACCGTCGACCGGCTCCGGTTCGGGCAGCCCAGCGGCAGGACCCAGGTAGTCGACGTACTCCGGGAGGACGGCGAGATCCGCGCCGCCGGCGGCGGCGCGCTCCAGTAGGGCCTCCGCAGCCGCCAGATTGGCCTTACGGTCGTCCCGGGCGTTCAGCTGGCAGACGGCGACACGCATGAGCAAAGGGTACGGCTGGAGGGCTCTGACGGACAGCGTCACAGTCTGGCCGGCACGGGTGGTGGGTCACTGGCAAACGGCGCCGAACACGATCACGCCGGCCGCTCAGGATCGAACGACCGGCGTGACACGGGAAGGATCAGGCGGACTTCTCTTCGCGGTCGCGCCGAGCCCGGCGCCCGGTGAACTCACGCGGCACGATCGTCGGGTTGACGTTCTCCAGGACAACCTCGCGGGTGATCAGCACGCGGGCGGCGTCGGGGTTGCTCGGCACCTCGTACATCGCGGAGAGCAGGACCTCCTCGATGATGGCCCGCAGACCACGGGCACCGGTGCCCCGCAGCATCGCCTGATCGGCGATCGCCTCCAGCGCCGGCTCGTCGAACTCGAGCTCGACACCGTCCAGCTCGAACAGGCGCTGGTATTGCCGGACCAGGGCGTTGCGCGGCTCGGTGAGGATCCGAACGAGGGCGCTGCGGTCCAGGCTGCGAACGTTGGTGATCACCGGCAGCCGGCCGACGAACTCGGGGATCAGCCCGAACTTGAGCATGTCTTCCGGCATGACCTGGCTGAAGATGTCGTCGGTCGACCGGTCCGAGACCGACCGGAGTCGGGCGCCGAAGCCGGTGCCGCCCTGCCCGGTGCGGGACTCGATGATCTGGTCGAGGCCGGCGAACGCCCCACCACAGATGAACAACACGTTCGTGGTGTCGATCTGGATGAACTCCTGATGTGGGTGCTTACGGCCACCCTGCGGCGGCACGTTTGCCACAGTGCCCTCGAGCATCTTGAGCAGGGCCTGCTGCACACCCTCACCGGAGACGTCCCGGGTGATCGACGGGTTCTCCGACTTGCGGGCGATCTTGTCGACCTCGTCGATGTAGATGATGCCGGTCTCGGCGCGCTTGATGTCGTAGTCGGCGGCCTGGATCAGCTTGAGGAGGATGTTCTCGACGTCCTCGCCCACGTAGCCCGCCTCGGTCAGCGCTGTGGCGTCGGCGATGGCGAACGGGACGTTCAACATCCGGGCGAGGGTCTGCGCCAGGTGGGTCTTGCCGCACCCCGTCGGACCGAGCAGCAGGATGTTGGACTTGGCCAGCTCGACGGCGTCACTGCCGGAGCCCGGCGCGCCAGCCGCCTCGGCCTGAATCCGCTTGTAGTGGTTGTAGACCGCTACGGCGAGCGCCTTCTTTGCCTGATCCTGACCCACGACGTAGGTGTCGAGGAACTGGCAGATCTCCATCGGCTTGGGAAGCTCTTCCCACTTCACCTCGCCGGACTCGGCCAGCTCCTCTTCGATGATCTCGTTGCAGAGATCGATGCACTCGTCGCAGATGTAGACCCCTGGGCCCGCGATGAGCTTCTTGACCTGCTTCTGCGACTTGCCGCAGAAGGAGCATTTCAGTAGGTCGCCGCCGTCACCGATCCGTGCCACCTACGTTCTCCCTGCACTCATCGGCCGGAGACCCGGCCCTGACCTGCGGACGTTGCGCGCCGCCCGGCTTAGTTCGCGCCGCCGGCCCAACCGGCGAAGCGGTACGGACCCGACGTTACCCGCTGGCGGGGCATTCTCCGACCCCCAAAACGGGTGTGTCAGAGGTCGGCCGGGAACGGAGCCCCGGCCAACCTCTGACCCGGTACAGCTCAGCGGGCGGCGTTGGCCGCCAGCAGACCCTTCTTGCGGCTGGTCAGGATCGTGTCGACCAGCCCGTACTCCTTGGACTCCTCGGCCGTCATGATCTTGTCGCGGTCGATGTCCTTGCGAACCTGCTCGATCGGGCGGTTGCAGTGGCGGGACAGCATGTCCTCCAGCTGCGTACGCATCCGCAGGATCTCCCGGGCCTGGATCTCGATGTCCGAGCCCTGCCCGTAGCCGCCCTCGGTGGCCGGCTGGTGGATGATGATCCGCGAGTTCGGCAGGGCCATCCGCTTACCCGGAGTGCCCGCCGACAGCAGCACCGCCGCCGCGCTCGCCGCCTGCCCGAGGCAGACCGTCGAGATGTCCGGACGGACGTACTGCATGGTGTCGTAGATCGCCGTCATGGCGGTGAACGAACCGCCCGGCGAGTTGATGTACATGATGATGTCGCGGTCCGGGTCGGTGCCCTCGAGCGTCAGCAGCTGGGCCATCACGTCGTTGGCCGACGCGTCGTCCACCTGGACGCCGAGGAAGATGATCCGGTCCTCGAAGAGCTTGTTGTACGGGTTCGACTCCTTGACCCCGTACGACGTGCGCTCGACGAACGACGGCAGCACGTAGCGGTTGTGCACGGCCGCGAACTGGGGCGGCAGGCTCAGATCGGTCATCGTCAGCTCCTCAGCTCAGGGTCCCGGCGCCATCCGGAACCTGTGCGGCCCCGATGATCACCTTGTCGATGAAGCCGTAGTCCATGGCCTCCTGGGCGGTGAACCAACGGTCCCGGTCCGAGTCGGCCTCGATCTGCGACTGGCTCTGGCCGGTGTGGTGCGCGACCCGCTCCTGGAACATCCGCTTCGTGTAGAGCATCTGCTCCGCCTGGATGGCGATGTCGGACGCCGTGCCGCCCAGACCACCGGACGGCTGGTGCATCATGATCCGTGCGTGGGGCAGGGCGTACCGCTTGCCCTTGGTGCCCGCGCAGAGCAGCAGCTGACCCATCGAGGCAGCCATGCCCATCGCCACGGTCGACACGTCGTTGTCGATGAACTGCATGGTGTCGTAGATCGCCATGCCGGAGTAGACCGAGCCACCCGGCGAGTTGATCCACAGGTTGATGTCGCGGTCCGGGTCCTCCGCGGCGAGCAGCAGCAGCTGCGCGCAGATGCGGTTGGCGACCTGGTCGGTCACCTCACTGCCCAGGAAGATGATGCGTTCCTTGAGCAACCGGTTGTAGACCGAGTCGTCGAGGTTGCCAATGGAGTCGCCACCGCGCGCGTCAATCGCCCGGAGCGACTTCTTGGGGATGTGCATGTCGGTCATGGCAGCCCTTCGCTCTCCGTACCGTCTTTCCCGACACTAACCGCTGTGCGAGGCGGCAGAGTCCCGGTCGGGGCAGTGTTCGCTCTCAGCGCAGCTGTGTCGGGTACCCGCGGCGCGGGCTTCCGGGCGTACCCGGCAGTGCTTGCTGCCCGGGCGTACCCGGCAGTGCTTACCGCCCGGACGTACCCGGCAGTGCTTGCCGCCCGGGCGTACCCGGAAAGGAAACGGCCGCCGTCCGCCGCTCAGCGGCGGACGGCGGCCGCACCCGACGATCAGTGGTCGTGGTTGTGCTCCGCCTCGTTGGCGGCGCGGAGCGCGTCGAGGGTGATCCCGTTGCCGGCCGAGTCCTTGATCGTGATCTTCTCCATGACGGCCGCGAGCGCCTTGCCTCGCCGCACGTCGCCGAAGACCGCGGCGGCCGCGCCGGAGCGCACCAGCTGGTCGTAGTACTGCTGCGGGGCCATCCCGGCACGCTGCGCCCGGTGCACGATCTCGTGCCCGAACTCGTCGTCGGACACCTGCACGTCCTCCGCGTCGGCGAGCGTGTCCAGCAGGAGCTGGACCTTGACGCCCTCGGTCGCCGCCTCGGTCAGCTCGGCGTCGATCTGCTCCTCGGTCTTGTCCTCGGCAGCGAGGTACTCCTCCATCGAGGCGCCGATCCGCTCCAGCTGGTCGACCATCGCCTGCTTGCGGCTCTCGACCTCCTCGCGGACGACACCCTCCGGGGCCGGAATGTCGGCGGCCTCGACGAGCTGGGCCAGGGCCTTGTCCCGAGCGGCGTAGATCTGCTCGACCTGCTTGCCCTGGGTGACCCGGGACCGCAGGTCGCCGCGCAGCTCCTCGATCGTGTCGAACTCGCTCGCCATCTGGGCGAACTCGTCGTTCAGCTCCGGCAGCTCCTTCTCCTTGACCGTGCGCACGGTCACCGCCACGTCGGCGTCCCGACCGGCGAAGTCGCCGCCGACCAGCTGGGTGGTGAAGGTGGTGTCGTCACCGGCGGCGAGGCCGACCACTGCCTCGTCCAGGCCCGGCAGGAGCTGCTTGCTGCCCACCTCGTGGGAGATGTTGCTCGCCTGGCCGCCCGGCACGTCCTCGCCGTCGACGGTGGCGTTCAGGTCGATCTGGACGTAGTCGCCCTCGGCGGCGGCCCGCTCGACGGTCTTGAGGGTCGCGAAACGCTCCCGCAGGTTCTTCACCTGCTCGTCGATCTCGCTCTCGTCGATCTGCAGCTCGTCGACCGTCACCTCGATGGTGCTCGCGTCCGGGATGGTGATCTCCGGGCGGACGTCGACCTCGGCCGTGAAGTTCAGCGAGTCACCGTCGTTGAACTCGGTGATCTCGACCTCCGGGCGCCCCAGCGTCTTCAGGTCGTGCTCACGCACCGCGGCGAGGATGTTCTCCGGGATGGCCTCCTGGACCGCCTCGTTGAGGACGGTGCCCCGGCCCACCCGCTGGTCGATCACCGCGGTCGGCACCTTGCCCCGGCGGAAGCCCGGAACCTGGACCTGCGAACCGATCTCCCGGTACGCCTTCTTGAGGCTCGGCTCGAGCTCGACGAACGGCACCTCGATGGCGAGCCGCACGCGCGTCGGGCTCAGAGTCTCGACGGTGCTCTTCACAGGCGTACTCCTTGACGGATCTCAGTTGAGTCTGGGCGTGATTCAGCCCATCGAGTGTAGGCGAGCCGGCCTGACGCTCCGGCATCGCCCGGGGACCGCACTGGGCAGCACCCGGGGCGGCCCGGCCCGCGGACGACAGTCGGGGTGGCGGGATTTGAACCCACGGCCCCTCGCTCCCAAAGCGAGTGCGCTACCAAGCTGCGCCACACCCCGTGGCGACGTGCAGTCTATGCCGTCGCCACGCCTCAGTCGGTGCCGGGGCATCCCCCACCCGGGCACATCACCCGAAAATTACCATTCCGCCCCGCCCACGTGCCGCCAAGATCCGTACGGCGACGTCAAGATCCGCACAACGTCGCGGATGTAGTGGCCTCCTCGGACGGCGAGGCCCCTCCATCCCGGATGTTGTGCGGATCTTGGGTCGCCGTACCGCCGGGTCGCGAACGACGCCGCACCGCGGGGCGGTGACGCGGTTACGCGTCGGGCGTCGACATT
This sequence comes from Micromonospora hortensis, assembly GCF_022230935.1. Lineage (NCBI taxonomy): Bacteria > Bacillati > Actinomycetota > Actinomycetes > Micromonosporales > Micromonosporaceae > Micromonospora > Micromonospora hortensis. Next base: position 6,544 of record NZ_JAKKFE010000024.1, read on the forward strand.
GGGTACGCTGTGGGCGCGTCCTGTTTCGGCGGGAAGCACGCGGGCGTAGCTCAATGGTAGAGCTTCAGTCTTCCAAACTGACTACGCGAGTTCGATTCTCGTCGCCCGCTCCAACGCCCTCCGGCCCAGGTCGGAGGGCGCTTTGGCGTACAGGGCCGTCTCCAGTGTCGGCAACGGCGCACACGGCAGGGTCCAGGCGCACACACAGTGGCGGCACCTGGACCCACTCGGCGAGGCCGAGTCGCCGTGTCACTTCAGATGAAACCGTTCGTCGACGGCGAGAGCCGCCAACTGCGGCACGGAGAACGGCAGCTCCGACAACGCCGGCCGGCTCTCGTCCAGCCGTACGCCCTGCGCCACGAAGACCACCACGCCGTCCGGGTGCCGGTACGCCGACCACTGGTCGAGCCGATCGTCGCCGCTCGGTCGGACCACCACGCCGACCCGCACGGCTCCGACGGTCTCGACCTGGCACCCACCCCGCATGCCCCAGAATTTCTGGGCCAGGTCGCACGGCTCGGTCGGCAGCTGATTGCCGGCGGCGTGCACCTCGACGATCACGCGACCGGTGCCCTCGCCCTGCGCCACGGCCACCGAGGACGAGTAGCTCCACACGTCGACGCCGTCCACCTTGTCCTCGAACTGCGCCTGGTGGGTCCGCAGCGTCCGCTCCTCGGCGGACTGGCTCGACGGGTCCTCCGGCGTGGTGTAGCCGGAAGGTATGACCGAGACAGCCTCGCCGAGCAGGTGAGCCCCCTGCTCGTACCGGGACCCGGCCCGCGCGGTCCGGTCCTCCTGCGGTTGCCCGTCCGGCCCGGTCGGCCACGGCTCCTTGGTGTCCGGAGCAGCCAGTGGCCCCTGCCCCGCCGGTTGGTAGACGTGGCCGCCCGGGGTGGCGACGGCCGCGAAGCCGGTGACGGCCAGCACGACAGCAGCCGATCCGAGGGACGCCCACAGCGCGCGTCGCCGGAAGTGCGTCCGCCGTGCCGCGCCGAGCGCGGCCGTCGTACTCAATGGTGGTGGCGGGGTTGTCCCCGCCATCTCGCTGCGCAGCCCCTCGCGCAACTCCTGCTCGTTCATCGCTCCCCCATCTCGATCCCGCTGTAGGTGGGGGTCAGGAGGCCGCGCAGGGTGTCGAGCCCTCGTGCCGCCTGGCTCTTCACCGTCCCTGGAGAACACTCCAGCAGCGCCGCGACGTCATCGACCGACAGGTCCTCCCAGTACCGCAGAACCAGCACGGCCCGCTGACGCGGTGCCACCCGGGTCAGCGCCTGCAGCAGCACCAGTCGGCTCTCCGGCGAGTCGGGCGGGGCCACCTGTTCGGCGTCCTCCCCACCCACCCGTTCGCGCCGCCACCAGCCGCGGCGGCGCTCGTCGAGGAAGGTCCGGATCAGGATCCGGCGCACGTAGCTGTCGAGCACCTCGTGCCGGGAGATCCGGTTCCAGACCCGGTAGAGCTTGACGAACGTGGTCTGGACCAGGTCTTCGGCACGGTGCCAGTCGCCGCACAGCAGGTACGCGGTGCCGCGCATGGCACCGGACCGTGCCGCGAAGTACTCGGCGAACGCCTCGTCGCGATCGCTCATTCAGGCCTCCGATCCCCGTTTCGAGTTAGTCACGCGGGGTCTGCCCCAGGGGGTTGCTCCGGATCTCGCGGACCTGTCACGGGATCAACGCCGGGAAGGCGCGGAGGACGCCTTGACAGGTGTCGATCCGTGCACTGGTGTAAGGACCAAGCACATCGACGTCCGTCACAGGAGGGCACATGATCGTCCGACGACGGTGGACAGCTGCCGCCACCACAGTGATCCTGTTCAGCGCAGTGTTGGCCCATCCGGCTTCCGGAGCGGCCGCACCCGCCGACCCGGCCGCCCCGATCGCTCTGAGCGCCACCGAAACCGCAGTGGTCCGAGTCCAGCTGCGCGATCAGGCCCAGTTGGACCGGCTCGTCGCCACCGGCGCGGACCTGGCCAACCGGCCCCGGGCACGGGACGGCCGGATCACCGCCGACCTGGTGCTCAGCGGCGCGCAGCTCGGCGACCTGACCGCGCAGGGCGCGACGGCCGTGCAGATCGTGCAGCGCGCCGGGGACGGCAACCGGCACTACGCCGACAGCGTCCGGGCGGCGCGGGCCCGCACCGCCGCCGGCCTGCGCGCGCCGGCCGCGGGCCAGCGGTCCGCCGCCGCCGTGGACACCCTCCAGGTGCAGCAGGCGTACTGGTGGACCACTACCGGACAAACCTTCCTGCAGGCCCAGGTGGCCACCACCGCCACCGACGACCCGGACGTGGAGATCACCGTCAGTTGGCGCACTGCGGACGGCGCCACCGGCTCGTTCCCGCTGTACCGGTTCGAGGACTCCGGTGAGTACCAGTACCACTACGCGCTCCCCCAGCCCGTGCCGAGCCGACCGGTTCAGCTGACCGCCACCTCCAGCCTCGGCGGGGTCAGTCGGGCGATCACCCCGACGCTCTGGCCGAACGCCTCCCCGCCGCCGCTGCCGGCCGGCTACCAGAAGGACTTCATCGACGCGTACCTGACGCCGGTGGACATCCAGGCGCGGATCAAGCGACTGGCCCGCCAGTACCGGGACCTGGTGGACGTGATCGACCTGCCGAACAAGACCCAGGGGTACCGGCGCAACGCCGTCGGCTATCTGGGCGACCCGGCGGTGGCCGCCCTGGTGGTCGAGTCGGTTCGCTTCGGCGACCAGAACATGAACGGCGTACAGGTGCGGACTGTCGACCCGGGCCGGGCGAACCGGCCACTGACCGTCGGCTACCGCGACCGCGTCCTCACCGTGTCACTGGCCACCGACACCGCGGGCAAGACGGTGAGCACCACCGACGAGGTCGCGGCGGCGATCAACGCCCGTCAACCGGACCGGTTCCGGGCCACCGTCGAGGACGGCTCGGCCGGGCTGCCGATGCCCGTCGCCGGCCCCACCCGACTCGACGACGGCCTCCAGGGCACCGAGGTGCCGGCGCGGCCGTGGACGGTGCAGGCGCTGCGCCTCGGCGTACACCGGGACGGCTCCCGGGTCGGAGTGCTCGCGTACTCCCAGGAACACGCCCGGGAGTGGGCCACCCCGCTGGTGACGCTGGAGTTCGCCGAGCGGATGCTGGCCAACGCCCAGACCGACTCGGCCACCCGTGAGCTGCTGGAGCAGGTCGACATCTTCGTCATCCCGATGGTCAACCCGGATGGCGCGAACTACTCGTTCAACGACTTCAACTTCCAGCGCAAGAACCTCGTCAACCACTGCACCGGGGCGGCCCGCGACCCGAAGAACCGCACCTCGTGGGGCGTCGACATCAACCGCAACTACACAGTCGGGTCGTACTTCGACGGCTACGTGGGGGCCAGCGCCAACTGCCTGTCCGGCACCTACGCGGGCACCGCCGAGCTGTCCGAGGCGGAGAGCGGCAACGTGATCGCGCTCGCACAGGACCACCCGAACATCAAGTTCGCGATGAACGTGCACTCCTACGGCGGGTACTTCATGTGGCCGCCGGGGGCGTACCGGGCCGACGGCAGGGTGACCCTGCCGCGACCGTCGATCGACGAGTCGACGCTGTTCCTCGACAGCGCCCGACGGATCGTCGGCGCCATCGCCCAGGAGCGCGGCACCGTCACCTGGCCGTCGCAGACCGGACCGGTAGCCGACGTGCTCTACTCGGCCGCCGGCAACTCGGCCGACCAGCTCTACTACGAGCTGGGCATCTTCGCCTGGGACTTCGAGGTCGGCAACGACCGGTGGAACCCGGCGACCAACGAGTGGGAGGGCGTCGGCTTCCAGCCACCGTTCGACGAGGCGCACGGCGAATCCCAGGAGTACGCCGGCGGGCTGGTGGAAATGGTCCGGGTGGCCCGCGACTACGCCGCCGCCGAATCCGCCGGCTGATCCCTCGGTGGTGCCGCGTCCCCTCGTCGGGGCGCGGTACCCCCGGCCGGATGTCACCCGTTTCCGCCGGATGCCTGGTGGGTAGGGCCCGTGCATGGACACGAACACCACTGCCCACCTGGTGGGCGGCCCTCGAGACGGCAGCACCCACGAGACCGGCAACGAGGCACTCGTCGAGGTGGAGATCGACGGCCTGATGCACCGCTACATCAAGACCACCAAGCGGCACGACGATGGTCGACCGCTCTACAACTACGACGGGGCGGTCGCCCCGGACGGCGGCGAGCCCGGCGTCGAGGATCCGGCCGCCCGGGTCGCGTCGCCCCGGGCCGACGCCGAGGGGCACGGCGGCACCCACTGACCGCCGCTCCACCGGAATCACCCAGGCCCACGAAGGAGGAATCGGTCGGAGCGGCCGGCTGCGGATGAACCGCGGCCGGCCGGGTAAGCAACGACCTTGCCTGGTGGGGAGACGACCGGGTGCACGGGTGGGCGGTCCTGGACCAACCCGCCCGTGCACGCCCGGTCAGTTCGAGGAAATCCAGTTCCAGGCCGAGACGACCCACTCGGTCTGCTGGAGCCACGCCACGCCGAGGCCGACGAGGAACACCGCCGTCGCCAGGTGGGCACCGCGGGCGCTGCGCCGGACCCGGCCGAGCTGCCGCTCCAGCACCACCCGGCCAACCAGCCGGAACAGGGCGAACAGGCCGAGCGCCACCAGCAGGCTGAGCACCAGCACCAGCAGCGGGCCGCTCAGGTTCCCCTGGCCGGACAGCGCCCAGATCCCCCAACACACGAACGCGAAGAGGCCCGCCGCCGCGCTCCATTCGCCACCGAGCCGAAGCTGTGCCATCCGCGAGCTGAGCGAGCGGCGGGGCACCGGTTCGCCGGGCCAACCGGTGCCGGTCGGCTCCTGCTCGACCACCGGGAACGGCTCCGTCCGCGGGGTGCGACGCTCACCCACCGGAGCGACCCCCCGGCGGAACCCGTCACGCTGCGGCGGCACCCCGACGCCGGCCTGCGGTGGCACCTCCACGGTCCGCTCCGCCCACGGCTGCGTCTGGTCTGCCATCTCGTCCTCCCCCTGACCGACGGCAACAGCACCGCCTGGATTCGAGGGTAGCCAGCCGGCAAATCGGTCGCCGACCCCGGCCGGGACGCGTGGCCCCGCGACGGTGCCGGATCGAACCCGGCCAGGGTACGGTCGGCTGATGGGTGACCCCGACCGACGACGGCGACGGCTGCGCCACCACGGCGACACCGAGACGGCCAGACCGGGTGCGGACGGCCCGACGGTCAGCACGCCGGGCGTGCACGACGGTGACGAGCCGCCGCCGCGACGCAGGAACACGGGCGGCGACGAGCGCGACGGCGAGCGAGGGCTGCGCGGGTTGGTCGGTTCCGGCTCGTCCCAGGTGGGGCTGAGCGCCGCACTACGGGCCCGGGACGCGGCCCGCCCCACCGACGACGACCTGGCCCAGGCCGAAGCCCGGGTGGTGGTCGTCCGGCGAAACTGGGTGCCCCGCGAGGAGCTGCCCCGCTCGCCGCGCTGAGCGCCGCACCGTCAGGGCAGGTCGGGCAGCTTCCGGGTCCGCTCGTACTCGGCCACCTGGGCGATCCGACGAGCGTGCCGCTCGTTGCCGGAGAACGGCGTGTTCAGGAACGCCTCGACGATGCCGGTCGCCTCGTCCAGCGTGTGCTGGCGGGCACCGATGGCGACCACGTTCGCGTCGTTGTGCTGGCGGGCCAACTGAGCGGTCTCGACGCTCCAGGCCAGCGCGGCGCGAACGCCGGCGACCTTGTTCGCGGCGATCTGCTCACCGTTGCCGGAACCACCGATGACCACCCCGAGGCCAGTCTCGTCGGCCACCACCTGGTCGCCCGTGTGCAGGCAGAACGTGGGGTAGTCGTCGTCCGGGTCGTAGCTGTGCGGGCCGACGTCGACCACGTCGTAGCCTTGCATGGCCAGGTGGTTGGCCAGGTGCACCTTCAACTCGAAACCGGCGTGATCGGATCCCAGGTAGACGCGCATACCGGGCAGTCTGTCAGGCCGCGCTCGGGGACGTCACAGGGGCGGCGTCCCCGAGCCGGGTTCGTCACACGGTCGTGGGGATGACGCTCACCGCGGCAGCTCGGCGACGACCAGACCGCCGCGCGCCTTCGGGGTGAACCAGGTGCTCTTGCGGGGCATCTTCTCCCTGGCCAGGTTGACGGCGACGAAATCCGCCACGGTCACCGGAGCGATCAGGATGGCCAACTCGGCCCGCCCGGCGTCGACCTCGCCGGTGAGCCAGCTCGCCGGGTAGTCACCGCCGACGTAGGTGATTCGCTTGTCGCCCGGGTCCAGACCGAGCGCGTCGCGCAGCACCAGCCGCTCGACCAGGGCGTGGTCCAGGTTTTCCAGGCGGGCGGAGGCGGTGGCGGGCAGGCGCACCGCGTACCCCTGGCCGTCGAGGCGGAGGTGCACGGAGCCGCCGGCCGCCGGGACCTCGACCGGGCCGTCGATCGGCTCGACCTCGGCGCCCGCGGCCCGCAGCCGGTCGAGCAGCTCGGCCGGGGTGGTGGTCAGCTCGCTGACCAACCGGTTGTACGGCTGGATGGCCACCGACGCGGGGGTGGTGACCACGGCCAGGAAGCGCGGCAGCCCTCCGGTCTGGGCGGCCAGGCTGCGGTGGTTGCCGTCCGCGACGACCAGGTCCCCGCCGCCGGCGAGAGCGGTCAGCGTGGCCTGCTCCGGGCCGGGGCCGAGCAGCCAGATGGCGTGCGTGCGCCCCGCCTGGTCGGTATCGGTCGCGGCGGGCGCGCCGGCCATGTCGGTCGCCGCAGCGAGCGCGGCGTGAAGGTCGTCGCCACGCCCGGTCTGGAGCAGGAGTACGGGTGAGAGCAGGTGGCCCAGCGCGTCGGCCAGCGCCACCCGCTCGCGCACCTTGGCGATGAAGACGTCCTCGTTGCGGATGACCAGGCCCGGCTCGTCTGCCCGGGTGGAGATCTGGTCGGTGTCCACCATCGCGAACAGCCCGTACGCCGGCTCCTCGCCGGGCGCGCTGATCCGGTAGAGCACCACCACCTGCTCGGCGGGGGTGTAACTGCCGTCGGCCTTGGCCTCGGCGAAGCGGGCCACCGCGTCCGGCAGCGCGTCGAGGAACGACTTGCCCAGGCTCTGCGGGGCGCGGTGCGGCATCTCGATGCCGAGAGCACTGTGCGGGTTCGACTCGATGATCGCGGTGATCTCCGCGTCGTCGGCGAACTCGTCGTAGTTTTGCGCGCCGGTGCCGCCAGTGGTGACCCAGGCCCGGGTGATCGGATGCACGACCGTCATGCCCACTGACGCTACCGGCGACGGTGTCGCCGCCGACGGGGACCCGCGGGGCGTCCACCAGATGAAAGCGCCCGGTGAGGCCCTGTCGGTCAGCCGGCGCGGTCGGAGGTGCCCCGGCGGTGCTTGCCCGCGCTCACCGGCCCACCGTTGCCACGCCGACCGGTCCCGATCGGCCCGGTGTTCAGGGCGCGGCGAGGCGACGCGGGCGGCCCCGGCACGGGACGGTCGGGAGGAGGCGTGGGAACGGGCCGCGGGCTCAACGGCGGCGTCGGCACCGGGCGCGGAGGAGCCGGCGCCGGCGGCGGCGGAGCCGGTTCGGCCGGTGCCGCCAACGACGGCACCAGCGCCGGCGCGTTGGCCGGCACCGCGTCGACGGACGACGGCAGTGGGTCGACCGCCCTGGGCGGGGTGAGCCGGGAGGTCACCGGGACCCGGGCCACGCCCACCACGATGGGCGGCGCGAGTAGATCCACCAGGTGGGCGGGCAGGTCCGGGCGGACCGTCGGCCAGCGGGAGTCGTCAACGGACCAGTAGTCCGCGCCGGGAGTCTCGATCACCCCCTGCCGGGTCAACTGATCGTCACCGGACGCACGGTGCTTGGCCATCGGGATTTGCCTCCACGAACTGCGGCGTGCGGCCCTGCGGGCCGCTGCGGCGGACACCGAGGGAAACGACGCCGCCCGCCTCCCGGTGACGCCACTACCCTCCGCCGACCTCGGCACCCGACGAGAAACGCCCCCGTCCGCGCCACTGACGACGCACGGACGGGGGCGCGACGGTCGTCGCTCAGTCGAAGATCGGGCTCTGCTCGCGGGTGCGCTTGAGCTCGTAGAAGCCCGGAGTGCCGGCGACCAGCAGCACGCCGTCCCAGAGCCGGCCGGCGGCCTCCCCCTTCGGAGCCGGAGTGATCACCGGGCCGAAGAACGCGACAGGGGTGCCGTCCGGGCCGGGCGCGTGCACGACCGGAGTGCCCACGTCCTGCCCCACCGGGCGCATGCCCGCCTCGTGGCTGGCCCGCAGTGCCTCGTCGTAGTCCGTGCTGTCGGCGGCCGCGGCCAGTGCCGGGTCGAGGCCGGCCTCGGTGAGCGCGGCCACGTACAGCTCCGGACCCCGCTCCTGCTTCTGCAGGTGGATCCGGGTGCCGAGCGCGGTGTAGAGCGGGCGCAGCACGTCATTGCCGTGCAGCTGCTCGGCGGCGATGCAGACCCGCACCGGGCCCCACGCGGTCTTCAGGAACTCCTTGTAGTCCTCGGGCAGCTCGTCCCGACCGTCGTTGAGCACGGCCAGGCTCATCACGTGGAAGCGGATGTCCACATCCCGGATCTGCTCGACCTCGAGCAGCCAGCGGGAGGTGATCCACGCCCACGGGCAGGCCGGGTCGAACCACATGTCGGCGGTGACACGTTCGGTCACAGTGAGATCCCTTCACGACGGGTGGCGCCGACAGGTCGGCGTCTCAGGAGAATCTTCACCCCGCAGCGCATCGACCGGCACACGAATGAGAGCGTGACCTCGGCCACCGCGGGCTGCCCGTACATGGAAGACTCGAATCGGGCCAGCCGTCACGAGCGGTAGGCGAACGGGCGCCGCCGGGCGTACGGCGACATGTGGGATGGAGACGAACAGTGCCGGGAGTGCGCAACCTGACGCAGGTCGAGGCGACCGAGCGGGCACGCCTGCTCAACGTGACGGGGTATGACATCAGTCTGGACCTGTCCAGTGCCGTACTGGCGGCCGACGGCCGCACGTTCAGGTCGACGACCGAGGTCCGGTTCCGCTGCTCCGAACCGGGCGCGAGCACCTTCATCGAGCTGGCCGCCGACTCGGTGCGGTCCGCGACGCTGAACGGCACGCCCGTCGACCTCTCCGACTGGTCCGCCGAGAAGGGCCTGGCCCTGTCCGGGTTGGACAGCGACAACGTCCTGGTGGTCGATGCCGACTTCGGTTACTCCAACAGCGGTCAGGGTCTGCACCGGACGGTCGACCCGGTGGACGGCGAGACGTACCTCTACAGCCAGTTCGAGACGGCCGACGCGCAGCGGGTGTTCGCCTGCTTCGACCAGCCCGACCTGAAGAGCGTCTACACCTGGCACGTCACAGTGCCGGCGCACTGGCGGGCGGTCTCCAACATGCCCGTGCAGCGGGAGGAGCCGGCGGGTGAGGCGCTCAAGACGCTGCACTTCACCGAGTCGCCCCGGATGAGCACCTACATCACGGCGATGTGCGCCGGGCCGTACCACGAGGTGCGCGACGCGCACGACGGCATCGACCTGGGGGTGTTCTGCCGGGCGTCGATGGCACAGTACCTGGACTCCGACGACCTGTTCCTGATCACCAAGCAGGGCTTCGACTTCTTCCACGAGAAGTTCGACGTGCGCTACCCGCTGCCGAAGTACGACCAGCTCTGGGTGCCCGACTTCAACGCCGGCGCGATGGAGAACTTCGGCTGCGTGACGCACGCCGAGTCGCACTACCTGTTCCGCTCGCAGGTCACCGACTTCGAGTACGAGCAGCGGGCCAACACGATCCTGCACGAACTGGCCCACATGTGGTTCGGTGACCTGGTCACCATGCGCTGGTGGAACGACCTGTGGCTGAACGAGTCGTTCGCCGAGTGGGCCAGCCACTGGTGCAACACCAACGCGACCCGGTTCGCAGAGGCGTGGACGACCTTCCTGTCCATCCGGAAGAACTGGGGCTACCGGCAGGACCAGCTCTCCTCCACCCACCCGGTCTACACCGAGATGCCGGACATGGAGGCCGTGGAGGTCAACTTCGACGGCATCACCTACGCCAAGGGCGCGAGCGTGCTCAAGCAGCTCGTCGCGTACGTGGGTGAGGAGCCGTTCGTGGCCGGGCTGCGGGCCTACTTCGGCAAGCACGCCTGGGGCAACGCCACCTTCGACGACCTGCTCACCGAGCTGGAGGCCGCATCCGGGCGGGAGCTGCGCAAGTTCGCCGCGCAGTGGTTGGAGACCGCGCAGGTCAACACGCTGCGTCCGGAGGTGACCATCGGGGCCGACGGCACGTACGAGCAGGTGCTGGTGCGGCAGGAGGCCCCGGCGGCGTACCCGACGCTGCGGACCCACCGCATCGGCGTGGGCCTGTACGACCTGACCGACGGGCGGCTGGTCCGTCGGGAACGGTACGAGGTGGACGTGACCGGCGAGCACACGGATCTGGCCCCGCTGCGCGGCGTCCGGGCGGCCGACGTGTTGCTGCTCAACGACGACGACCTCAGCTACACCAAGCTGCGCCTCGACGAGCGCTCGATGGCGACAGTGGTGCAGCACATCGGTGGCTTCGACTCGTCGCTGGCCCGCGCGCTCTGCTGGACCGCCGCCTGGGACATGATCCGCGACGCCGAGTTGTCCGCCCGCGACTACGTGGCGCTGACGCTGAGCGGGCTGCCCGCGGAGACCGACATCAACCTGGTCACCGCCACCCTGCGGCAGGCGACCACGGCGCTCACCCTGTACGCCGACCCGGCCTGGGCGCCGACCGGCTGGGCCGACCTGGCCCGTACCGCCCGCGACGCACTCGCCGCCGCCGAGCCCGGCAGCGGGTTCCAGTTGGCCTGGGCCCGTGCGTTCACGTCGGCGGTCCGCTCCGAGGAAGACCTGGCCACGCTGCGCGGTTGGCTGGACGGCACCGGGATGCCGGCCGGGCTGACAGTCGACACCGAGCTGCGCTGGTCGGTCCTCGCCGCGCTGGTGGCCAACGGCGCCGCCGGCACCGCCGAGATCGAGGCGGAGCTGAGCAGCGACCGCACGGCCAGCGGCGAGCGGGAAGCCGCGTACGCGCACGCGCTGATGCCGACGGCCGAGAACAAGGCCGCCGTGTGGGCCCTGCTCACCGGCCCGGACGCACTGCCCAACTGGCGGCACCGGGCGCTGTTGCAGGGCTTCGCCCACCCGGCGCAGGTGGAGCTGGTCGCCCCGTACCGGGCGCGGTACTTCGCGGCGGTCGGGCAGGTGTGGGCCACCCGGGACAGCGAGCCGGCGCAGGAGTTCGCCCAGCTGGCGTACCCGACCTACCTGGTGGAGGACGACACGGTCGCGGCTACCGACGCGTGGCTGGCCGGCGACGGGCACCCCGCCCCGCTGCGTCGACTGGTGGCCGAGGGCCGCGACGGCGTGGTGCGGGCGCTGAAGGCCCGCGCGAAGGACGCCCAGAGCGCCTGAGCAGCTTGTCCGGGGCCGGCGTGGGTGTGAGCCCGCGCCGGCCCCGGGCGTTATCGTCACGCGATTCGCCAGGCGGCGCCCACCGGTTGGCGCGTGATCCGGGAAATTGGGGTGCAGGGTCCCCGACGGTAATCTCATCCCCGATCTGACGGTGTTGCGACCAGGCGCACCCCCGCGGGCTGGGCACCATTGGTCCGGACGACGCCGTGACAGTGGACGAGCCGTGGACGATGAGGTTGGACCCGAGCGCCTGGCCGCACTGAGACAGCCCCAGACAGATCAAAGCCCGGCCCGCTCGCAGCGGGCCGGGCTTTGTCGTGTGTGTGGGTCAGCCCTTGCCGGCGTGGCTGGCGAGCTGGTCGAGGCCGTTGATGATGCCGCCGGCCAGGTCACCGCCGCTGAACGCGCCGACCATGGAGAGCGCGGCCAGCTTGGCGTACGTGTCGGGGATGCGCTTGCGGGCGTACCGCCCAGTGATGATCTCCAGCTGACGCTGGTTGGGTGACACAGCGATCAGCACCGACTTGTCGGGCTCGGCGAGCTGACGGTGCAGCCGCTGGGCGTGCTCGCGGATCGGCTCGTCGAGACCACCGACGAAGACCGAGAAGACCAGGCCGGTGCCCCTGTCGGCCAGGCGCAGGGCCTCGTCGATGCGCAGCAGCTGGCGGGTCGAGAACGGCCCGTCGAGCACCTCGGGCGGATTTTCCGACCCCGTCTGCTTCTCACCAACGGTCACTTGCGCCTCCGGTTCCACCGGCCGGCGCCTCGACGCTGGCCTGCTCAAGCTTGTGGCTGGTCAGCGCGGGCGCCTGCGCCCCCGCCGTCAGCGCGGTGCCGGCCGAGTCGGCCAGCTGCTCCGGTCGGCCCAGGAACCAGACCGGAGTGAAGTCGAAGGGCCGGCCCGGACGGTAGCGCTTGGCGCCACCGCCACCGCCGGTGGCACCCCCGCGGCTACCGGCGTACGACAGGCCGGCGATGACCAGCACAGCGGCCAACGGGATGCCGACGAAGACCAGCAACGTCTCGGTAACAGACAATCCCAACGCCCCCAGGCGGAAGAAGGACGACAGTGAAAAACCGGGTCGGATGGACGATCACGCGGCCGACCGCCCGACTCCGTCACCATTCACGTTAGCGGAGTCGACGGCCCGCCAGATTGCGGGGTGCCGATCCCATCCGTCACTCGAGTTCTCCAGTTGCGCAGCGGTAGCGATAAGCCGCGCGTCGTCGCCGTACCGACCGGTGAGCAGCACCCCGACGGGCAGGCCGTCGGTAGTGGTACCCAGTGGCAGGGAGACGGAGGGATCGCCGGTGACGTTGAAGATGGCGCAGTAGGGCGAGAATCGGCGTTGCCTGTCGAAATCGGCGGCCGGGTCCGCATCGGCGGTGAACCAGCCGACGGGCGCCTGCGGGGTGGCCAGCGTGGGACAGAGGAGCAGGTCGCAGCCGGCGGTGCGGCGGGCACCGAGGCGCACCTGCGCCTGCAACTCCCCGAGGGTGGCGGCCAGGGTGCCGGCGGAGAGTTCGGCGCCCCGGGCCCGGAGCAGCCGGGTCAACGGCAGCAGCTCCGCCTCCCGCTGGGGTGGCACCGGGGTGAGCGCCAGCACGTACCAGAGGATCTCGAACAGCGGCCACGCCGCCGGCCCGAGCGGCGGCGGCACCTCGACCACCTCGTGGCCGGCCGCCGTGAGCAGCGCGGCGGCCCGGTCCACGGCGGCCACGCAGTCGGGATGCACCGGCTCGTCGGCGAGCATCGGCGTGGTGAACCGACCGATCCGCAGCGGGCCCGGCTCGGCCCGCCGCGCGACGGCCAGGTAGCCGCCGGGCGGCGCGGACGGCGGCAGGTAGGGCTCGCCGGGGACCGGGACGGCCATGACGTCGAGCAGCGCGGCGACGTCGGTGACCGTCCGCCCGAGCGGGCCGCTGGTGGGCAGGCCGAACGCGCCGGAGCCGATCGGCCCACCGGAGACGAGGCCCCGGCTGGGCTTGTAGCCGACCAGGCCGCAGAGCGACGCCGGGATGCGCAGCGACCCACCACCGTCGGAGCCCTGGGCGACCGGGACCAGCCCGGCCGCGACCGCTGCTGCCGCGCCGCCGCTGGACCCGCCCGCTGTGTACGCCAGCTGCCACGGGTTGCGGGCCGGCGGCGCGACCCGGCCCTCCGAGTAGAGCGAACAGCCCAGCTCGGAGGTGGTCGTCTTGCCCAGGCTGACCAGACCGGCGGCCTTGATGAAGCGGACCACGTCGGCGTCGACCGGCGGGACGAAGTCGAAGAAGGCGGCCGAACCGAAGGTGGTGCGGACTCCGGCGGTGAGCGTCAGGTCCTTGATCGCGGTCGGCACGCCGTGCAGCGGGCCGCGCTCCTCGTTCGGCACCGCGTCGGCCGCGCGCGCGGCCTGCCGCGCGAGGTCCGGTGTGACGGTGACGAACGCGCCCACGGTGTCGCCGAGCGCGGCCACCCGCCGCAGGGAGTGCTCGACCAGGTCGACGCTGGACAGCTCGCCGCGGGTCATCGCGGCGGCCTGCTCCAACGCGGTCAGGTCGTGCGGCTCGGCCATGCCGCCATCCTGCCGGCCGTCGGCCCTTCGCGCAGCCGACACGCGCTGGCGACCGGAAACGGACCAACCGGGCGTCCACCCCACGCGTGGCCGGTCGAGCCGCAGATCGTGGACAGTTCTCGTCAACGCGGCGGACGGAAACTGTCCACGATCTCCTCGCGCCGAGGGCGAGGCGCTGCGCTCAGCCGTGCAGGAAACGGAGGGCGTTGGCGGACAGGAGTTTGTCGCGTTGGTCGTCGCTGAGGAAGTCGGCCGCGTGAACCACAGCGCCGGCCGGCCGTTCGCCCAGCGGGTACGGGTAGTCGCTGCCGACCAGCACCCGGTCCTCCCCCAGGGTGTCGACAAGCAGCCGCAGGGCGGGCGGCGCGAAGACCACCGAGTCGACGCTGAACCGGTCGAGGTAGCTGCTGGGCGGGCCGGCGGACGCGCCCCGGACCAGGTCGCCACGGCGGTGCCAGGCGTTGTCGGCGCGGCCGAGCCAGAACGGGAAACTGCCGCCGCCGTGCGCGAAACAGATCCGCAGCGTCTCGGGCACCCGGTCGAAGACACCGCCGAGGATCATCGCCAGCACCGACAGGTGCGTCTCGGCGGGCATCCCGGTGAGCCAACGGGCCATCCAGCGGTCCAGTCGCGGCCCGCCAGGCATGTCCCACGGGTGAACGAAGACGGGTGCGCCCACCTCGGCACAGTGCTGGAGGAAGGTGACCACCCCGGCGTCGTCCAGGTCCCGGTCGCCGACGTGGTTGCCGATCTCCACGCCCACGTGCCCGGCGGCGAGGCTGCGGTCCAGTTCGGCACAGGCGGCGTCCGGGTCCTGGAGCGGCACCTGGCAGAACGGCACCAGTCGGTCAGCCCCGGCCGCGGTGACCTCCAGTGTCAGGTCGTTGAAGATCCGGGCGACCTTCACCGCCTGGTCGGCCGGACGGTCGTAGCTGAAAAAAACTGGAGTGGGCGAGACCACCTGCACGGCCACGCCGTCGGCGTCCATGTCGGCCAGTCGACGCGACGCGTCCCAGCACTCGGCGCCGACCGGGCGGAACTCCGTCTCCCCCACCATGATCATGGCGGCGCGCTCGGAGTCGACCCGCAACCACGGCCAGCCGGACCCGCCGCACGCCGCGCCGAGGTCCGGCCAACCCTTCGGTACGACGTGCGTGTGCACGTCGACCACGCCTGCGGGCATCAGCCCTTGCCCGGGTGCAGGGTGCCGCAGTTGGCGCAGGTGCGTGCCTGCTCGTCGGCGTAGAACGCCTGGAACACCGGGGGCAGATCGGCGGCGATGTCGCGGACCTGCAACTCGACCTCGTGCACCTTGCTGCCGCACTCCGGGCAGTACCACTGGAACGTCTCCAGCGTGCCCTCCTCGCGGACCCGCTCGACGACCACACCGATCGAGCCGGCCTCCGGCCGCTGCGGCGAGTGCGGGGTGTTGCGCGGCAGCATCCACATCTGCCCCTCGCGCACGTGCACAGTACGCGGCCCCTCCGGGGTGACCAGGTTGACGTGCATGTTGCCCTTGACCTGGTAGAAGAACTCCTCGTACGGGTCCACGTGGAAGTCGGTGCGCTGGTTGGGCCCGCCCACCACCATCACGATGAAGTCGTCCCCGCCCGGGAACATCTCCTTGTTGCCCACCGGGGGCTTCAGCAGGTGCTGGTTGTCGGCGATCCAGCCCGGAAAGCTGAACGGCTCGGCGATCTCACTCACGACTGACCTCCCGAGGGAAGAAGGGCCACGGCCTGGATTTCGATCAGCAGGTGCGGGTGCGGCAACTGGTGGACCGCCACCGTCGTACGGGTCGGTCCGGAGGCGTCGAAGAACTCGGCCCACACCTCGTTGTAACCACCGAAGTCGTTCATGTTGACCAGGTACGTCGTCACCTGGACCAGGTCGGTGAGGTCAGCGCCGACCGAACGCAGCAGATCTCGCACGTTCTCGATGACGGCCCGCGTCTGCACACGGATGTCGAGGTTGGTGGTGCCGAACCCGTCCACGTCGACACCGGCGAAGGTGTTGTCCGCACGCCGCGACGACGTACCGGAGACGAAGACGAACCCGCCGGCGACCTTGACGTGCGGAAAGGCCCCGCGTGGAACGGCCTTCCCGGCCACCACCCGGGCGGTCATGACGACGCCCGCAGCGAGGCGGTGCCGAGCTTCTCGACGACGGCGCGGACGTGGGCGCCGGGACGCAGCGGAACAGCGGCGGTGGCGGCACCGGCCAGGAAGACCCAGCCGGACTCCAGCCGCACCCCGTGCCGGCCCGCCAGCCGGATGCCCTCGTCGAGGGCCCGGCGCGGATCACCGAGGATCGCCGCCGTCGAGCCGACCTGCGCCACCCGCCCGTCGACCTCCAGCAGCACGCCCAGGTTGTCCAGCCCCGCCGGCACCGGCGACCACGGTCCGATCACGAACGCGGCGGCCGAGGTGTTGTCCGCTACGACGTCCGGCAGCGAGAAACGGAAGTCCGCGTACCGGGAGTCGATCAACTCGATGGCCGGGGCGACAGCGCGGACCGCCGTGGCGAAGTCGCCGACCGGCTCGCCCGGCTCGGGTAGCCGGTCCAGCAGGAACGCCACCTCCGGCTCGACCCGGGGATGGATGTACGCGGCGGGATCCACGGCGCCGCCGTCGGGCACCCGCATCGCGTTGGTGAGCCGCCCCCAGATCACCTCGTCCACGCCGACCTGGGCCATCTTCGCCCTGCTGGTCAGCCCCATCTTCAGCCCGACCAACCGCTCACCGGCGTTCAGCCGGCGCTGCAGGAGCGCGGCCTGCACCGCGTACGCGGTGTCCACGTCGAGGCCGGTCTCGGCGGCGAGCTGCGGGATCGCGGTGGCCGTGTCGGCAGCCGTGCCCAGCTTCTCGGCGATCCCGACGATGTCCACGCCAATCATGCTGCGCCACCTTCCGTTCGCGACTGCGGGGCTCGCAAACCCGGCTCACTCCTCGCGCTCACCGCCTGCTCCTTGTCGGCCAGGTCGAGTGCCACGTCCACGATCATGTCCTCCTGGCCGCCGACCATCCGGCGGCGGCCCAGCTCGACCAGGATCGACCGGACGTCCACGCCGTACTTCGTGGAGGCCCGCTCGGCGTGCCGCAGGAAGCTGGAGTAGACCCCGGCGTACCCCAGGGAGAGGGTTTCCCGGTCCACCTGGACCGGCCGGTCCTGCAGCGGGCGGACGATGTCGTCGGCGGCGTCCATCAGCGCGAACACGTCGCAGCCGTGCTTCCAGCCGTGCAGCTCGGCGACCGCGACGAAGACCTCCAGCGGGGCGTTGCCGGCACCCGCGCCCATGCCCGCGAGGGAGGCGTCGACGCGGACCGTCCGGCCGTGCGCCGCGTCGGGGCCGACCGGCGCGGACCCGGTGACCCGGCCGTGCTCGACGGCGAGCACGCTGTTGGCCACCCCGAGCGACAGGTTGTGGTGGGCGTGGATGCCGATCTGCGTCTCCGGGGCGAGGACCTGCCGGTACGCGTCGACCCGCTGCGCCACGTCGGACATCAGCAGCCGGCCGCCGGAGTCGGTGACGTAGACGCAGTGCGCCCCGTACGACTCCATGAGCTTGGCCTGCCCGGCGAGCCCGGCCGGATCGTTCATGTGCGACATCATCAGGAACCCGGCCACGTCCATGCCGTTCTCCCGGGCCCAGGAGATGTGCTGGGCGGAGATGTCCGCCTCCGTGCAGTGGGTGGCGATCCGGACGCTCGTCACCCCGAGCGCCTTCGCGGCCTTCAGGTCGGCGATCGTGCCGATGCCCGGCAGCAGCAGGGTGGTCAGTTTCGCGGTGGTCAGCACCTCGGCCGCCGCCGAGATCCACTGCGCGTCGCTGGCGGCGCCGTGGCCGTAGTTGACGCTGGAGCCGGCGAGACCGTCACCGTGCGCCACCTCGATGGCGGCCACCCCGGCGGCGTCCAACGCGGCGGCGATGGCGCGCACGTGGTCGACCGTGTACTGGTGGGCGATGGCGTGCATGCCGTCGCGCAGCGTCACGTCCTGGATGTACAGCTCGGTCATGGCGCGGCCACCTCCGAAGAGCGCAGGGCGACCAGCCGCTCCGCGGTGCGCAGCGCGGCCGAGGTCATGATGTCCAGGTTCCCGGCGTACGCGGGCAGGTAGTGCCCGGCGCCGGAGACCTCCAGGAACACCGACACCTGAAGAGCGGTGAGCCGCCGCCCGAGCGTCGGCAGGTACGCCTGCACCCGGTCGAACTGCACGTCCTGCTTGAGCCGGTAGCCGGGGACGTACTCCTGCACGGCCGCCACCATCTCGGCCACCGAGGCGGCGATGGCGTGGGTGTCGGCGTCGGCGTCCGGGCAGAGGCAGTAGACGGTGTCCCGCATCAGCAGCGGCGGGTCCGCCGGGTTCAGCACGATGATCGCCTTGCCCCGCTCGGCACCGCCCACCACCTCGATGGCTCGGGCCGTGGTCTCGGTGAACTCGTCGATGTTGGCCCGGGTGCCCGGCCCGGCGGACTTCGACGCGATCGACGCGACGATCTCCCCGTACGCCACCGGGGTGACCCGGCGTACCGCGGCGACGATGGGCACCGTCGCCTGCCCGCCACAGGTCACCATGTTGACGTTGGGCTGATGCAGGTGTTCGTCGAGGTTGACCGGCGGCACCACGTACGGGCCGAGCGCGGCCGGGGTCAGGTCGACCACGGTCCGGCCGTGGGCGCGCAGCACCTCGTCGTGGCGTCGGTGCGCGCCGGCCGAGGTGGCGTCGAACACCAACTCGACGTCGGCGAACTCGGGCAACGCGACGAGCCCGTCCACGCCGTCGGCGGTGGTGGCGACGCCGAGGCGGCGAGCGCGCGCCAGGCCGTCGGAGGCCGGGTCGATGCCGGCCATCGCCACCATGCGCAGGCTGTCGCTCAGGCGCAACACCTTGATCATCAGGTCGGTGCCGATGTTTCCCGATCCCAGCACCGCCACGTTAGTGGTCACTGGTTGCCTCCCAGGCTGAAGGACGTGCGCACCGAGCCGAGCCCGGAGATCCGGGCCTCGTACGCGGCACCCGGGGTGACCGGCACCATCGGGCCGAGCGCCCCGGAGAGCACCACGTCCCCGGCGCGCAGCGGGTCACCGGCGCGGGCCAGGGTGCCCGCCAACCACTGCAGGGCGTGCAGCGGGTTGCCCAGGCAGGCGGCTCCCGCGCCCACCGAGACCGGCTCGCCGGCGTGCTCCAGCACCATGCCGCACAGTCGCAGGTCCACGTCGGCGAGCCGGCGCGGGGTGGTGCCGAGCACGAAGAGCCCGCTGGAGGCGTTGTCGGCGACCGTGTCCACGATGGAGATGTCCCAGGCGGCGATCCGGGAGTCGACGATCTCGATCGCCGGCAACACGTGGTCGACCGCGCGGATCAGGTCGACGGTGGTGAGCTGCGGGTTGGGGAGATCCTTGTCGAGCACGAAGGCGATCTCCGCCTCCACGCGGGGCTGGAGCAGCCGGTCGATGGGCACCTCGACCCCGTCGCCGACCGCCATGGCGTCGGTCAGCATGCCGAAGTCCGGCTGGAACACCCCGAAGGTCTCCTGCACGGCCCGCGAGGTCAACCCGATCTTCGCGCCGACCCGGCGTTCGCCGCGGCCCTGCCAGGCCCGCGCCTGGAGTTGCTGCACCCGGTACGCGGCCTCGACGTCGCCCTCCGGCAACAGCCGGCCCCGAAGCGGCGCGCACGGCTTGCCGGTGCTGCGGGCGTCGGCCAGCTCCCGGTTGGCGCCCTCGATGTCAGCTTCCATGCCCGCTCCCTCGCTACGGCTCACGACAGGTCCACGCAGACGTTCGTGAGTTCGGAGTAGAAGTTCAGCGAGTGCACGCCGCCCTCGCGACCGATCCCGGACGCCTTCACCCCGCCGAACGGGGTACGCAGGTCACGCAGGAACCACGTGTTGACCCAGACGATGCCGGCGTCGAGCCGGGCGCCGGCCCGGTGCGCGACGCCCACGTCCCGGGTCCACACGGTCGCCGCCAGGCCGTACTCGGTGCCGTTGGCGAGGGCGTACGCCTCGTCCTCGGTGTCGAACGGCGCGACGTGCACTACCGGGCCGAAGATCTCCTCCCGGTTGGTGCGGGCGTCCGGGCCGAGCCCGGTGAGCACCGTCGGCTGCACGTACGACCCGCCGTCGCGGGTGTCGCCGAAGGTGGGCGTGCCGCCACCGGTGAGCACCTCGGCGCCCTCGGAGCGGGCCAGCTCGTACGCGCCGAGCACCTTCCCGCGGTGCTGGTGGGAGATCAGCGGCATGGTGGCGGTGGCCTCGTCTGTCGGCCAGCCGTACGCCAGTTCGCCGGCCCGCTTCGCCAGCCGGGCGGTGAACTCCTCGAAGACCGGGCGCTGCACGTAGATGCGTTCGGTGCAGAGGCAGACCTGCCCGCCGTTGGTGAAGCTGGACCGCACCGAGCCGGCCACCGCGGCGTCCAGGTCGGCGTCGGCGAAGACCAGGCCGGCGTTCTTGCCACCGAGTTCGAAGCTCACCGCCTTCACTCCGTCGGCGGCGGCCCGCATGATCGCGCCGCCGGTGGCCGACTCGCCGGTGAAGGTGATCGCGTCGACGCCCGGGTGGCGGGTGAGGAACTCGCCCGCCGAGTCCGGCCCGAAGCCGTGCACCAGGTTGAACACCCCGGCCGGTACGCCAGCGGCGGCCATCACCTCGGCCAGCACCGTCGCCGAGGCGGGAGTCTCCTCGCTGGGCTTGACCACGACGGCGTTGCCGCAGGCCAGCGCCGGAGCCACCTTCCAGGTGAGCAGCAGCAGTGGCAGGTTCCACGGCACGATGACCGCTACCACGCCGACCGGCTTGCGCAGCGCGTAGTTGAGTGCCCGGCCGCCGGTCGGGGTGACAGTCGTGAACGACTCGGTGGGCGCGGTCGCGACGATCTCCGCGAACGCCCGGAAGTTCGCCGCGCCGCGCGGAATGTCCAGGGTGCGGGCCTGGGCGATGGACTTGCCGGTGTCGGCGACCTCGGCGGTCACCAGGTCGTCGAAGCGGCGCTCCAACTCGTCGGCGACGCGGCGCAGCACCTCGGCGCGCTCGCGCTCCCCCATCCGGCCCCACGGCCCCCGCAGCGCCGCCCGGGCAGCCGCCACCGCGTCGTCCACCGTGGACAGCGACGCCTCGTCCACCTCGAAGACCTGCTCCCCGGTGACCGGGCTGGCCTTGGCGAACGTGTTTCCGCCGTCGACGAACTCGCCGGCGACGAAGTTGCGCAACCGCTGCGGGCCACTCGGCGCGTGGCCGGCCATCAGCCGCGGATCCCAGTTGCCGGTCATGCCCGCCTCCCTCGGCTCAGTGCCGCACCGATCGCGCCGACCAGCAGCAGCGCGGCCCCGCCGACGACCGCCCCGAGCACCCGGTGCTGTCGGCGCACCCGACGGCGAACCTCCGCGTACGGGGTGGTGGAGAACGACACCAGCTCGTACTGGGAAACGTACCGGCCGGGCAGGGCCCGTTCCAGTGCGTGCTCCACCCGCCGCCGGGCCTGGAAGACCGGGGAGGCGACCTTGTCCCGCATCTCCACGAAGTTGGTCAGCGCCATCGTGGCGATGGCCTCGGCGTTCTCCTGTCGGCGCCGCTGGAACAGCGGCAGCGCCGCCAACCAGTCGTCGGCGCACTCGTCCAGGCAGCGGTCCAGCTCCACCACGTCCTCGAAGGCGCAGTTGGCGCCCTGGCCGTAGAACGGCACGATGGCGTGCGCCGCGTCGCCGAGCAGGCCGACCTTCCCGTTGACCTGCCACGGGGTGCAGCGCACAGTGCCGAGCACGCCCACCGGGTTGTGCTGGTAGTCGTCGATCAGGTTCGGGGCCAGCGGGACCACGTCCGGGTAGTGCTCGGTGAAGTGCCGTTCGATCTCCGCCGGACTGGTCAGCGAGGCGAAGCTGCCGGCACCGTCGTTGGGCCAGAACAGCGTGCAGGTGAAGGAGCGGTCCGGGTTCGGCAGCGCGATCATCATCGAGGTGCCGCGCGGCCAGATGTGCAGCGCGTCCTCCTCCAGGGCGAAGTCCCCGCCCAGCGGCGGAATCGTCAGCTCCTTGTAGCCGTAGTCGAGGAAGTCGACGCTCTCGTCCAGCAGCCCGTACGCCAGCAGTTGCCCGCGCACCACGGAGCCGGCGCCGTCGGCGCCCAGCACGACCGACGCCTTCGCCACGACCGGGCCCTGCGGGGTCTCGAAGCTCAGGGCGCCGTCGGTCGGGTCGAGCCCGACCAGCCGGTGGTCGAAGACGACCCGCACGCCGGGCAGCGCGGTGGCCTCGTCCAGCAGGGCGTTGTTCAGCGCACCCCGGCTGATCGAGTTGATCGCCCGGTCACCGGCCGCGCTGTAGGACTGGAACTGCTGCTCGCCCTCGACCGGGTGGATCATCCGGCCGCGCATCGGCAGCGCGTCGGTCATCACCTGCTCGGCCAGCCCGATGCGGCGCAACGCGTCCAGGCCGCGCTCGGAGAGCGCCAGGTTGATCGAGCGACCGCGTTCGGCGGTGCCGGCGCGCGGGTCGGAGCGGCGCTCGTAGAGGGCCACCGGGTAGCCGCGCCGGGCCAGGAAGCAGGCCGCGAGGCAGCCGGCCAGCCCGGCACCGATGATTGCGATCTCGTCGCGCCGCGCGGTCATGAGCTCGCCCCCACCGTCGCGGCGAGCGCCGCGGCGGCCCGCCAGCAGTCGAGGTACGTGGAGTACAGCGGCACCGGGGCGAACCGCACGACATCGGGTTCGCGGGCGTCGGCGATGACCCCGTGCTCGTACCGTAGGCGTTTGGTCAGCTCGTTGGCGCTGCCGGAACCGATGCGCACGGAGAGCTGGCAGCCTCGACGGGCCGGGTCGCGCGGAGTGACCACCCGCAGCGGCCGGCCGACTGTCACCTCGTCGAACAGTGACTCCAGCCAGCCGGTGAGGCGCTGGCTGCGCTCGCGCAACGCGGTCATCCCCACCGCGTCGAACAACTCCAGCGAGGTACGCACCGGACCCATCGCGAAGATCGGCGGGTTGGAGATCTGCCAGGCCTCCACTGTGGCCGGCGGCCGGGACACCGGCGTCATCTCGAACCGGGTGGCCGCCGCGGTGCTCCACCACCCCTCGAACCGGGGCAGGCTCTCGTCGCCGAGGTGCCGCTCGTGCACGAAGACGCCGGCGAGGGCGCCCGGGCCGGAGTTCAGGTACTTGTAGGAGCACCAGGCGGCGAAGTCTACGTCCCAGTCGTGCAGGGCCAGCGGCACGTTGCCGACCGCGTGGGCCAGGTCCCAACCGACCACCGCGCCGGCGGCCCGGCCGGCAGCCGTGATCGCCGGGATGTCCAGCAGCTCACCGGTGAGGTAGTTGACCCCGCCGAGCAGCAGCAGCGCCACCCGGTCGCCCTCGGCGGCCAGGTAGTCGGTCACGTCCTCGGTGCGCAGGGCGTCCTCACCCGCACGCGGACGCAACCGGACCACTGTGTCGTCCGGATCCAGGCCGTGGAACCGGGCCTGACTGCGCACGGCGTAGCTGTCCGAGGGGAACGCGGCGTCCTCGATGACGATGCGGGTGCGCGCGCCGGCCGGTCGGTAGAAACTCACCATCAGCAGGTGCAGGTTGACGGTGAGCGAGTTCATCACCACGGCCTCCGCGGGCCGGGCGCCGACCAGTCGCGCGGCCGGCCCGGTCAACAACTCGTGGTACGGCAGCCAGGGGCGCTCCGCCTCCAGGTGCCCCTCCACGCCGAGCCGCCCCCACGCGTCCAGGTCGGCCAGGAGTTCGTCGCGGGTGGCCCGAGGTTGCAGGCCGAGCGAGTTGCCGGCCAGGTACGCCGACTCGGGGTGGTCGCCACCGTCGGCCGGCGGCACGTGGAACAGGTGCCGGTGACCGGGGTCGGCCTCGTCACGGCGATGCGCTTCGTGTTCTGGGGTGTGCATGTCTCGCTCTCCGGTCACATCGCTGTGCGGGCCGACCAAAGCTCCGGGAAGACCACCCGGGCCATGCTGCGCTGCAGCCACGCCAGGCCGGCGGAGCCTCCGCTGCCGACCTTGGCGCCCATCGTCCGCTGCACCGCCTTGACGTGGTTCCAGCGCCAGTCGCCGAACTCCTCGGCGACAGCGCTCAGCGCCTCGCCGAGCAGCCGCAGGTGATTGTCCGGGCTGGCGTCGTCGTAGATCCGTACCCAGGCCGCCTCGACCAACGGGTGCGGGTCGTGTTCGACGGCCACGTCCCGGTCGAGCAGGTCGGCGGGGAGGTCGAAGCCGTGCCGGGCGAGCAGCGCGAGCACGTCGTCCCAGAGGCTCGGGGTGGTCAGCGCGGCGCTCAGCTCGGCATGCACCTCGGCCTGCCGGCGGAACGGGCGGATCAGCGTCGGGTCGCGCAGCCCGAGCAGGAACTCCAGCTGCCGGTACATCGCCGACTGGAAGCCGGAGGCCTCACCGAGCAGGTTGCGGAACCTGTTGAAGTCTGCCGGGCTCATCCAGCGCAGGCCCTGCCAGGCGGCGTTGAGCCCCTCCAGGTGCAGCTTGGCTCGGCCCAGCGGGGCCAACGACTCCCAGATCTGGTCGGCGCGAATCAGCCGCTGGGTCTCCCGCAGCTCGTGGCAGGTCAGCCCGAAGTACAGCTCCATGATCTGACTGACCATCAGGAAGGACATCTCGCCCGGGTCGCTGCTGAGCGGGTGCTGCATCTTGTGCAGGGCGCTGGCCTGCACGTACGCGTCGTACGGCACCAGGTCGGCGAACTCCAGGGTCGGCTCGCCACCGGTGCGCTCCGCCTGCGCGGCACGCTGCCCGGGGGTCACCGGTTGCACCGTGGCACGGCGGTTCGGCGCCCGCCGCTCCGTCTGATCCACCATCTCGTCTCCCTCCCCCGGACTAGCCGACGTCATGATCTCGCGGTCGGATCGGCCTACGGAATGCCGAATCAACGGCTCTCGCCGCCTTCTCCTGGCAAACCAAAGGCAACTAGGCGAAGTCGGTTCACGAAAGTAAGGTCTGAGCGTGGACGACATGGACTGGGCGCTGCTGCGCGAGTTGCAGGCCGACGCGCGGCTGTCCTTCAGCGAGTTGTCCCGGCGGGTGCACCTCTCGCCACCGTCGGTCGCGGAGCGGGTCCGCCGGCTGGAGGAGGCCGGCATCATCACCGGCTACCACGCCCACGTCGACCTCAGCCGCGCCGGCCGTACCGTGGTCGCGCTGATCCGGATGTCCTGCTACGGCGCGCGGTGCATCCTGCACGACCCGGCGGTTGCCGACTGGCCGGAGATCCTGGAGATCCACCGGATCACCGGGGACGCGTGCAGCGTGCTGAAGGTGGCGGCCGGCTCGATCGGCGCGTTCGAGGGGGTCATCGACCGTCTCGCCCCGTACGGCCAACCGTCGAGCACGATGGTCCTCTCCTCACCGCTGAACTGGCACCCCGTCACCCCCCTGCCCGCCACCGGCCCCATCCCCCGCCCGCGCTGACCGCGCCCCACCTCTCCCCCGCGATCTTGCAGTTTCTGTTGGTGAAATGCCGGCTAAGTGCCGGTTCGTCGCCGCAGAAAGTGCAAGATCGCGGAAAGTGGGTGGGTGCGGGGGTGGGGTGGGGTGGGGCGGGTTTGCCTTTGGGCCAGGGGGAAAGCAGCGCGCGTGCCCAGGGGAGGGTTCCGGCGGTCGTCGCCGGTTGGGGGGAAATCATGCAGGCAATCCGCACGATCAACCGCGCGCTCTCGTCCGCACTGACACTGGTGGGGCTGGTCGGGGCGTTCGTCCTGTTGTCGGTAGCTCCGGCGCGAGCCGGCGAGAACGTCTTCGTCGAGGTGACACCGAACAGCGCCCAGGCCGGCAGCCGGGTCAGCATCAAGGCGAGCTGCGACAACGACAACAACAACCGCCAGTCCAGCGTGCACTCCGACGCGTTCGGGCACGTCCAGCTCAAACCGGACAAGGGCTTCCTGACCGCTCAGGTCACCATCGCGAGGGACAAGCCGGCCGGTGACTACCCGGTCGACCTGCGCTGCGAGAACGGCCAGACGTCGTCGACCACGCTGACAGTGCTGAACATGGCCTCACCCAGCAAGGGCCCGGCGACCGGTGGCGGTGGGATGGCCGGTGGGCGCGGCGCCGGCTCACTGCTGGTGCTCGGTGGCGTGGCGTTGGTGGCCACCGCGATCGTGCTCGGGATGGCCGGCGGCCGACGTCGACCGGGAGCCGGCTCCTGAGCCGGATCACCCATGACCCGCAGATCCGCGCGTGCGCGGCCGAATCGCCGCGCCCGCCTCCGGGCCGGGCCGGCGCTGCGCGCGTCCGGCCGGCTGGTGGTCCGCGTCTCCGGACGGCTGCGCCGGATCGCCGGGCAGGCCGTGTCGGCCAGCGTCACCACCGCCGATCCGGCCGCCCGCCCGCTGCCGCCGCGGCGTCCGGCCGGGCCGTCGTCGGCCCGACACCGGTTCGGTACGAGCCCCGGGTTCCCGGTGCTGGCCATCGCGGCGCTGATGGTGCTGATCGTGGCGATGCTCGGCGTCGAGCAGGTCACCGGCATGAGCCTGCTGCCGGACCGGCTCAGCGCCGGACTGCGACCGCCGCCGAAGAAGTTCCCGGTGCTACCGGCCAGCCATCCGACCAGCCTCGCCATCGAGAAGATCGACGTGCGGGCACCCGTACACGACGTGGGCATCGCCCCGGACGGCACGATCGCCGTGCCGGACGCGGCCCGCGCCCAGGAGGCCGGCTGGTACGACCAGGGGCCCACCCCGGGCCAGTACGGCCCAGCCGTGATCGTCGGGCACGTCGACACCACCAGCGGACCGGCGGTCTTCCACAAACTGCGCGAGCTGCGCTCCGGTGACGAGATCGAGGTCACCCGCACCGACCAGCGCGTGGCGGTCTTCGAGGTCAACTCCGTGGAGAAGTTCGACAAGGGCCGACTGCCGGTGGACGAGGTGTACGGCGACTTCAGCCGCCCGAGTCTCCGACTGATCACCTGCGGCGGCCAGTGGGTCGGCGGCGAGACCGGCTACGCGGACAACGTGGTGGTGTTCGCCTCGCTGGTCGAGGCACGTTCAGGCGGCTGACCGGCGTCGACGTAATCGGCGAGCCGGGCGGCGCCGGTGAGCATGGCCCGGGCTCGTTCGGTGAGCCGTTGCCGCCACTGGCTCAGCGACGCGGCGAGCGGTTCGGCACCGCCGGCGTCGCGCACCCGACGCAGCACGCCGGCGATGTGGTCGAGCCGGTACCCGCCGCGGCGCAACAGGTGGGCCAGTTCGGCGTCCCGGACGTCGTCGGGACGGTAGAGCCGGTAGTGAGTCACCGGATCACGTACCGGTCGCAGCACCCCGGCCCGCTCCCACTTGCGCAGCGTGGCTGGCTGAAGACCGAGCCGGTGAGCCACCACGCTGATCGGCACGGCTTTCTGGCTCTGCGGTTGCGGTCTCGTTCCGGTCAGCGTCGCCACCGCGGCCTCGACCGCGTCCAGGGTGTCCCGATCGCGCTGGAGCAGGGCATGCCCCTTGTCGATGGTGCGCAACGCCGTGTCGATCTCACCGCGGTTGACGGCCCGCATGATCTCGCCGCTGGCCGCATAGCCGTGGCCCGGGATCAACGCGAGGTAGGCACGCAGCGCCTTGGCGTGCAGCTCGGTGAAACGACGGTAGCCGTTCGGGGTGCGCTGGGCCGGAGGCAGGACGCCGTCTCGTTCGTAGTTGCGAACTGCCTGCGCGGAGAGGCCGTGGGCGCGCGCGAGGTCGACCGGCCGGCGTACCAGTGGGTTTGAAGGTTTTGGGGCTGTCACCGCGCTCCACCGCTCGTGAGTCTCAACCGCTGGTTCAACGATACGGTTCATGGAATGCCATCTTTTCTCGACCTGCTGGCGGTAACCCCGGACCTGCTCGCGCTCGGCGAACCGACGCACGGTGAGTCCGCCTTCCTCCAACTCCGCAACGAGGCTTTTCTGTCGCTGATCGAGCACGGCTACCGCTCGATCGCCGTGGAGAGCGACCGGGCGGCCGGGCTGATCGCCGACGAGTTCGTGCAGGGCGTCGCCGACGTGACGCTCGACCGGGCGCTCGCCGAAGGGTTCAGCCACGGTTTCGGGGCAGCCCCGGCGAACCGCGACCTCCTCCTGCGGATGCGGGAGTGGAACGCTGGACGGCCGGTCGCCGAGCGCCTGACGTTCCACGGCTTCGACGCCCCGGTAGAGCTGGAGAGTGCTCCGAGCCCGCGCTGGCACCTCACCCAGGTCTGCCGGTTCCTCGACCTGGACCGGGCTGCCGAGATCGACGACCTGATCGGGGACGAGGCGCGGTGGAGTGACACGGCCGCGATCTGGGAGCCCGGCCGATCGGTCGGGCGCTCGACCGACGCCCAGCGACTGCGGGTGCTCGCCGACGACCTGCTGACCGAGCTGTACCTGCGGGCGCCGGGGAAGTCAGTGGGCTGGCCGGCGGCATTCGTGCACGCCACGGCCGCTGTCGCGTTGCTGCGGTACCACGCCGCGGCCGCCGCACCACTGGCCCAGGAGGAACGCTTCGCCCACCTGGCCGCGGTCCGGGACGCGCTGATGGCCGAGAACCTGCTCGCGATCCGATCGGCCGAGGCACACCGCGGGCCCACACTGGTCTTCGCGCACAACACGCACCTCCAACGCCACCAGAGCACGATGACGCTGGCCGAGACGCAGGTGTCCTGGGCCGGCGCCGGCGCGATCGTCGCGTCGCTGCTGGGCGACCGGTACGCGGTGATCGCCGGCAGCCTCGGCGCGAGCCCGGCGCTCGGCATCGGGCCGCCCGCCGCCGCCACCTACGAGGGCAGACTCCAGCAGGAGATTAGCCTTCCCCGTTACCTGCCGACGTCCGACATCGCAGCGGCCGAGCAGCGGACCCACGACTATCGCTACTTCCCGCTGGACCAGGCCACCATCGAACACGCCGACGCGGTCCTGCACGTTCCGACCGGTGTCGACACGGCAGTGCTCGCCGATCGGATCGCCGCACTGCCCGACGTCGAGCAGGTCGTGGCGAGCGAGGAGAACGGATCACCCGAGGCGGCCTGGGGCGACCGGTTCTTCTTCGTCGGCCCGGACCGCCGCCAGCCGTTCGCCACCATCGTCGAGCACGACGTGCCCGGCTTCGACGAGGCCGCACAGCTTGACCGCCCCGGCGTCTTCCGCCTCAACCTGGACCTGGGCCGGGCCGAGTTCGAGCGGCTGTTCGGCTTCCCGCCCAAGGCATTCGAGGAGCATCGGCACGAGTTCGACTTCGCCCGACTGGACACCCTCGTGCCGCACCCGGGCTACGCGCAGTACGGCTTCGCCAGCATCGTCATGCCCGGTCCGCACCTGCTGCCCGAGATCGACCGGCTACTCGCGATCGCGTACCGCCGAGCTGTCGACCGCCACGAACGCGCAGCGCGCCGGGCAACCCGCCCGCAATCCGGAGCCTGACCACGCTGCGGGGTCAGGCCGCGGCCTCGGGCTCCCGCAGGTCCAGCCAGTCGGCCCAGCGGGGGTCGGGGGCGCGGTGGCCCAGCACCCGCCAGGCGGTGCCCTTCGGGGCGGTTGGCAACGCGTGTAACCGCCACCCCATCTCGGCCGGAGTCTTGTCGCCCTTGGTGTGGTTGCACCGGGCACACGCGGCGACCACGTTCTCCCAGGCGTGCCGGCCACCCCGGCTGCGCGGAAAGACGTGGTCGATGGTCTCTGCCGGCCCCCGGCAGTAGGCGCACCGCCACCCGTCCCGGGCGAAGATCGCCCGGCGGGACAGCCCGACATGCGTTCGGTACGGCACCCGGACGAAGCGCGTCAGCCGGACCACTGATGGCACCGGGAGCGCGTCCCGGGCGCTGTGCAGGATGCCGTCACCGTCGGCGACGCAGACCGCCTTGGCGGAGAGGACGAGGATCGCGGCGCGGCGCACCGACACGACACACAGCGGCTCGTAGGTGGCGTTGAGGACCAACGCGCCGGAGCCCACCGTGGGTCGTATGTCAGGCATCGCGCTCACCCTCCCGGTTCAGCGGCTGCTGGGGACCGCCGCCGACCGGGGCCGGGCACAGGGGCCCACACGGTCGACGCCGGGCCGATCACCGACGTCCGTTGCGCCAATAGTCCCTGATCGGACCCCGGATTGCACGTACTAATCCCTCATAGGGTATGAGGATCATCCGCATCCGGGCGGATCGCCGTCCCGGCCTGGGAGAACTCTGCCGTTGCCTGACATTGGTTGACAGCCCTTGTTGGCCTCAGTTGTGCCGGATCTGTGCCCGATGATCTTTCACCCCACCGCCTTCGAGGGTCATGCCGACACCTTCCCAATCATCGCTGAATCCGGCTATCATCGCGCCATGGCGATTGATTGCACCCCCGGCCTGGCTCCGGCCGTGGCGCTGTTCCGGTCCCTCGGGGATCCAGCTCGGCTGGCGATTCTGCGACGGATCGCGTCCGGTGAGGCTCGGGTGGTCGACCTGACCGGCGAGTTGGGGCTGGCGCAGTCAACGGTGTCGAAACACCTGGCGTGCCTGCGTGACTGTGGCCTGATCGACTACCGGGTGGAGGGTCGCCAGTCGTTCTACGCCCTCACCCGGCCCGAGCTGCTGGATCTACTGCGCTCGGCGGAACTGGTCCTCGCTGCCACCGGCGAGGCCGTCGCCCTCTGCCCGGTCTACGGGACTTCCTCCGACTCCACCACTTCGGGAGTGAACGCATGAGCACGTCCTTGCTGACTCCGGAGCGGCGTGCGGCGCTCTCACGCCGCAGCCTGTGGTTGGCCTACGCCACCGCCGGCTACAACCTTCTTGAAGGCTTGGTCGCGATTGCCGCTGGCGCGGCGGCCTCCTCCACTGCTTTGATCGGCTTCGGCCTGGACTCGTTCGTCGAGGTGTCCAGCGCAGCGGTGCTGATCTGGCAGTTCCGCTCACGGGTGCCGGAAAACAGGGAACGACAGGCGCTACGGCTTATCGCCGCATCGTTCTTCGCCCTGGCTGCCTGGGTTACCTTCGATGCCGGCCGCTCGCTGCTATCCGGGGAAGACGCTGAGGCTAGCCCAGTTGGCATCGGCCTTGCCGTGGCGTCGCTACTTGTGATGCCGCTGCTCGTTCGGGCCAAGCGTCGCACCGGCCGGGAACTCGGCTCGGCAACAGTCATGGCCGACTCGACACAGACGATGCTGTGCACCTACCTGTCTGCGGTGCTGCTCGTGGGCCTGGTCCTCAACGCCGCTTGGGGTTGGTCATGGGCCGACCCGATCGCCGCACTCGTTATCGCGGGGGTAGCCGTTAAGGAAGGTATCGAGGCGTGGCGCGGTGAGCACTGCGACGACTGCGCGCCCCTCCCGGCCACCGATGCCGACGGCCAGACCTCGGGTTGCTCCGACGGATGCTGCACGGACGAGAAGGCCTGAGGTCTGGCTTGGGTGTCGCCGTTGTGCCCGCGCTACTCATCGTCTTCGTAGCTGAGGTAACCGCGGCTGCTTCTGCTGATTTCGCGGTGCACCTGAGCCCATCTGATGACCTTCGGATCGAGGGCTATCTGACTTGTCGGGCACGAGTGGCCCGCCCGTTGGCCGGCCTCGTACAACCGACTAGCCAGAGCACCCCGGCTCGCCAAAGCGGAGGCGATACGGTCACCTGCGGCATCGGCGACCCTTCTCGACTTCGCCTCACTCGCGCGACAGGCGTCAAGCCAGCGGCGTAACTCCCGTTCGTGTTCTTCGGCCCGCTGAGCCCGCCGTTCCGGCAACTGGCCTTGGTGCTGGGCGCACTCGTCGCAAAGCTTGGGCACATTCCCGTCACGGTCCCGGACCCGTCGCAGCAACCCGCAACACTGACAATTGATGTTGATTGCGCCGTATGGCAAACCGCGCTCGCTCATGCCCTACTTCTATCGTCGTCGTCAAGCAACCAGCGCTCACCGCCTACCTGCTTGCGCCATCCCGTCTGCCGCCGACCCACACACCGTGGAGCAGATCAGGGCTAGGCCGTGTCTTCAAGGGTTCACAACCATTGGAGTAGCGCGGCGATAGTGACTGTGGCCTGGAACGAGGTCGCGGTCTTGTCGTAACGGGTCGCCACGCTGCGGCACTGCTTGAGCCGGTTGAAGCACCGCTCCACGACGTTGCGCCGTTTGTAGAGCTGCTTGTCGAACACCGGTGGTCGGCCGCCACGGCTGCCTCGTCGGTGGCGGTTGGCCTGCTGGTCGGCGCGCTCAGGGATCGTGTGTCCGACGCCGCGCCGCCGCAGGTGCTCACGGATGGCCTTCGAGCTGTAGCCCTTGTCGGCGATGACATGGTCGGGCCGGACCCGAGGTCGGCCGGGTCCGGACCGCTCGACCCGGATCGCTGCCATGACGTGCGTGAAGCGGCTGCAGTCGTTGACGTTGCCGCCGCTGAGCACGAACGCCAGGGTCCGACCCAGGCCGTCGCAGGCGAGGTGAATCTTGGTGGTCAGTCCACCTCGACTTCGACCGAGGGCGTGATCTTGTGGTTCGTCCGTTTCTCGATGCCCCCTTTAGCGCCAGCGGCATGCTGATGAGCACGCACGATCGTGGAATCCACCGACACCAGCCAGTCGATGTCCCCGGCAGCGTCCGCGTCGGCCTGGACCCCGGCGAGCATCCGCTCGAACGTGCCGTCCAGGGCCCATCTGCGGAAACGGGTGTAGATCGACTGCCAGGATCCGTAGCGGGCGGGCACATCCCGCCACGCCGCCCCGGCCCGGATCTTCCACACGATCCCGTTGAGGACCCCGCCGGTCATCGACCCGAGGCCGACCACCAGTCACCGCCGACGGCAGATACCTCGACAACGCATCCCACTCGACGTCAGACAACTCATAGCGACGACCCACGCCCTACATCATCCGACACCAAAATCCTTTGAAGACACCGCCTGGGCGCCAAGGTGGAGCGCCCTACCGGACGAACGACCTTGGCACCCTAGCCCTGATCTGCTCGGCTCCGCCTGGGTCGGTGGCGGGCGGGATGGCACCCCACCTCACACCCCTCAACCGCAACCGTGCGGCAACTCCATCTCGGAGTCGTCTGGCCCCCGCCGGAGGCCGCCCTTGTACTCCTGAGCACTGAAGCCCCGGAAACTGCCAGCACTCATGGCGGCCCGGGGCTTCGTCGTATGTCGCGCCGCCGGCGGGCTATCACCGATCGCGCCGTGGCCGCAGGCCTAAGGCGCGAGCGGCGGGCCATCGGCCCGGCCCAGGTTCGGCGGCGCGAGCGGCCCGCGACGCGGGTCGCCTTGATGTTGGCAGTCAAGAGCTTCACGTCGTCCAGCAGTTGCGGCACTCTCCCGAGCATTTCGGAGGCTTCTACCTCTCCGCACCGAAGAGTGGGTCAGCCGGGACGGTTGACTTGGACGCCGTCGTCGCCGAGGAGTTGGCAGCCCACATCAGGGAGGTCGGCCCCGTCGAATTCCAGCTTCCGGACATCACCAGCGGAAAGCCGGTGACTCGGCCGGCCGCACTCCTGTTCACCTCAACCCGAGGCAAGCTGCTTACGGATCGCTACTGGTCGGAGCTGTGGGAGGACTGGCGCTGCGCTGCGGGCTGGCCCAAGCAGGGCACCTTCCACTCACTGCGGCACTTCTTCGCCACCACGCTGATCAGCAACGGTGTCGAACCCCAGCACGTGCAGAAGGCACTACGGCACGCGAGTCTGCGGATCACGCTGGAAACCTACGTGCACTGGATACCGAAGAGTGACCGGCCGCGCGGCCTAGTCGGCCAGCTCCTACGGCAGGCCAACGGCCAACGGTCAGGGTCATCGGCCATCCAAGATCGAAGCTAAGTTGTGCCCTGGTTGTGCCCGATGATCTTTACGGAGCGTTCTCCCAGCTCAGCGTCGGTCTACCCCCGCCTTTCGGGGACTTCACGTACTAATCTCTCTTCTGGTAAGCGGATCACCCGCGCTGGGACGGAATCGATGCCGAACGCACCGCTTCGGCCTGGTTGCTCCGCGCGACTGCCACCCCAACCGGTCCAGGCCCTTGCGCCCATCGGGTCGACGCGCGCGCTCCGCCTCTCCAGTCGCCATGCTCGCAACGACCGGTCCGCCGGTCGGTGGGTCGGCGGCGGACGCTCGGGCTCCTTGCGGTACGAAGACATAGTGAGTGCCGCCAGCGTGACGCCCCTAGCCCTGTCCGACGCCGTCTCGGTGAGCTGCCAGGGCAGCACCTCCTGCGAGTGGATCTACGACATCACCAGGTCGGCCTGGTTCGCCGAGGGAAGCTACTGGATCCTGCTCAAACCGCTTCGGGTGTTGCTGATCCTGGCGCTGGCGATGGTGGCCCGCTGGGCGCTGCACCGGACCATCAACCGGTTGGTGCGAACGACCACCGACGGTGCGGTGCCGACGATGCTGCGGCCGCTGCGCGAGCGGGTACCCACCGCCGCTGTCGACCCTGCCGAGTTCGTGCCGGAGCGACGGAGGCAGCGGGCCGAGGCGATCGGGTCGGTGTTGCGCAGCCTGACCACCGCCTTCGTCTTCGGCATCGCGCTACTGATGATCCTGCGGGAGTTCAGCTTCGACCTGGCGCCGCTGCTGGCCAGCGCGGGGATCGCCGGCGTCGCGCTGGGCTTCGGCGCGCAGAGCCTGGTGAAGGATCTGATCGCCGGCCTGTTCATGCTGATCGAGGACCAGTACGGCGTGGGTGACAACGTCGACCTGGGCGAGGCGATGGGCGTGGTCGAGTCGGTCGGCCTGCGGGTCACCACGGTGCGCGACGGCCGGGGCGTGCTCTGGTACATCCGCAACGGCGAGATCATCCGGGTGGGCAACAAGAGCCAGGGTTGGGCTCTCGTGGTGGTGGACCTGCCCATCGGTTTCAACAGCACCGAGGAGGCCACGGCGGTGCTACGGACCGCGGCCGCCTCGATCGCGATGGACCCGGAGCTGTCACCGGAGATCGTGGAGGCGCCCGAGGTGCTGGGTGTCGAGCAGGTGACGGTGGACGGCGCGGTCATCCGCACCGTGGTGAAGACCACCGCGGACGGGCAGTTCGCGGTGGGCCGGGAACTGCGTCGGCGTCTCGCCGAGGCGCTGGAAAATTCGGGGATCACCGCGCAGATCGCCGCGGCCCGCATCTATCCCGGTCTGTCGACCCGGCCGTTGCCGGAAGGTGAAACCGGTCAGGGCGGCGCCACCTGACACCGCCGACACTGTCCGGCAATTCAGGGGTCGCGATCCGGCCGGCCCCTCGGGTATCGTCCGTTCGTTCAGTCGGGGAGGCGACGAACGACCCGTTCGACCTAGCTAGTTGTCAGACGATCGGGCAGAATCCGGAGCACGCGTTCCCACCAAAGCGTGATCACATCCTCGCTGATCCGTAGATCTGACGAGCGCTTCCGGCCGGGCTGCCACGAGCGGCCGAGCCGGGGCCGATGGAGGCGACGGTGCCTGAGGAGCGACCTTCTGCGGAAGGCCCCGCCACATTCCGCGAAGTCTTCGGCCAGCACGAGTTCCGGGCTGTGTTCGTGGCCGGCGCTCTCTCCTGGATCGGCGACTATGTCGCGAAGGCCGCCGTCACCCTGCTCGTCTATCAGCAGACCCGGTCCGTCGCGCTCTCCGCGGCTGCCTTCGCTGTCAGTTTCCTGCCCTGGTTGCTCGGCGGTCCCGTGCTCGCCGCACTCGCGGAGCGGTACCCGTTCCGACGGGTGATGGTGGCATGCGACCTCATCCGGATGGCGCTGATGCTGCTCATCGCCATTCCGGGCCTGCCGTACCAGGCGGTGCTGGTGCTCATCTTCGCCGCCACGCTGGCCAACCCGCCGAGCCAGGCGGCGAAGTCCGCGCTGATCGCGCAGTTGCTCACCGGGGACCGACTGGTGCTGGGGCTGTCACTGAACAGCAGCGTCGGGCAGGCCGCCCAGGTCGTGGGGTACGTCTTCGGCGCCGCTGTCGCCGCGGTCGACCCGGAGGCGGCGCTGCTGTTCAACGCGGTCACGTTCGGTGTCTCGGCGCTGCTGGTTCGCCTGGGTGTGCGCGACCGCCCGGCGATGATGAACCCGGAGCACCGCAGCCATCTGCTGCAGGAGACTCGGCAGGGGTTCGGCATGGTGTTCCGCACACCGGTGCTGCGGGCCATCGCGGTGTTGGTGTTCAGTTCGATGCTCTTCTCGATCGTTCCCGAGGGTCTCGCCGCAGCCTGGGCCAACGAAGAGGGCCGTGGCGCGCTGAGCGCGGGCACCGCACAGGCGGCGATCATGGTGGCCAATCCGATCGGCTTCATCGTCGGTGGGTTGCTGGTGAGTCGCCTGTTCGGGCCGGCTCGCCGACTGAAGCTGATGCGGCCACTCGCGGTGCTCGCCCCGTTGATGCTCGTGCCGGTGCTGCTCGACCCCCCGCCGCTGGTGGTCGCGCTGCTCGCCTCGCTCTGCGGGTTCGCGGTCGCCGGCATGATGCCGATGGCCAACGGGTTGTTCGTCCAGGCGCTGCCCAACGGCTTCCGAGCCCGCGCCTTCGGGGTGATGGCCACCGGCATCCAGGTCATTCAGGGCCTCGCGGTGCTGGTCACCGGGTTGCTCGCCGAACGTTTCCCCATTCCGATCGTGGTGGGGGTCTGGAGCGCAGCCGGGGTGGTGCTGATGGCGGTCGCCACGCTGCGTTGGCCGGACCGGCAGACGGTGGACGAAGCGATCACTGCCGCCTCGTTGGCCAACGCCGATCCGCCGCCCTCCGGGCTCGGCGACCCGGCCAGCGACCGCCCGGTGGGAGGCACGTCCGACCCGCATGCCGGTGACGGCCACCGCCGGCACGCTGTCACCTGACGGCCGAAGCGACCTCCACCCACAAACGCCGGGTGCCCGACATTCGGGGTTGTCGACCCGGCGTGATCCGACGCACGTCGTGCGGGTCGGGCCGGCGCCGGGCGCACCTGGCAGGATGGAACTGTGACTTCCGCAGGTGAATCCGACCGTCCCGGTGCGTCGATGACCCTCTTCGAAGCGGTCGGCGGCGAACCCACCTTCCGCAAGCTGGTCGACGAGTTCTACGCCGGCGTCGCCACCGACCCCCTGCTGCGACCCATGTACCCGGAGGAGGACCTGGGCCCGGCCGCGGACCGGATGACCCTGTTCCTGATGCAGTACTGGGGCGGGCCAAACACGTACTCCGCTCAGCGCGGGCACCCGCGGCTGCGGATGCGCCACGCGCCGTTCCGGATCGGCGCGGCCGAACGGGACGCCTGGCTACGGAACATGCGCCGCGCCGTGGACCGGCTCGACCTTGAGCCGGAGATCGCCGCAACCCTCTGGGACTACCTGGAGCGGGCCGCGTACTTCATGGTCAACGTCGAGGACGACCCGGCCAACGGCGGCTGACCCACCCCATCCGGAGCGTCGTCAGAGCAGCGCGCCCTCGTCGTGCAGCCAGTCCACGAAGCTGGTGGCGACCGCCGCGCCGCAGTCGAGCATCTCGACCAGGAGCGCGTCGTGGGTGCCGGCGCCCAGGGGCACCTGAAGCTCGGCGTAGATCGGTAGCTGACCGCGCTCGGTCGGGTCACCGATGTACGCCTTGCAGAACCGGCGGGTGTGGTTCCACTCGTTGACCACCCGGTACGCCCGGTCGGCCCAGTCCGGCGGGACCGTGGCATGCGGACGTGCCCGCATGACCAGGATCTCGTCCTCCGGCCCTTCGAGGGTGACCAGCACCGCGTGCCGCTCCCACATCGCCAGCAGGTTGCCGTCGCCGTCGGCCAGATAACGCACGTCGAGCAGATCGAGCGCGTCACAGACCCGGCGCAGACTCACCGGCTCCACGGTGGCGGGCATCTCGGTCAGCACGGGCCGCTCGTTGGACGGGCAGTCGTCCCCCGGCTGGCGAGGGCTGGGCGGCCCGATCCGGACCGCGTTGTCGACTGTGATCCCGCTTCGGGTTTCCGGATCGCCGCCGTCGGCGGGACCGGGGCGCCATGACCACCACGGCATCGCTCGCGCACCTCACTCCCCAGCGGATCCAGTCGCCTACGGTGCGTTGGATCCGAGGATGGACGGTACCCGGACAGCCGGGTTGAAGCACCCCCCCAACGACCGCCCCTGACCAGAAGAATGATCCGGGGTCATCCGTTCGGACGAGCGTTCAGGGGTGTCACGGCAAGATCCGTGGCCTTCTGCAACCAAGCCGCTCCGTGCGGTCCCACCAGGCCGACCCAACGACCGGCCACCCGCACCTGAACGGCGTCCCCACCCTCGCCAGCCGCCGAGCCGCTGGCGGCGCCCAGGAAGCCCATCCGGACCACCCCCTGCACCAGTCGCTGCGGCACCTCGACCGGCGCGGCGGGCGTCCCGTCCGGGGTGATCAGCACCGCCACGTGGTCGAGCAACGCGTCACGCAGGGCCCGCTGGCCCACGGCACGGCCGGCCACACCCTGCTCGCTCGCCGTCCGCAGGGTGCCCGCCGCCGCGTCGGCGATCCGTCGCACCTCGGCAACGGGCAACGCCTCCACCTGGCGGCTCCGCGTCGGCGGCAGCGGCCACCGCCACTGGGCGTCCCGGCGGGTCGGCAGGGTCACGCCGCCCCGCTCCAGCTCGGCGAGCAGCTCCGCGGCCGCCACGGTGACGTCCTCAGCGACGCCGTCGGCCGGCCCACCGGCAACCGTGCGGACCACCAGGACCTGCCACGGCAGCCGCGCCCACAGGGCGACCCGGCCCGGTGCGCCGGCCGGCCGCAACCGGACCGGCGCGACCGGATCCAACCGGACCAGCCGGGCCAGGAAGGCGCCCGCGTCCGCCACCCCGGCGACACCGTGGGTGGACGCCGCCGTCCGGCCCGGCTCGGCGGTGCCCGGCCGGGTCACACCACACCGCCCCGCGGCGCGTACGTGAGCAGGAAGTCCCGTTCCTCGGTGGTGATCCGCCGGGGCACCTGGCGGGTCAGGTCGAACGGCACCAGCACCGAGCGGGCCCGGCTGGCCAGCACCTCACCGTCGTACAACTCGTAGGCGACGGTGAACCGGGAGGCCCGGATCTCCTCCACCCAGAGCTCGATCCGGACGGTGGGCGCCGCCTCCGCGGTGGCCCGGCCGAGCGCGTAGTCGACCGGGCGCAGGTAGTCGACCTCGTGCCGGCGGATCACCACCCCGTCGGCGAACGAGCCGACGCCCCAGGCCCGGCCGCCGGCGAACATCAACGCCACCCGCGCCTCCTCGTACAGCGTGAGGAAGCGCGAGTTGTTGACGTGGCCGTACGCGTCCAGGTCGGACCAGCGCAGGGTGCAGTGGTAGACGAAGCGGTCAGACACCTTCTCGGCCGGTCAGTCGCGGGTCAGCTTGCGGTAGGTCACCCGGTGCGGCCGGGCAGCCTCCGCGCCGAGGCGGTCGATCTTGTTCTTCTCGTACGCCTCGAAGTTGCCCTCGAACCAGAACCACCGGGACGGGTCCTGGTCGTCGCCCTCCCAGGCCAGGATGTGCGTGGCGACGCGGTCCAGGAACATCCGGTCGTGCGAGATGACCACGGCGCAGCCGGGGAACTCCAGTAGCGCGTTCTCCAGGCTGGACAGCGTCTCCACGTCCAGGTCGTTCGTCGGCTCGTCGAGCAGGATGACGTTGCCGCCGATCTTCAGGGTCAGCGCCAGGTTGAGCCGGTTGCGCTCACCGCCGGAGAGCACCTTCGTCGGCTTCTGCTGGTCCGGTCCCTTGAAGCCGAACGCGGCGATGTAGGCCCGCGACGGCATCTCGACCTTGCCCACCATCAGGTAGTCCAGCCCGTCGGAGACGACCTCCCAGACGGTCTTGTCGCCGTTGAGGCCCTCACGGTTCTGGTCGACGTACGACAGCGAGACGGTGGGACCGACCCGGACCTGACCGCCGGTCGGCTCCTCCAGCCCGACGATGGTCTTGAACAGGGTGGTCTTGCCGACGCCGTTGGGGCCGATGATGCCGACGATGCCGTTGCGCGGCAGCGAGAACGACAGGTTGTCGATCAGCAGCCGGTCACCGAAGCCCTTGCTGAGGTCGACCGCCTCGATCACCGTGCTGCCCAGGCGCGGGCCCGGCGGGATCTGGATCTCCTCGAAGTCGAGCTTGCGGGTCTTCTCCGCCTCGTTCGCCATCTCGTCGTACCGGTCCAGGCGGGCCTTGGACTTGGTCTGCCGGGCCTTGGCGTTGGAGCGGACCCACTCCAGCTCCTCGGTGAGGCGCTTCTTCATCTTGGCGTCGCGGCGGCCCTCGACGGCCAGCCGGGCGGCCTTCTTCTCCAGGTAGGTGGAGTAGTTGCCCTCGTACCCGATCGCCCGGCCGCGGTCCAGCTCCAGGATCCAGCCGGCCACGTTGTCGAGGAAGTACCGGTCGTGGGTGATCGCCATGACGGTGCCGGCGTACTTGGCGAGGTGCTGCTCCAGCCAGGAGACGCTCTCCGCGTCCAGGTGGTTGGTGGGCTCGTCGAGCAGCAGCAGGTCGGGCGCCTCCAGCAGCAGCTTGCAGAGCGCGACCCGGCGACGCTCACCACCGGAGAGTTGGGTCACGTCGGCGTCCGGCGGCGGGCAGCGCAGCGCGTCCATGGCCAGTTCGAGCTTGGAGTCGATGTCCCAGGCGTCGAGGTGATCAAGCTCCTCCTGGAGCTTGCCCATCTCCTCCATCAGCTCGTCGGAGTAGTCGGTGGCCATCTGCTCAGCGATCTTGTTGAACCGCTCCAGCTTGGCCTTGGTCTCGGCGACCGCCTCCTCGACGTTGCCGAGCACGGTCTTGGCCTCGTTGAGCGGGGGCTCCTGGGCGAGCATGCCGACCGTGTAGCCGGGCATGAGTCGGGCCTCGCCGTTGCTCGGCTTGTCCAGCCCTGCCATGATCTTGAGGAGGCTGGACTTACCGGCGCCGTTCGGACCGAGCACACCGATCTTGGCTCCCGGCAGGAAGCTCAACGTGACGTTGTCGAGCACGACCTTGTCGCCGTGCGCCTTGCGCGCCTTTTCCAGGACGTAGATGTACTGGGCCACGGTGCGGGCTACCTCCGTCGGTTGCTGTCGCTGATCGGCGGCGCGGCGCGGGCTGCGAGGACCGCCCGCCGCCGCCGGCCGGTAGCCGGCCGCGCGCACGCCATCGTCAATCCTGACAGGTACGGCGCGCTTCGCCCACATCACCCCGCCCCAGGGGTACGCGAGCGCGCCTCCTTGCCAGAGCCGGTAAGGCAAATTACGGTTTCGGTATGACCAAGAAGATCACCATCAGCCTGCCCGATGAGCTTGCCGACAGGCTGGCCGACGAGCCGAACGCCTCCGCCTATGTCGCTGAGTCTCTGCGCCGGAGGGTGGCCGGGGAGAAGACGCGGGAGATCCTCCGGCGGGTGGGTTTTGAGATCACCGACGAGGGCGTCGCGCGGGTACACGCCGAGATGGAGCAGTTGCGGGCGAGCATCACGCCCGAACTGCGCGAACAGGCAGCCCAGCTCCAGGCGGAGGTCTTGGCGGCACGCGCGAGAGCCACCCGGTGACGGGCTACGGCTTGGCGCTGGATGCGACCGCCCTGCTGGCATATTCCTCGTCCGAACGGGATGTCGGACACCGCATCGCGGAAGCCGCCGACTATGGCGTGCACGTGCTGGTGCCGGCACTCTGCCTCGTCCGTGCGCACCAGGAGGCCACTCCCGATCAGTGGGAGATGCTCGAAGTGCTCGCCGCGTTGCCGCACATCCGGGTAACACCTGTCGAGCCGAACATGTGCTCGTTTCTCGGCGGATGGTCGCGCCGGATGGCCGGACACACGGACCTAGCTCAGTTGGCGATGGACGCCGCCGCCCACCCCCTCGTGCCGATCATGACGGACCGGCGGGAGCTGCTCGGCGAGGTGCTGCCCAAGGAATGGCCGATCATCGACCTCCGACCCGCGGGCTGTCGACAAGATCACCTCTAGGATTCGGTCGCACCGAGGCGGGTAGGAGACTCCGGCACGGGGCACAAGACGCCGCA
Source organism: Micromonospora hortensis (assembly GCF_022230935.1). Lineage (NCBI taxonomy): Bacteria > Bacillati > Actinomycetota > Actinomycetes > Micromonosporales > Micromonosporaceae > Micromonospora > Micromonospora hortensis. Next base: position 48,327 of record NZ_JAKKFE010000024.1, read on the forward strand.
GCTACGCTCAGTACGCTCATCGCGGTGGACCCGTCAGTACCCGGAGGTGGCCGATCGTGACCGTCCGTAGCTCCTTTGTCGTAGTGGCGAACCGTCTGCCGGTCGACGAGGTGAGCACACCCGAGGGCCGGCAGTGGCGACGCAGCCCTGGCGGGCTGGTCACCGCCCTGCATCCCGTACTCGCCGAACACAAGGGCACCTGGGTCGGCTGGGCCGGTGGCACCGGCGCCGCCCCCGAGCCGTTCGACCTGGAGGGGATCCGGCTGCACCCGGTCCCGCTCAGCGCCGAGGAGTTGGAGCGCTACTACGAGGGCCAGTCCAACGCGACGATCTGGCCGCTCTACCACGACGCGGTGGAGACGCCGGCCTACAAGCGCCGGTGGCGGGAGGCGTACCGCCTGGTCAACGCCCGGTTCGCGGAGGCCGCAGCCGACGTGGCGGCCGAGGGCGCGACGGTCTGGGTGCAGGACTACCAGCTCCAGTTGGTGCCGGCGATGCTCCGTGAGCTCCGCCCGGACCTGCGGATCGGGTTCTTCCTGCACATCCCGTTCCCGCCGATCGAGCTGTTCATGCAGATGCCGTTCCGTACCGAGATCCTGCGCGGTCTGCTCGGCGCCGATCTGGTCGGTTTCCAGCAGCGGCTGGCCGCGCAGAACTTCGTCCGGCTGGCCCGGCACCTGCTCGGGCTGCGCTACGAGGGTCAGATGATCCAGGTCGACGGTCGGCAGGTGAAGGCGGGCGCCTTCCCCATCTCGATCGACACCCAGGAAATGGAACGGATGGCCGCCGACCCGGCGATCCAGGCCCGGGCCAAGCAGATTCGCGCCGAGCTGGGCGACCCGAAGACGATAATCCTGGGCGTGGACCGGCTGGATTACACAAAGGGCATCGAGTTGCGGCTCAAGGCCTTCCGGGAGCTGCTGGCTGACGGAAAGTTGACAGTTCCCGACGCGGTCATGGTTCAGGTCGCGACACCCAGCCGTGAGCGCGTGGAGCACTACCAGGCACTACGGGTGAAGGTGGAGCGCGAGGTCGGTCGGATCAACGGCGAGTTCGGCAGGGTCGGCGTGCCGGCGGTCCATTACCTCCATCAGTCGTACAGTCGCACTGAGCTGGCAGCGATGTACGTTGCTGCCGACGTGATGATGGTGACCCCGCTGCGAGACGGAATGAACCTCGTGGCGAAGGAATACGTAGCATCACGTGCCGACCAGGGTGGCGCGCTCGTACTCAGTGAGTTCGCCGGCGCCGCCACCGAGCTTCGCCAGGCATTTTTGTGTAACCCGCACGACCCGGACGCGGTCAAGGACGCCCTCCTCCGGGCAGTGCACGTGGAGAAAACCGAGGCACGCCGCCGGATGCGGACAATGCAACGTCACCTGCGTACCCACGACGTGGGCCACTGGGCCAAGTCTTTCCTCTCGGAGCTCGGAGTTCCCGAGGCGGAGGCCGAGTGAACACGTCCGTCAACGATGGGGCGGCAAACGCCACCGGGGTCATGGACCCTGAGCTGCGTTCCGCCATAGGCCGGATCGCCCGGGTCCCCCAGCTCCTGGTCGCCTGCGACTATGACGGCACGCTGGCGCCGATCGTGGAAGACCCGAGCACAGCCGTCCCACTGCCCGAGTCGGTCGCCGCGGTCCGCGCGCTCGCCGCGCTACCGCAGACCACAGTGGCGGTGGTTTCCGGTCGGGCGCTGCGCGACCTGGCCGCGCTCTCGCGGCTGCCGAGCGAGGTGCACCTCGTCGGCAGCCACGGATCCGAGTTCGACATCGGCTTCGTCGAGCGGCTCTCCCCCGAGTTGGTAGCCGTACGGACCCAGGTCCGCAACGCGCTGCGTGAGATCGCGGCCCAGCACCCGGGCATCCGGCTGGAACGCAAACCGGCGAGCGTCGCGATGCACACCCGTGGGGTCGACCCGCAGATCGCCGCCGCCGCCATCGAGGCGGTCCGCAACGGTCCGGCCACCTTCGACGGCGTCACGGTGACCCAGGGCAAGGAGGTCATCGAACTCTCCGTGGTGGCCACCCACAAGGGCACCGCACTCGACCAGTTGCGGACCCAGCTCGCCTCCAGCGCGGTGCTGTTCATCGGCGACGACATCACCGACGAGAACGGCTTCGGCCACCTGCACGGTCCCGACCTCGGCATCAAGATCGGCCCCGGCGACACCCAGGCCAGCTACCGGGTGGCCGACCCGCTGGAGGCCGCCCGCGCGCTGGCGCTGCTGCTGGAGACCCGGCGGCACTGGCTGTTCGGTGAGCGGGCGGTGCCGATCGAACGGCACTCCATGCTGGCCAACGGTCGTACCGTCGCTCTGCTCACCCCCGAGGCCAAGGTGAGCTGGCTCTGCCACCCCAAGCCGGACTCGGCGGCGATCTTCGCCGACCTGGTCGGTGGCAGCCCGGCCGGCCACTTCAGCATCGCCCCGGAACGTGGCGGCATCCCGCTGGGCCAGCGCTACCGCTCCGGCACGATGACCGTGGAGACTCGCTGGTCCGGGCTCACCGTCACCGACTGGCTGGACAAGCCGGCCCGGGAGACCACCCCGGACGACAGCCCGGCGGTCATCACCGGCGACTCGACACTGGTCCGGGTGCTGACCGGCAGCGGCAAGGTCAAGGTGGAGTTCGCGCCGAGGCCGGAGTTCGGCCAGGTCGCCGTGCAGTTGCAGCCGATCGGCGACGGTCTGCTGGTGCTCGGCTCCAACGAGCCGGTCGCGCTCTACGCCCCCGGTGTGGAGTGGGAGGTCGGCAACGACGGGGGGTACGAGACCGCCAAGGCGATCGTCGACCTCTCCGCCGCCGGTGGGCAGGTAGTGCTGGAGCTGCGCTTCGGCACGCACAGCCTGGAGCACCACCGGGTGCCGATCCACGAGCGGCAGGCCGCCGCCGAGCAGCCGTGGAAGGACTGGGTGGCCTCGCTGCGGCTGCCGTCCACCGCCCGGGACCTGGTCGCGCGCAGCGCCCTCACCCTGCGCGGGCTCTGCCACGAAGCCACCGGCTCGATCCTGGCCGCGGCGACCACCTCGCTCCCCGAGGAGTTGGGCGGCGTCCGCAACTGGGACTACCGCTACTGCTGGCTGCGCGACGCCGCGCTGACCGCCCGCGCACTTGTCGACCTGGGCTCCGTCGAGGAGGCAGAGGCGCTGCTGCGCTGGGTGGACGGCTGCATCGAGCGCACCGGCGGGCACCCGGAACGACTGCACCCGCTCTACACCATCGACGGCTACGAGTTGGGCGCCGAGGCGGTCATCGACACGCTGCCCGGGTACGCCGGCTCCCGGCCGGTCCGGGTCGGCAACCTCGCCAACCACCAGTTGCAGCTGGACGTCTTCGGCCCGATCGCCGACCTGATCGCGGCCGTCGCCGACGCTCGCGGTTCGGTCCGTGACGACGAGTGGCGGGTCCTGGAGAACATGGTCGAGGCGGTCCGCCGCCGCTGGCACGAGCCCGACCACGGCATCTGGGAAGCACGGCTGCCACCCCGGCACCACGTCTTCTCCAAGGTGATGTGCTGGATGACAGTCGACCGCGCCCTGCACGTGATGCGCGAGCACGGCGGCGAGGACCGGCCCGAGTGGAAGGACCTGCGCGACCGGATCGGCGCCAACGTGCTGGAGCACGGCTGGCACTCCGACGTCGAGGCGTACAGCGTCGCGTACGGGGACGAGGACATGGACGCCTCGTCGCTCTGGATCGGCCTCTCCGGCCTACTCCCGGGCGACGACCCGCGCTTCCTGTCCACCGTCCTGCGGATCGAGGCGGACCTGCGCAGCGGCCCGGTCGTCTACCGCTACCACTGGGACGACGGCCTGCCCGGCCGTGAGGGCGGCTTCCACATCTGCACGGCGTGGCTGATCGAGGCGTACCTGCGCACCGGCCGCCGCACCGACGCCGAGGAGCTGTTCGCGCAGATGGTGCTGACCGCCGGCCCGACCGGGCTGCTCCCCGAGCAGTACGACCCGCTCGCCGAGCGCGGCCTGGGCAACCACCCGCAGGCGTACAGCCACCTCGGCCTGATCCGCTGCGCCCTGCTCTTGGACAACATGCTCAAGCAGTAGTTCGCCGTCTGTGTGACGGGGCCGGAGCGCTTGCGCTCCGGCCCCGTCGGTCAGCGCGGGTACGGCAGGCTCGGTTGCCACCCGTGCAGGTGGGCGGCGAGGTCGGCGGGCACCGTCCAGTGCGCGTACGGCAGCACCGCGCTGCTGCCGGTGTGGACCAGGCACAGGAGTGGGGCGTCGCCGGTGTGGTCGAGCGCGAGCTTCGGTTTGCGGGCCGCGCCGACGCCGCCGAGGCCGAACAGGACAACCGGGTCCCGGACCGGAAGCCCCTGTGCCTGTCGGGCGTCACGCCACCCTCGGTACGCCGCGTCCAGCCGCCAGGGCGCGAGGTCGGCGAGACCGCGGTACAGGTTGGCCACCCAGGTCGGTGTGAGTTCGGCGTCGGAGAGCCGGTACGGCACCCCGGTCAGCAACGCGTCGAGTTCCGGGTCCGTCTCCACCCCGGCGTTGAGCAACGCCTCGGGCAACGCGCCACGGCGGACGGCCGCGACCGCGGGGGCAGCCTGCTCGACCCGATCGACCTGCCAGCGAAGCCCTGCCGGGGTGTTCGCCGCTCGGCGGTCCCACAACCAGCGGGCGTTGTCCCAGCGGTGCCGCTGGTTGGCCGGGATCAGGTCGTCGATGCCGATGACCAACTCCTCGCCCTCGACCCGTGCGGTGAGCCACCGGCCCCGCAGGTGCGGCCGCTGCTCGCCGTAGCCGGCCAGTGCGACCACCGCCGACCGCAGGTAGGCGCCGGTGTTCCCGCGCGGGAAGTGCCAGCACAACGCGGACAGGTCGAGGGCATCGAGGTCGGCGGCGGCCTCGTCCGACACCGCGCCGAACCGGACCGGTGGCGATGCCGCGCTGGCCTGGCGGTTGTCGAACTGTCGACGGTCTCGGCGCTGTCGTGCCTCGGCCCGCTCGACCGACGGGCTGACCGAGCACGCCGCCTTCCTCCCGGCCCACCGCAGCACCTCCGCCCCGGCCGCCTGCGGGTCGCCGAAGAGCCGGAACGCCAGCAGCTCGGGCTCGTCGGACCCGTCGTCCTCGGTCACCTGCAGTTCGTACACCAGGTCGCCGGGCGAGCCCAGGTCGTAGGCGGTGTGCGGGTCACGGCCGAACTCGTTGCCGACGAGCGAGTCGCCCGCCTGCTGGCGATAGCCACGGACCACAGTTACCAGGACGGCCCAGGAGCCGTCCGCTTCCGCGCACCTCAGGGTCCGGACCGGAGCATCGCGCCATCGCGAGGGAAGGTCCTCGAAGGTGCTGGTCAGGCCGGGACTCCCGCACACCAGCGCGACGGGTGTGAGCAGTTCCGTTCGCCACGTCTCGTGCGGATCCTTCACGGTGAGCATGGGCGACATTGTGTCGACAGCCACCGACATCCGCCGCAGCTGGCAATCTTGGACAGTTTCCGTTAGCGCCGCGTAACGGAAACTGTCCAAGATCTACCCTGCCAGCACCCTCCCGCGTCCGGTCGGCTGTCAGCCGTCGAGGGCGCCCACCACGTCGCCCACCACGACGACGGCAGGTGGGCGTAGGTCGGCGGCACGCAGGTCGGCGGCCACCTCGCCCAGCGTGGACCGCAGCACCCGCTGGGTGCCCGTCGTGGCTTCCTGGACGACGGCGGCCGGCGTCTGCGGCGACCGGCCATGGGCGATCAGGGTGGCCGTGATGGCGGCGAGGTTCTTCAACCCCATCAGGATCACCAGGGTGCCGTGCAGACCGGCGAGGGCGTCCCAGCGCACCAGCGAAGCCGGAGCGTCGGGTGCCAGGTGCCCGGAGACCACAGTGAACTCGTGCGCCACCCCCCGATGGGTGACCGGGATGCCAGCCGCTGCCGGCGCGGCGATCGAGCTGGTCACCCCGGGCACCACTGTCACCGGCACGCCGGCAGCCGCGCAGGCCAGCAACTCCTCGCCGCCGCGGCCGAAGACGTACGGGTCACCGCCCTTGAGCCGCACCACGACGGCGCCGGCCAGGGCCCGGTCGACCAGAATCTGGTTGATCTCCTCCTGGGCCCGGGACGGGCCGTAAGGGATCTTCGAGGCGTCCACCAGCTCGACGTCCGGGCGCAACTCGTCGAGGAGCAGCCCGGGCACCAGCCGGTCGGCGACCACCACGTCGGCCTCGGTGAGCAGCCGCCAACCCTTCACGGTGATCAGCTCCGGGTCACCCGGCCCCGCCCCAACCAGCGCCACCCGCCCGGCCTGCCGCCCACCGGTCATCCCCGTCGAAGGGTCGGGCCGGCCAGCGATCCCGCCCGGAGCCAGGCGGACCGCCAGGAGGTCACGGATGGCGTCGCGGACGGTCATCGCCCGGCGCGGGTCGCCGCCTCCGAACACCGCCACGGTGACCGGGCCGTGCCGGGTCACCGCCGGGGTCCAGGCGGTGGCGGCCGTCCGGTCGTCGGCCCGGACACAGAAGATCCGCCGCTCGGCGGCGACGGCGCTCACCGAAGCCGCCGCGATCGGGTCGTCGATCGCCACGTGGACCAGCCACGCGCCGTCCAGGTCCTCGGGCGCGAACCGGCGCGGCACCCAGTGCAGCCGACCCGCGTCGACCCGCGCGCGCAGCGCCGGAGTCAGCTCCGGGGCCACCAGCAGGACGTCCGCACCGGCGTCCAGCAGCGCGGGTACGCGCCGGGTGGCGACAGCGCCGCCACCCACCACTACCACCCGCCGCCCGTGCAGCCGCAAACCCAGGGGGTACGGATTGGAGGTCACGCCGCACCACCGAGGCGGACGGCTTCTTCGTCGCGGGTGCTCACTTCTCGGCCACCCCTGCGGAGTCGAAGGTGGCCACCTCGTGCAGCACCCGGACCGCGCCGGTGACCACTGGCAACGCCAGCAGCGCGCCGGTGCCCTCGCCGAGGCGCAGCCCCAGGTCGATCAGCGGGTCGAGGCCGAGGTGGCGCAGCGCGACAGTGGCACCGGGCTCGGCAGAGCGGTGGCCGGCGACCATGGCGCAGACCGCGTCCGGGGCGAACGCGGCGGCGGCGAGCGCGGCCGAGACGGCGATCACACCGTCCAGCAGCACCGGCGTACGGCGCGCTGCGGCCCCCAGGATCAGCCCGGTCAGGGCGGCGTGCTCCAGCCCACCGACGGCGGCCAGCACCCCGAGCGGGTCGGTCGGGTCGGGGGTGTGCCGGGCCAGCGCGGCCCGCACCACAGCCACCTTGCGCGCGTACGTCGGGTCGTCGACCCCGGTGCCCCGGCCTGTGGTGTCGAGCGGGTCTTCGCCGGTGAACGCGGCGATGAGCACTGCGGCCGGGGTGGTGTTGCCGATGCCCATGTCCCCGGTGAGCAGGATGCCGGCGCCGGCGTCGATCAGCTCGTCGGCGATCCGGATGCCGGTCCGCACCGCCGCCAGCGCCTCGTCCCGGGTCAGCGCTGTGGTCACAGTGAGGTCGCGGGTGCCCCGGCGGACGGACGCGACAACCAGTCGGGGCACGGCCGGGTCGAGCACCGCCGGGTCGAGGGCCGTCGGGTCGAGCACCGCCGGGTCGGTGGGCAGCGGGGTGGCCACGCCGACGTCGACGACGGTGACCGAGGCGCCGGCCTGCCGGGCGAACGCGTTGACCACCGCTCCGCCGGCCAAGAAGTTGCCGATCATCTGCGCGGTGACCTCCTGCGGCCAGGGACTGACTCCCTGGGCGTGCACCCCGTGGTCGCCGGCGAAGATCGCCACCGCGGCCGGTTCGGGCAGCGGTGGTGGGCAGACTCCGGCCAGGCCGGCGAGCCGTACCGAGAGCTCCTCCAGCGCACCCAGCGAGCCCGCCGGCTTGGTCAGCCGGCCGTGCAACTCGCGGGCGGCGGCCATGGCCGCCTCGTCCGCCGCGCGGATCGCCGCGATCGTGGTCTCCAGCATCATGCCTCCATGGTCTCGCGCAGCACGTCGATGAACGCGTCGGTGGTGTTTCGGTCGCGTACGGCCACCCGCAGCCAGTCCGGGCCGAGGCCGGGGAACGTGTCGCCTCGGCGCACCGCCCAGCCGCGCTCGCGCAGGGCGGCCCGGATCGCTGTCGCGCCCGGCAGGCGCAGCAGGACGAACGCGCTGGCGGGACGGCCGACGACGCGTACACCGGGCAGTTCGGCGAGGCGCGCTACCAGGTGGTCGCGGTCGGCGGCGAGGTCGGCGGCGATCGCGCGTTCGGCGTCGACCGCGACGGCGCTGGCGCAGGCCGACGCGGCCGCCAGCGCGGGCGTGGAGACGGCCCAGAGCGGCTGGACGGCGGCCAGCCGGGACAGCAGCTCCGCGGCGCCCAGCAGGTAGCCGATCCGCAGGCCGGCCAGGCCCCACGTCTTGGTGAGGCTGCGCACCACGAGCAGGCCGGGCAGATCGCGGCGTTCGGCCAGCGACTCCGGTTCGCCGGGGCGCCCGGCGGCGATGGTGGTGTCGGCGAACGCCTCGTCGACCACCAGCACCCGGCCGGGGCGGGCCAGCGCGGCCACCGTCTGGGCGGGGTGCAGCACCGAGGTCGGGTTCGTCGGGTTGCCGATCATCACGAGGTCGGCGTCGGCGGGCACCCGGGACGGGTCGAGCCGGAAGTCGTCGGCGGCGTCGAGCAGCACCCGCTCGACCGGGTGTCCGGCGGCCCGCAGCGCCGCCTCCGGCTCGGTGAACTGGGGGTGTACCACCACGGGGCGGTGCACGCCGCGCAGCGCCTGGGCGATCAGCACGAAACCCTCGGCGGCGCCGGCGGTGAGCAGCACCTCGTTCGGGTGACGGCGGTGTCGGGCGGCGACCGCCGCCCGGGCCGGCGCCGGGTCCGGATAGCGGGCCAGGTCGGTCAGGGTGGCCGCGATCGGGTGGGCCAGCCAGTCGGGAGGCCGCGCCCGCCGAACGTTGACGGCGAGGTCGATCAGGCCGGCGGTGGCCTCCGCGTCGCCGTGGTGAGCGAGGTCCGGCTCGACCCCGGTGGGTGGGGCGACAGCGCTCGGCTGATCAGACATGTCCGCGATCCTGCCGGGAAGGTGGCCGGTGGGACAGTCGATGTCGGCGTAAGCCGCGTCACCACCCGGCGGTTTAAGAGTTCTTCTCATGTACGAATCGGAAATGTCATAACTTGACCAGGTGAGCAACCGACCCCTTGCTGCCGCTGGTCGTCTCGTCCCTCTCCTCCGCGCCGGACTGATCGCCGGAATCGTGATCGCCGCCGCCGCGTACCCACTGGTCGCCCTCACCGGGCTCGGCGCGAAGGCCACCGCGCACGCCGTGGATCAGAAGACCCGGGTGCTGAAGACCGCCCTGCCCGCCGAGACCTCGTACGTCTACGGCCCGGACGGCAAGACCGTGCTGACCATGTTCTACGAGGAGTACCGGCAGTACACCAAGCTGTCGGACATGTCGCCGAACATCCAACAGGCGATCGTGGCCGCCGAGGACTCCCGCTTCTACCAGCACCACGGCGTCGACCCGAAGGGCGTGGCCCGGGCCTTCGTCTCCAACGCCCGCTCCGGCGGCTCCCAGGGCGCGTCGACGCTGACCATGCAGTACGTCCGGATGGCCCTGCGGGACAGCGCGACCACGCCCAAGGAGGTCCAGGAAGCCACCCAGCAGACCAGCATTCGCAAGGTCAAGGAAATGCGGATGGCGCTGGACCTGGAGAAGGAGATGAGCAAGGAACAGATCATGGAGCGGTACCTGAACTCGGCGTACTTCGGGCACCGGGCGTACGGCATCTACGCGGCCAGCGAGATCTTCTTCTCCAAGACCCCGAAGGACCTCACCCCGGTCGAGGCCGCCACCCTCGCCGGACTGGTCAAGTCCCCCTCCGAGTACGACCCGGCCGACTCCGACCAGAAGGAGGCCACCGGGCGGCGCAACTACGTGCTGGACCGGATGAGCCAACTCGGCTACCTCTCCCCCGACTCGGCCGCCGCCGCCAAGTCCGAGCCGATCCGGCTCAAGCTGACCACCCCACCGCACGACTGCGCCGCGGTGGCGGAGAAGTACAACAGCTGGGGCTTCGCCTGCGACTACCTGAAGAACTGGTGGAGCGCGCAGCCCGCGTTCGGCGCGAACCGGCTGGAACGGATGGACAACCTGCGCCGGGGCGGCTACCGGATCGTGCTCAGCCTCGACCCGAAGATCCAGGAGGCGGCGGAGAAGAACGTCGGCGCCAAGGAAGCCACCGGCAGCCCGTTCGCCAACGGCATAGTGGTCTCCGAGCCGGGCACCGGGCGGGTGAAGGCCATGGCGGTGAACCGGACGTACTCGCTGGACCTGGCCGAAAACCCGCAGAGCTCCAACCCCGAGGCCGGGCCGAAGGTGAAGGCCAACTACCCGAACACTGTGGCACCACTGCTCGGCGGCGGTGACCTGGCCGGCTACCAGGCCGGCTCGACGTTCAAGATGTTCCCGATGCTGGCCGCGCTCGACGCGGGGATGCCCCTCTCCACCTCGTTCAACGCGCCACACCGCTACCGGTCCGAGGTCTACGACGGGTGGGCGCCCTCCAACGCCAGCGGCGCCATGTCCGGCCAGCAGACCATGTGGTCCGGCTTCGGCAAGTCGGTGAACACGTACTTCGTCTGGCTGGAGGAGAAGGTCGGCGCGGACCGGGCGGTCCGGTTGGCCGAACAGCTCGGGCTGCGGTGGCGCACCGACGTCGACCGGGACCACGCGTCCCCGGACAAGGCGAAGAAGTGGGGCGCGTTCACCCTGGGAGTCTCCGACGCCACCCCGCTGGAGATGGCGAACGCGTACGCCGCGATCGCGGCCGACGGCCGCTACTGCGAGGCCATCCCCGTGCAAGCCATCATGAACCGGGACGGCACACCCGCCACCTACGCCACAGCGGGCGGTCTGCACCGTGAGGTGGCCAAGCCGCGCTGCCGGCAGGTGGTGAGCGCGGACGCCGCACGGGCGGCCACCGACGCGGCCCGCTGCCCGACCGGCGACACCCCGGCGCGCGGCAGCTGCGGCGGCTGGTCCACCGCCGACAGCGTGCGCGGCACCGTCGGACGCCCGGTGGCCGGCAAGACCGGTACGACCGACAGCACCCGGTCGGCCTGGTTCGTGGGCTACACCCCGGAGTTGGCAGCGGCGAGCTTCATCTCCGACCCGGACAACCCGTTCAACGCGGTCGGTGACGGGCAGTCCCAGATCCCGATCAAGGCGGTTTCGGAGACCCTGCGCGACGGCCTGAAGGGCACCCCGACCCGCCAGTTCACCCCACCGTCGGACGCCATCGTCGGGTGACGGGTCACGGGCCGGTGCGCGCCGCTCAGCGCAGGTCGGCGGCGACGAACGACCACAGCTCCAGATCCACCCGGCCGCCGCTGACGAACCCGGCGTTGCGCAGCAGGCCCTCGTAGCTGAACCCGCCCTTCTCGGCGACCCGGCGCGAGGCCAGGTTGCCGGGAGCCACCCGCAGCTCGACCCGCTGGAAGCCGTGCTCCAGGATCAGCGCGATGGCCACCGCGTCGACCGCCTCGGCGGCGAAGCCGAAGCCCCGCGCGTGCGCCGCCATCGCGTAGGAGATCTCGGTGAGGCGGGCGCCCCAGTCGGTGCGCCGGGTCCACAGCGAGCCCACCACCTGGTCGTCCTCGCGCCGGAGCACCGCGTAGTGGTCGCCCTCCCCGCTGTCGCGCCGCTGCCGGGCCAGATCGGTGCACCAGGCCAGCCCGTCGATCGGGCCGGAGTCGTCGGGCAGCGGCAGCCAACGCCGGGTCAGCTTGTCGGCGAAGATCTCCCCGGCCGCCGCCGCGTCGGCCGCCGTGAGCTGACGCACCTCGGTACGCGGGGTGGAGACGGTCAACGTCGGGAACCGGCGCACCGCCACCTGGCCGATCACACCGACACCTCGCCCGGCTGTGCTGGTACCACCTCGCTCGTCGGGTCGGCCGCCGCCGCGGCGACCAACCGGGCCGCCGTCGCCGGATGGCTCGCCCAGTGCACTGTGAGCTGCGAGGCGTGCACGTTGCGCCAGACGAAGCCTTCCGGCGCGCCGCCGTCCCAACTCCAGGCCGGGCGCTGACCAGCGCGGGGGGTGAGCACCGCACGGTGTGCCTTGTGCCCGACCAGCACCGTGCCGGTGGCGGCGACCACACTGTCGGTCTGGGCGGTCGCCTCCCGGTAACCGGCCACCACCCCGTCACGGCTGACGCCGACCGCGTCCAGGACACCGCACATCGGCAGCCCGTCCAGTTCCCGGGCCAGCCAGAGCAGCCCGGCGCCCTCGGCGATCACCGGACGCCCCGTCCGCGCCAACTCGGCCACCGCGATGCAGAGCCGCCGGTTGGCCGACAACTGCTCGGCGTACGCCTCGGGTAGCGCGCCGCCGACGACCAGTGCGCGGGTGCCGACCGGCAGCGCCTCGTCGCGCAGCGGGTCGACGACGACGACCTCGGCGCCGGCGGCCCGGAGCAACTCGCTGGTCTCCGGGTGACTGAAGCTGCCGCCCGGCCCACCGGCCACCGCCACCAGTGGGCGGTTCGCCGGGGGTGTGAACGTGCCGAGGGCCTCCTCGGGAGACCAGGCCGGCCCCGGCAGCGGCGGAGCGGAGCGGGCCAGCCCGAGCAGCCGTTCCAGGTCGACAGTGGCGGCGACGGCCTCGCCCAGCCGGCGGACCGCACGGACGGCGTCGGCCGACTCGTCGACCACCGGCGCCACCCCGTGCCGTCGCGACGGCAGCACCGGGGGCAGGTCCTGTCGACGCAGCGCGCCGTAGACGGGCACCCCCACGTCATCCAACGCCTCGCGCAGCATCCCCTCGTGTCGCGACGACGCCACCCGGTTGAGGATCACCCCGCCGAGCCACAACTGCTCGTCGTAGGAGCGGAAACCGTGCACCAGGGCCGCCACCGACTGACCCATCGCGGCCACGTCGACAACGAGCACCACCGGGCTGCGCAGCGCGGCGGCCGCGGCGGCGGTGGACTCCTGCTCGGGACGGCCACCGACCGAGTCGTACAGCCCCATGCTGCCCTGCACCACGGCCAGCCCGGCACCGGCGGCACCGTGCGCCACCAGTGGGGCGAGCCGATCGAGACCTACCAGTCGGGGGTCGATCACCCGGCCCGGCCGACCGGAGGCGAGGCCGAGGTAGGCGGCGTCGACGTGGTCCGGCCCGAGCTTGAACCCGGCGACGTCGACCCCTCGCTCGGCCAGGGCGGCGAGCAGCCCGATCGCCAGCGCGTTCTTACCGTGCCCGGAGGACGGCGCGCTGAGCACCAGGCGCGGCACGACGGTCATCATCGACTCCTCGCGAGCGGTGGCGGGTACGCGACGGGACGACCGAGGCCGATCCGTCGGCGTGACGATACCCGCCCGGCTGAAGGCGCGAGCACCGCCAACCGGGGTGGGCGGCCCGGCCCTGGCAGTGCCCCGGGCGTCGGCCGCGGCCCGGTCCCGGCCCGGTCCAGCTCAGTGGCGCCGGTCATACGAGTAGCCTCGGTGCCGTGTACCGGTTCCTGCTGAGCCCACGCTGGCTGGGCGCTCTCGCGCTGACCCTGGTCGCGGCCGCCGTCATGGTGTTCCTCGGCAACTGGCAGCTGGACCGTTACCGGGGGCGCACCGAGGTCAACGAGCGGATCGACGCGGGCCAGCGGATGGCTCCCGTGCCGCTCGCCGACGCGCTGCGCGCTCCCGCTGGCGGCGCGGGGACGGCCGGTCCGGCCCCCGCCGCGGACAAGGTCTGGACCCGGGTCACCGTCACCGGCCGGTACGACCCCGCGAACACCGTGCTGGTCCGTGGCCGGACGGTGGACAGCCGGGTCGGTTTCGAGGTGCTCACGCCGCTGGTGCTCGCCGACGGCACGGCGCTGCTGGTGGACAGGGGCTGGATCCCACCGGCGCCCGGTGGGGCGACCGCCCAGCCGTCGGTGCCGGCCGCGCCGACCGGCGACGTGACTGTGGTCGGCCGGGTGCACGAGACGGAGAGCGGCGCTGGCGCGGTGGCCCGACGCGACGGGCTGCTGGAGATCCGGCGGATCGGGGTGTCGCGGCTGGCCGGCGAGCTTCCCTACCCGGTCTACGGTGCCTATCTGCTGCTCGACGAGCAGACCCCGGCAGCCGATCCGGTGTTCAAGGCGGTGCCGGTCGGGCACGCCAACAACTGGCAGAACTTCGGCTACGTCGTGCAGTGGTGGTTGTTCGCGGTGATGGCCCTCTTCGGCTATGGCTGGGTGGCCCGTCGGGAGGCCCGCCGGGCCGCCGGCATCGGCACCACCCCGGCTCCGCTGGACCGCGCCGCCGAGCCGACGCCGACCGCTTCTGCCTGACCTCGCACGGTCAGCCGCTCACGCGGCCGGCGTGGATGGCGCGGACCGCGTCGATGGTGTCCGCCTCCGCGGCGGACTTGTCGTCGCGATAGCGCACCACCCGGGCGAACCGCAGCGCCATCCCACCGGGGTAGCGCGAACTCGTCTGCACCCCGTCGAAGGCGATCTCCACCACCTGTTCGGGCCGAACCCGGACCACCCAGTCGCCGCGTTCCACGGCGAGGCCGAGGAACCGCTCGGTCTGCCACCGCAGCAGCTCGTCGGTGAGCCCCTTGAACGTCTTGCCGAGCATCACGAAGTCGCCGGTGCGCGCGTCACGCGCACCCAGATGCAGGTTGGACAGCCAACCTTTGCGTCGGCCGCTGCCCCACTCGACGGCGAGCACCACCAGGTCGAGGGTGTGCCGCGGTTTCACCTTGACCCAGGCGGCACCGCGCCGGCCAGCGTCGTAGGGGGCGTCCGGCGCCTTGACCACCACGCCCTCCTGCCCGGCGTCGAGCGCGGCGGCGAACGCGGCGGCGGCCTGCTCCGGGCCGTCGACCTCCATCCGGCCGACCAGCAGCGACGAATCCACCGAACCGGCGAGGGCGGCCCATCGGTCCCGGCCGGGAAGGTCGATCAGATCCTGGCCGTCGAGGTGCAGCAGGTCGAAGAAGTACGGGGTGAGCACCGTCGCACCCGTGCTGGCGGCCGCCGCGAGCACCGCCGGAGCGACAGGTGTGCGCCCGGTGGTGCTGGGGGTAGTGCGTCGGGCGGCCCGGCTCGACGTCTGCTGGAACGGCAGTGGGCGGCCGGTCTCGTCCAGGCCGATCGCCTCGCCGTCGAGGACCACCTCCCGGCCCGGCAGAGCACGGACCGCGGCGACCACCTCGGGCACCCGGGTGGTGATCTCGTCGAGGCTGCGGGTGAACACGGCGATGTCGGTGCCGGAGCGGTGCACCTGGATGCGGATGCCGTCGAGCTTCACGTCGACCACCGCCGGCGTGCCGGTCGCGGCGAGCGCCTCGTCGACAGTGGGGGCGCTCTGCGCGAGCATCGGCGCCAGCGGGCGGCCGACCTGTAGACCGAACCCGGCCAACTCGGCGGCCCCTCCGGCCAGCGCGGCCACCGCCACGGCCCGGAGATCACCGGCGAGCAGCAGTGCCCGGCGGACCGCCGCCACCGGCACCTCGGCGGCCCGGGCCACCGCGTCCGCGAGGAGGCCGGCCTGGGCGCCCTGCCGCAGCTCGCCACTGAACAGGCCGGTGAGCAGCCTCTGCTCGTCGGCAGTGGCCGCCGCGTAGAGGGCACCGAGCAGCGCCCGACGCCGAGCCTGTGAGCCCGAGCCGTGCACCGCGGCGATCTGCGCGATGGCCGCGTCCACGGCGGCCACCGTCAACGTCGGCTCGGCGGCCGGCGGCGGCAGGTCACGCAGGCTCGCGTAGCCGACCCCGGTCTGCCGTTGGCGCAGCTCACCGGCGAGATAGCCGGCGCCGGGCTCAACCTCGCCAGGATCGAGCCGGCGCAGCGCGTCAGCGAGCAACTCCACCTTGGCCCGTCGGCCGCTGGTGGCGCCGACGGCGGCAGAGGTCGCTGCCAGATCGAGGAACCGCACGCAGCTCATCCTGCCAGTCACCTCCGACACCGCCCGGGCATTGCCGTGCCCGGGCGGTGTCGGCAGGGTGCCGCCCACTCACGCGGACGACGGATCAGGGCCTAGGCGGAGATGGGCTCCTCGATGCGCAAGCCTCGGGCGCGGACCTCGCCGGCGACCCGGGCGAGCACCGAGTCGAGGGCGACCAGTGCGGCGGAGAGCTCACCGAGCTGTTCGTTGAGCGTGTTCTCGGACCACGCGGAGACATCGACGTCTCCCAGCGCGCTGACAGCGGCCCCCAACCGGGCCATCACCTCGTTCGTACTCATGTACGAAAGGCTATAACAGCTGACCATCCGACACGCCGTAAACTCCCAGATCAGGCCCAAAGTTGCCGTTCTGACACCTAACTGCTCACGGCCGCCACGTTGCGCAGAAGCAGTGCCTCGGCGAGGCAGACCCGGGCGAACTCACCCAGGTGCAGACTCTCGTTCGGGCCGTGCGCGCGGGCGTGCGGGTCCTCCACGCCGGTCACCAGGATCGCCGCCTTCGGGAACATCTCCTGGAAGGTGGCAATGAACGGAATCGAGCCGCCTACGCCGATGTCCACCGGGTCGGTGCCGTCCCAGGCGGTCCGGAAAGCCGAACGGGCGGCGTCGAACATCGGCCCGGACGCGTCGATCACGCACGGGTCGCCGTCGTGTTCGAAGGTGACGGTCACCTGCGCCCCCCACGGCGCGCGCTGCTCCAGGTGCGCGCGCACCGCCGCGTACGCCCGCTTGGGGTCGTCGCCCGGGGCGAGGCGAATGCTGAGCTTCGCCTTCGCGGCCGGGACCAGGGCGTTCGGCGCCTCGCCGGTGGACGGCGCGTCGACCCCCAGAATGGCCAGCGCCGGCTTGGTCCAGAGCCGGTCGGTGATTCGGCCGGTGCCGATGAACTGCACGCCGTCGGCGAGCCCCGCCTCGGCCCGGATCCGGTCCTCCGGGTAGTCGACGGTGGCGCCCTCTCGGCCGACCAGGCCGTCCACTGCCACGTCACCGGCGTCGTCGTGCAGCGTCGCCAACAGCCGGACCAACGCGGTGAGCGCGTCCGGCACGGCGCCGCCGAACATGCCGCTGTGCACCGCGTGGTCCAGCGTGCGCACCTCGACGAAGCAGTTGACGATGCCCCGCAGCGAGGTGGTCAACGCCGGTACGCCGATGTCCCAGTTGCCGGAGTCGGCGATCACGATGACGTCCGAGGTGATCTCGTCGCGGTGCTCGGCCAGCAGTTGCTCCAGCGAGTCGGAGCCGTACTCCTCCTCGCCCTCGATGAAGAGGACCACGCCGACCGGCAGCGCGTCACCGTACGCGCGCAGCGCCGCCACGTGCGCCATCACGCCGGCCTTGTCGTCGGCCGCGCCCCGGGCGTAGAGCCGGCCGTCCCGTTCCACCGGCTCGAACGGGTCGGACTCCCACAGCGACCGGTCGCCGACCGGCTGGACGTCGTGGTGGGCGTAGAGCAGCACTGTGGGCGCGCCGGGCGGGGCGGCCCGACGGCCGATCACCGCCGGCTGGCCGCCGGATCGAACGATGTCGACGTCCAGGCCACAGCCGCGCAGCAGCTCGGCGACCGCCTCGGCGGAGCGTTCCACGTGCGAGTGGTCGAAGCCCTCGAAGGCGATGCCGGGGATGCGGACGAGGCGCTCCAGGTCGGCCCGGACGCCGGGCATCTCCCGCTCGACGGCGGCCCGCACCTCGGACTCGGACATGATCGGTGAGGTCATGACCGGCATCGTATGCCGGCCTTACCGAGGAGTGTCGGCGGAGCCCGTACCGTCACCGCTGTCCGCGGGGCCGGCGCCGGCCCGCGCGCCCGGGGCGGCCCGCCCGGCGCGATGTGCGCGGCCGGCCGCCTCGGTGGCGGCGTCCATCCAGGAACGGGCCCGACCGGCGGTGCCGCCCACCCACTCGCCGACGTCGCTCGCGCCGTCGCCGAGCCGACGCAGCAACCCGACCAGTGGGTCGGTGGACCTGCTGAACTCCTCGCGGTACGACTCGGCAGCCGCCTTGATCTCCTCGGACACGCTTGTCGAGCTGTCGTCCTCGCGGCGCGGATAGTCCCCGGCCAGAACCTGCCCGTACGCCCCGGAGTCGATCCACTGGCGCAGCGACGCCGCCCGCGCCACCGGCACCGGGTGGGTACTCCACGCGGTCATCCGGATCTTGTGCAGGCTGTCGCGCAGGTCGCCGCCGCCGGCGTACTCGGCGGCCTGCTCCAGGAAGGCGGTGGTGTCGACCTGGGACAGGTCACCGCCGCCGGCGAGCTTCATCAGCAGTCGCAGCGCGGCGGCCGGGTCCTGCCCGGCGAGCAGGCCGGCCCTGTCGGCGGAGAGTTCCGCCTTGCGCCACCACTCCAGCATCGCCGCGATGATGGCGCGCAGCGCGATCGCGCCGACCGGCAGCCAGCTCAGGTTGGCCGCCCACCGGGTGAGGATCATGAGCATGGTCTTGTAGACCGCGTGCCCGCTGCCCACGTGCCCCAACTCGTGGCCGAGCAGGCAGCGCAGCTCGTCCTCGTCGAGTTGCTGCACACAGGCGGAGTTCAGCACGATGAACGGCCGCTCCAACCCGACCGCCTCGGCGCCCAACCAGGGCGACTGGGTCACGTACAGCTCGGGCAACTCGGCCACGTCGAGCACCGCCGCCGCCTCGGTGTAGCGCTGCCACACCGCCGGGTACTGCCGATGGTCGACCCGGATGCCGGAGGCCAGCACGGACAGCCGGAAACCCCGCTCGTTCCACATCCCGAAGAACGCCCGCAGCACGTCGTCGAAACCACGCAGCTCCCGCAGCGCGACCAGGGCACCTCGGTCGGCCGGATGCTCCCAGGCCCGCGAGCTGATGCCGGTGAGGGTGATCCGACGCCGCGCTGGCGCGTCCGCTGCCGTCATTGTGGGCTCCCCGTTCGCCGTAGCTCTTCGCATCGTGCCGCAGTCGGTGGCCCACGTCCATGCCCCGCTCAGCGAAGCCGCACGTAGTACCGGTCCCAGTCGTGCGGCAGTGTCGGTGCCCCGTCGACCAACAGGTCGGCGCGGGTCGCGGTCTCGTCGGCGGCGAAGTGCGCCCGCTCCCCGTCATGCCAGCGGCGCAGCTCGGGCAGGATCTCCGGACCGTCCCGGGCGACAGCCCGAGCCAGCCGCAGCGACGCGGGCGCGGTGACGAACACGGCCAGCGTCAGCTCCGGCCGGACGACCGCCCGGGCGGCGCTGACCCCCTCGACCACCAGCACCGGAGCCACCGGCACCGGGACCGGCCGGGGCAGAAAGCACTGCCGGACCCAGCTGTACCGCCGGTAGGCGCCCGGCTGCCCGTCGCGCAGCGGGGCGAGCACCCCGTCGTCCAGCCGGGGCCAGAAGGTGACCTGGTCGTCCCACCCGTCGAGCAGGTCGTCGGTGTGCACCACCGGCGGTCGGCCGCCGAGCGGCCCCGCCAGGGCATCCGCGAGCCGCGCGGCGAACCGGCTCTTACCCGCGCCGCTCGGCCCGTCGACAGCGACCAGCCGGGTCCGCCCCAGCCGCGCCGGGCCCGCGAGCACCCGACGAGCCAATTCGGCGTACGCCTCGACAACCGCCACTGTCGGCCCGCCAGTTCCCGGGTTCAGCACAGCCTCCCGTGGTGCATGCCCGAAGTATGCCGCCACCGCTGGTGAGCAGGCTGATCGACTCGGTTCCATCGACGTCGCGGCATCCCTGTCGGCCCGTGTCGATCGTGCTGGGTGCGGGGCCGGCTCGGGCCACCCTGACACGTCCGGCTGACCGCCCTGGCCAGCCATCGTCACGTCCGGGGGATTTGGTGCGGCGACGGGTGACGGGCGGCCCGTTCCCCGCCCGGGGTGCCGTCGAATCGGCATGATCGGGTGGTGCTCCGAGACGTAATGAGCCCCGGTATAGACGCCCTACTCGAACAGGCCCGCGCCGGGCTGCACCGACTGACTCCGCAGCAGACCGTCGAGGCGGTCCGCGGCGGCGCGTTGCTGGTCGACACCCGTACCGAACTACAGCGCCGCGAACAGGGTGACCTGCCGGGTGCTGTCGTCATCGACCGGACGGTGCTGGAGTGGCGCCTCGATCCGGCCAGCGCCTGGCGGATCCCGGAGGCCACCGGGTACGACCGGGAGATCATCCTGGTGTGCCGGCAGGGTTACAGCTCCAGCCTGGCAGCCGCCAGCCTGCAGACCCTCGGCCTGCGCCGGGCCACCGACATGATCGGCGGCGTGGACGCCTGGCTCGCCGCCGGCCTGCCCACCACCGACCGTCCGGCCGACATTCGTCCCTGAGCCCCGACCTTGCCCCTCACGTACCATTCCGGTCGGTCGGTGCACGATCGTGCCCGATCCAGGAAACAGGCCCCTCCAAGTGTGGACGAGGCCCCTGCAACAAGGATCGAGCACGATCATGCGCGGTCCGCGTTCTCACCCTCCCCAAGGGACGGTGCGCCGGTCAGGACGGGGCGCCGGGCGGGATGAAGGGCAGGTCGGCGGGTGGGCCGGCTTCGATGAGACGCCAGAGGGCATTGGTGTCCAGGTGTTCCTCGACCAGGTCGCCGAGCAGGTCGAGTGAGCGCTCCCGGGCGGCGGCGAAGCTGGTGGCCGGCGCGACCCGGAACCCGCTGCGGCCGGCCAGGCGAGCCGCCTCGGTGAGGAACCACCGGCGGAACTCGTCGGACTCGAACGCCCCGTGCCAGTGCGTGCCGTGCACCACGCCGAGCACTGCCCCCTCTCCGACACCGTCGTCGCTGGTCAACAGCGGGGTCAGGTCGGGGTCGGCCTGTGACACGTACCCGTGGTGGATCTCGTAGCCACGCACAGGGACGCCACCGGGGCCGGTGCCCACCGACTGCCGGACGGTCTTGCGCGGGTCGAAGGTGATGTCGATGGGCAGCAGACCGAGCCCCGGCACGCTGCCCTGCCGGCTCTCCACCGGATCGTGGATGGCACGGCCGAGCATCTGGAAGCCCCCGCAGAGGCCGAGCAGGGGCTTGCCGGCCGCCACATGGGTGGCGACCGCGTCGGCGAGACCGGTTTCGCGCAGCCACCCGAGGTCGGCGACTGTGGACTTGGAGCCGGGTAGGACGACAAGGTCGGCGGCGGCCAGTTCGGCCGGTTCGATGGTGAGGCGTACCCGGACGCCCGGCTCGGTGGCGAGCGCCTCCACGTCGGTGGCGTTGCTGATCCGGGGTAGGCGGACGACGGCCACGTCCAGCCATTCGCTGCCCTGCGGGGCGGCGGGTCGGCCCAGCACCCGGCCGTAGGCGAGTGAGTCCTCCGCGTCGAGCCACAGGTCCAGTGCCCAGGGCAGCACCCCGTACGTGGGGCGGCCGGTGACCTGACGCAGCATGTCCAGGCCCGGCTGGAGCAGACCGAGGTCGCCCCGGAACTTGTTGATCACGAATCCGGCGATCAGCGCCTGGTCGGCCGGGTCGAGCAGGGCCACTGTGCCGAACATCGAGGCGAAGACACCGCCCCGGTCGATGTCGCCGACGACGATGGTGGGCAGGTTGGCGTGCCGGGCCAACCCCATGTTGACGTAGTCACCGGCCCGCAGGTTGATCTCCGCAGGGCTGCCGGCACCCTCGCAGATCACCACGTCGTACGTTTCGCGCAGCTCGGCCAGTGCGGCGTACGCGGTCTCGGCGAGCCGGGGACGCAACTGCCGGAAGGTGCCCGCGGTGATCGTATCGACCGCCTCGCCCAGCAGCACCACCTGACTGGCCAGGTCGCTGCCCGGCTTGAGCAGCACCGGGTTGAACCGCAGGTCGGGTGCGAGCCCGCACGCCGCGGCCTGCATGGCCTGGGCGCGCCCGATCTCGCCGCCGCGCCCGTCCGGCCCGACGACCACCGCCGAGTTGTTCGACATGTTCTGCGCCTTGTACGGCGCCACCTTCACGCCCTGCCGGTGCAGCCAACGACAGATGCCGGCGGTGAGCACGCTCTTGCCGGCGTCGGACGTTGTGCCGGCCACCAGCAGCCCGCCGCTCACCGACCACTCCCCCGCACCGCGACGCCCCCGGCCGCGCCAGCCGGCCCGCGCTCTCCAGCCGCAGCAACCGGCCCTCGCCGACGCGCCGCGCCGACCAGTGCACGCCTGCTCACCGCGCCGACCAGCCGACCGAGCGTCACCGGGTACGCGGCGGCCAACCCGACGGCGGCCAGCCCCACCGCGCCGGAGATCCGGGCGGCCCGCTTCAGGTGCCGCGCCTCCGGGCGGGGGCCATCGCCGAGGAACGGCCGCACCTCGGAGCGCCCGAAGTAGATGTTGCGACCACCGAGGCGGACCCCGAGCGCACCGGCCATCGCCGCCTCGCACTGACCGGCGTTGGGGCTCGGGTGGTCGTTGCGGTCGCGCCGCCACACCTGCCAGGCGCGCTGCCGGTCCCCGTGTGCGACCGGCGTGACGGCGATGGTGAGCAGCCCGGTCAGCCGGGACGGCACGAGGTTGAGCGCGTCGTCCAGCCGAGCGGCCGGCGTGCCGAACCGCGCGTAGCGCGTCGACCGGTGCCCGACCATCGCATCGAGGGTGTTCGCCGCGCGGTAGCCCAGCAGCCCGGGCAGACCAGCGACCGCGCCCCAGAGCAGCGGAGCGACCACCGCGTCGGAGGTGTTCTCCGCGACCGACTCGACTGTCGCACGGGCCAGCTCCGACTCGCCCAGCGTCGACGGGTCCCGCCCGCAGAGGTGACCGAGGCGTCGCCGGGCAGCGGGCAGGTCGCCGTTACGCAGCGTACGACCCATGACTGTCGCCTCATGCCGTAGCGTGCGGCCACCCAACACTGTCCATGTGCCGGCCGCCACCAGCACCGCCCGGGTCACCGGCCGGTGCCGGGTAGCCGCCGCGGCGACCGCCCCGAGCAACACCGGCCCGCCGACGGCCAGCGCGGTGAACGCCGCACCCGCCGTACGGTCCGGGCGGTAGAGGCGGCGCTCCAGCGCGCCCGCGGCCTGCCCGAAGCCGGCCACCGGGTGCCACCGGCGGGGGTCGCCGAGCGCCCTGTCCAGCGCGTACCCGGCCAGCAGCCCCACCGCGTTCGCCATCGGCGCTGTCCGTCGCACCCGCACCACCTCCGGCCGGCCAGCCTAGACGAGCACTCCGTGAACCAGCCCATCCCACGGTCCCGCACCGGCAATGAGAACCCGTGGAGTGAACGGGTAGGCCAGCGCCCACGCCCGTCACGCGGGGTGACGACGCTGTCGCGCCGCCACCCCGCCCCCGTCGTGATCGGTCAGGCTGGCTGGGGGATCCGGCCCCGACCGCGGCGCCCTCGACCGGGCTGCGCCGGCTCCGGCTGCCCCTCGTCGGGCACCGGCCCCAACTCGATGTCCACGTCACCGTCGGCGTTGTCGTCGTCGTCCGCCTCGGGCGGAGGGGCCAACTCGTCGTCGAGAGCCGGCGGAGCGTCGATCTGCCCTGCCTGCCCTGCCTGCCCTGCCTGCCCGCCGCTCGCGATCGCTCCGCCGTCACCGAAGACCCCGCCGCTCGGGGAGCTGTCGTCGTCCGCCGGGACATTGCCGAACGGGCTGCTTCGCAGCTCCGCGTAGTCGGGCAGCTCGAAGTCGTCGTCCAGCAGACGGTCGTCGGGCAGCACGGGCGCCTGCCCGGCCGGCACCGGCTCGGTGGGCTCACCGTGCACCCGGCTCTCGGCCTCCGAGTCCTCCACGGTGCTGGTCGTCATGCTCGGCCGGTTGCGCAGGAACCGGGCCCGACCTCGGGACAGGTCGTGGCCGACGGCGACCGCCTCCAGCTCGTAGAGCGTGCGGTGGTTGCCGGCGTCGTCGGTCCAGTCGCGGGTGTAGAGCCGTCCGCAGACCACCACCGGGTCGCCGACCATGACGGAGGCCGCCACCCCCTCGGCGAGCTTGCGCCAGCAGTTGACGCGGACGCGGAGCGAATTGCCGTCGACCCACCGGCCGCTGTCCCGGTCGAGGCGGCGGGCGGTCGAGGCGACCTTGAAGTTGGCCACCAGGGTGTTGCTCTGGGTCGTACGTCGCCATTCCGGCGTGGTCAGCACATTGCCGACGATTGTCACGTAAGTGTCGAACATCGTCCCTCCAGGGGATCGGGGCCTGCCAGCGCGAGTCGACTCGACACCGAGCATCGACACTGAAAGCACCCGTCGCGAGGGCCCATCCTCGGCCTGTGGATGACGAACGCACCTGTGGACAACGCCCTGATCACGCCCCGATGTGGTACGCCCGACCCGCCCGACCCGCCGTCCACGGTTTCCCAGGCCACCCGAACTGGGTAAGGACTTGATCAACGCACCACCGACAGCTCCACGTCGACGAGAGGTCAGCGCCATGATGATCACCACCATCGACTCCGCGAACGCTTCCGAGGCGCAGCGATGAGCGCCGTGGCGAACCCGGCCACCGTGGCTGAGTGCCTGCGGGTGGGCGCCGGGTTCTCCCAGGGCGACCGCAACTGGATCGCCGAGCAGTTCGCCACCCTCGACGCCCGGCTCGCCAGCTTCCACGCTGACGCCACCGAGCTGGAGGTGTCGGTGAAGGACCGGGAGGCGCGTGGTCAGAAGGTCACACTGGAGTGCTGGATCGCCGGCCGGCAGAAGATCGTCACCACCTCCGCGGAGGAGGATCTACACGCCGCCCTCAATGACGTTCGTGACGACCTGCGCCGCCGGCTCAACGATGCCAAGACCCGCCAGGAGCCCCGGCACAACAAGCACCTGCGCGACCTCCCCCAGCCGCAGTTGGAGCCCGACGAGTCGGAGAACCCGGCCCTCCGCGCCGACGCGGAAACTGCCTGACCCACGCCGCACCCCGCGATCTTGCACTTTCGGCTCCCGAACAGCGGCTATTGCCCCTTATGTCGGGACAGAAAGTGCAAGATCGCGGGAGTGAGCGGGGGTGGGCGGGGACGGGCTACCGCTCGGTAGGTTGGCGGCGTAGCGTCGCGTTCGTGGAACCGGACGTGTTGGGGCCGCCGTACGAGCGGCAGACGATCGACCTGGGCACCGACGACGAAGGCCCCGTTGTCGCGACACTGGTCCGACGGCGGGCCGAGCGCCCCACCGGACGGGCCGTGCTCTACGTGCACGGCTTCGTCGACTACTTCTTCCAGACTCATCTGGCTGACTTCTTCGCCGAGCGAGGCTGGGATTTCTACGCGCTCGACCTGCGCAAATACGGCCGCAGTCTGCTCCCCGCCCAGACCCCCAACTTCTGCCGCGACATCAGCGACTACTTCCCCGAGTTGGACGCCGCCGCCGAGATCATCCGCGCCGACGACGGGCACGACACCCTGCTGGTGATGGGCCACTCCACCGGCGGCCTGATCATCTCGCTCTGGGCGGATGCCCGCCGCGACACCGGCACCATCGACGGTCTGGTGCTCAACAGCCCCTTCTTCGATCTGAACGCCCCCTGGGCGGTCCGTCGCCCCCTCGCGGCCGCCGCGTCCCGGCTGGGCCGCAGGGCGCCGCACCGCATCCTCCCGTTCGGGCTCGGCACTGTGTACGGCGAGAGCATCCACTCCGACCACCGCGGCGAGTGGACCTACGACCTGGCGTGGAAGCCGCTGGCCGGGTTCCCGGTCCGGGCCGGCTGGCTGAACGCGATCCGCACCGGGCAACGCCGTCTCCGCGCCGGGCTGGACATCCAGGTGCCGGTGCTGCTGGCCTGCTCGACCCGCTCCTTCCGGGGCACCAAGTGGCACGACAACGCGACACTGGCCGACGCCGTGCTGGACGTCGAGCACATGGTCCGCTACGCGCCCCGCCTCGGTCGCCACGTCACACTGGCCCGTTTCGACGGAGGGCTGCACGACCTCACGCTCTCCGGCCCCGTCGTACGGAAGAAGGTGTTCGACGAGGTGGGCCGCTGGGCCGAGGCGTTCCTCGCCGCCGGCCCCACCGCCCCGGCCGACGCGGCGCCGACCGATGCTGCCCCAGCCGACGGCGCATCCACCGCCGCCGACACAGCGCCGGCCAACGCGCAGACGGTCGGCGCGCAGACGGTCGACCCGGCGGGGGCGGCGACGCCCGGCGGCTGACAGGCCGGACGGCGCGAAAGGTCAGATGTCGCCGGGCGTCGCCGGGAGGACGGCACGGATCCGGTCGAAGGTCGCCACCGGGTGCGCGCCGACGCCGGGCAGGACCAGGCCCAGGCAGTACGGGGAGACCTCACCGGTGGGTTCAGCCTGCACGATGAAGACCGGCGCGCCGACGTACCCCAGCGGCAGCTCGGTGGTGATCAGCACGGCGTCCCCGTCGCGGACCACCCGCTCGATCGCGACCTCCAGCGGTCGCGACCCGTCTTCGCGTACCCCATGGGCCAGCACGAAAGCGGAACTGGCGTCGGCGCCGAGGCGGGCGACGACCTCGGGCCCGGCGGCGATCCCCGCCGGCACCGGCTGGACGCGCCACCGCCAGCCGCCGTCGCCGGCGTGCCGGTGCAGGCCGGCGGTCGGCAACACCGCGACCCCGTCGCCCGGAAAGCGGGCCCAACCGGGCACGATCTCGGCCTCGAGAATGACGGCCGGGGCAACCCCCGCCGGCTCGGTGACGCTCGTCCGCAAGCTCAACTCACCACCCGAACCGCCCACCAGGTCGGCCGCCGTCAGCAGCGACTCCCCCACCGGGTCGTCGCCGCCCCGGAAGAAGAAGGCGGTACCGACGTCGCCCGACGACCGATACGGCAGGATGGCGCGACCGACGACCTGGCACAGCTCGTAGGCGACGTCGCTCTCGGCGTCGGAATCCAGCAGCACCAGCCAAAGGTACGGTCCACGGCCAGGCCGGTCCGCGGTAACCCGGATGCCCGCTACGGGGCGGACGTGAGACTCTGCTCGGCAACGTGGACGCGGGCACCCTTTTCGCCGTCGGGCAGTGGGACGGCGGTACCCTCTGGGCGCGACATCCACGCCACACGCGCCCGTAGCTCAGCGGATAGAGCAGGGGACTTCTAATCCCAAGGCCGCAGGTTCGAATCCTGCCGGGCGCACCCCCACCACCGCAGGTCAGCGGCTTGCCGCGCAGGGTCCCGTCGATCATCTCGACCCGTACAGCCATTCATGCAGCTCGGAGATCCGCTACCTAGCCTTGAAGCCGCTGCGCCCAGTACACCTGCCCAGCGGACCCATGTAGACCAAGGCCAGCAGCAGGTTCGATATCGCAACCGGTGCAGTGGCTCCCCTGGCCGCTTTCCGTTGCCCCCCGGATACGGGAAGGGTGCGACGAACGTCAGCGGCCACCGAGCAGGAGGTACGGGTGTTGGCCGCCCGGATCCTGTCCGCGGCGAACGCCGACGAGTTGCCCGTTCTGCCCGGCGCCATTCAGGATGCGCTGAAGGGCACCGAGGATGAGCTCCGCGCATTCCTCAAGACGGGCGTACAGAATGCCTGGTCGGTGGCTCTACGGATCACTGTGGTTCGCACGTTGACGGACGCCGGCACCAACGTGGAGGCGGCCGCGCAGAAGGTGCTCGGGGAGGCGACCGTCGATGCCTACCTGGCTTACCTGAACGACGGTCTGTACGCCGCCCGTGAGCTTGACTGCGCGTCTCAGCCCACGCCGACGCCGACGTCTCAGCCCACACCGAGCGCTTCGCCCAGCGCCACGAGCGTCGCACCGACTCCTACCGTCTCCGCCAGCCCGGGCGGGCCCGGCGGCGAGGGTGGCGGGCTGCCCGTGACCGGTGCTGACACCGCGACGGTGGCCGGCATTGGCGGTGTGCTCCTGCTCCTCGGCGGCGCGGGTTACCTGATCGGCCGCCGACGCCGTTCGCGCTTCGTGGCATAGCTCACCTGACGCGCCCGGCTCGATGCGTCGTCGAGCCGGGCACGTCAACGCCGTACGTGGCCGTCGCGGATGCGGCGGGGGCAGTCGTGCTGGGCGAACGCGCGCTTGCGGGAGTTCATCGGGCTTACCCGCGTAGCGAGAAGCCGCTGCGCTGATGGCGTCGGGCCGTGTCGATGTTCGGCACTCCTCAGGTGATCCTCTTCAGCGAGGACGTCTCCCGCGCCGCCGAGTTCTACGCCGGCCTCGGCTTCACCGAGTCCTTCCGGGTGCGGGACCGCGTGGCGCTCGGCTTCACCGTGGGGGCAGGCCCGCACGGACGGTGTGCTCAGCCCTGCTGGTGACGCTCATTGCGCCGAAGGGCCTCTTCGAGTTGGTCCTCAAGAATGATGATCCGGCAGGCCGAGGCCATGTCGGTGCCCTGGTCGCACATCTCCCGAGCCCTCGCGGCAAGGCGCAGTTGGTAGCGGGAGTAGCGGCGGTGCCCCCCACTGGAGCGCTGCGGGTCGATCAGTTTCGCCTCGCCGAGCCGGCGTAGAAAATCCTGCGAGCAGCCAAGGATCTCGGCGGCACGGCCCATCGTGTAGGCGGGGTAGTCCTCATCGTCGAGCATGTCGTCGGGTTGAGCCATGGAACCTCCATCACGAGGGCCCCGGTGCTCGGAAGCACCGGGGCCCAAGGGTTGTGGGTCAGGAACACCATCTACCGACAGAACGTCGGCTTGTCTTGTCCGCACCAGCCGTCAGGGACGGCTTCGGGTGCGAGGATCGCATAAGCGTGACCGGAGACCACCTCTCGTTCGAGGGAAACTGCGGTGTCCGCGCCCAGCCCACGATTGCGACTGGCAGCGGGCGATCCAACGGTGTAATGCCCTCCCTTGCCTCTGATTTCCTCTGTCGTACTCCGTGCTGTCCGTCGGTGTCCGAGCCCCACGCGACTTCATGGCCCCAACACGTACGACGAACTCTCCTCACCTCGGGTGAAGCCCTGAACAAGCGTTGGCCCCACCCGCTGTCACACGCGTACTGCCTAACTGCGGCACATGTCTGCCGCCGAACCGAGCAGGACTTGCAAGATCCCTGCCCCACTCCTTCGCCCTCGTGCGGGGCGGCAACGTCAGCGTCTTTGTTTGCTCTGCTCTCGACCACAGGAACGTTAGTTGGCGACGGCGCGAATGTCTAGCGCTTCGCGCATAGATTTTCTCCGAGGACGGAGTAAGTCCTGCCGGTGCCAAGGCCAGCGGGCGCGGTGATCCTCTGGACCCACGACACCGCCGCCGCGTGCGCCGCACTCCCGGCCTGCGGCGCACAAAGTGCCCGGTGGGTGTCTACGGAGCGGCCGGCCTGAGGCGTTAATAGGGCGTGACGTTCGAGGAGTACGCGTTCGCTCGCACTTCGGCGCTGGTGCGGCTCGCCCGGCTGCTGACCGGTGACGAGCACCGAGCCGAGGATCTGGTTCAGGATGTCCTCGCGCGGGCGTACGCCCGGTGGGGTCGCATCTCACGGACGGACCGTCCTGATGCCTACGTCCGGCGCATGCTCGTCAACACCCACAACTCGTGGTGGCGTCGGCTCAGCAGCCGCGAGATCTCGGTTGCCGCGGTGCTCGATCGGGCGGGCGACGTGGACGAGGCCGCCGGGGTCGCCGAGCGCGACGCACTGTGGCGGCTGGTCTGTGATCTGCCGGCGCGTCAGCGCACCGTGATCGTTCTGCGCTACTACGAGGATCTCGACGACACCTCGATCGCCGAGATCCTCGCCTGTTCGACAGGCACGGTACGCACACACGCGAGGCGGGCCCTGGCGACGTTGCGTCAGCGGCAGGTTGCAGCTACCCACGCATGGGCAGGAGAGCTCTGATGTTCAGTGACCTCGACGAGCAGCTCGCCACCACGCTCAAGCGTCGGGCGGGCGGCGACATCGATCCGACGCCGATCGTGCAACGGGCCCGTCATCGTGGCCGGCGGTTGCGACTGCGGCGACGAGGACTGATCGCCGCCGGTGTGGCGACGGCGTGTGCCGCTCTCACCTCGGTGGTGCTGGTGTTTCCGGGCGGCGGAACCACCGATGACCCGATCATGCCGGCCGCGGCGTTGATGCTGCCGGAGGCACAGAGCGGTGGGACCGTACGCCCCGAGGAGGTCGGTGCCGATCCCGCGACTGTGCACTTCTCGACCGAGACGCTGGTGAGCGATGCCAGTTCCGCGTCGTGGCGCACCGGGCGCGGCATCGAGAGCGTCGAGTTTCGCGGCCCGACCGGTCAGGCTCGTTTCGTGTTGGCGCGTACCGAAGATTTGCTGGACGGGCTCCAGCAGACGTTGTCCTCGCAGGGGCAACCGCAGGGACGGACCGAGGTGCGGGTCGGCGACCGCCCCGGGGTCGCCTGGTTCGATCCGTCCGGCGACCGGAAGCTGTGGTTCGTCCGCTGGCAACCCGCCGACGGGCTCTGGGCCCAGTTGGAGATCTACGCGACCACCCGGGACGAGGCGGCCGGTACGGCGAGCCGGGTCCGGTTCGATGGCGCCCACCGCTGTGTCGTGCCGTTCCGCCTGGAGTCGCTGCCGCCCGACGGACGGCTGCTGGAGTGCTCGGTCACGCTCGGCCGGTCGGCGCGGGACTCCTTCGTCGAGGGCTCTCTGGTGGTCGGTGACGCATCCGGTCGTTGGCTGACCGTTCGGGCGCAACTCGCCCCGGCCGGCGACGACGCCCGCCGCGGAGACCTTGTCGCGGGCCCCTACCGGGTCCGCCGACAAGGCAGGGACGTGCTGGAGATGGTGGTCAGGCCCTGCCACGTCGAGGCGTTCCGCAAGGGTCGGGGGAACGGCTACACCGAGGCGGAGGGCTTGGCGATCCTCGGCGGGTACCAGCCGGCCCGCGATCTCGACCGCCCGGACACCTGGTGACACCGCCCCCTGGCGAGGGTGTGGTGCACGAGCTGCGGATCACCCGAGCCGCGCGGCTGGCCCGCCGTCTTGTTCGGGGCCGAGGAGCAGACGCTCCACCCCGGTGATCCGCAGCACCCGCTGGGTGATTCCCCCGGCGCCTCGGATCGAGAAGCGGGAGCCGACCTGGTCCGCCCGGTCTCGCGCCAGCAGAAGTACGCGCACGCCCGCGGCGCTGAAGAAACCGACGCCGGTCAGGTCGCAACAGACTTCGGGATGGCTGTCGATCGCGTTCATCAGCGCCGTGGCCAGGCGTGGCGCCGTGTCCATGTCGACGTACCCCACCGGGGCGACGACCATCCGGTCGGACGAGATGGTCGCGGACAGGTTCGTGGGCTCGGTGTAGCGGGTCACCTGGAACGACGGCCCGGAGGAGTCGAGGTCGAGGCGGCCATCCCGCTTGCTGCTGGCGAGCGCCGCTGGCGTGACCTGCCCGAGGCTGACTGCCGTCGGGATGCCGTCGAAGCCGCTCGGGAAAGACCAGGAACGCTCATTCATGGGAGCACACGCCTCCTGTTGAAATCCGTAACAGGATTGGCGCGTGGCTTGACCAACCTCGACGATAACCGCCTGAGTAGTCGGCCGCCACTCGGTCGCGTCGGCTCTGGCCGACCTCAGTCGGCGCTGCGCTGGCGGACCGTCAACTCCCGAACGCACAGCAGACTGTTGCCGAACGCCTACGGTAGGTTGCCGGACGCACCGCGATCACGCTTGAGACTCGGCGTCCGGGTGGTCCGTTCCACAAGGGCGGCAGCGACCTCCCGCAGCTTGCGGTTGGAGTCCTGGGAAACCTTCGCGAGGACGGCGAACGCCTCGTCGGGGGTGCAGCGGCGCTCGCCCATGATGATGCCCTTGGCCTGCTCGATGACGGCCCGGCTCTCCATGGCCGACTGCATCTGTGCGGCAAGGGTGGCGGTGGTGTCGTACAGGTGGGCGTTGGCGAGGGCGATGGCGGCGTATCCCGCGAACGTCTCCGCGAGGGCGACCGCGTCGTCGTCGAAGGCACCCGCCTCGGCCCCGTAGATGTTCAGCGCACCGAGCACGGACTCCTGGATCGGGAACCCGATCGACAGTGAGCTGTGAGCTCCGCCCTGCGCGGCTTCGGCCGCCCACCGCGGCCAGCGGACCTCGTCGGACATGTCGGGGACGGACACGACGGCGGAGTCTCTGGCCGCCTCCAGACACGGACCCTCACCATGCTCGTACTGCAGTTCGTCGAGTCGCAGCGCCATGTCACCGCTGAACGCGGCGGTGTGCGCACCCTCCTGCTTCAGCAACGTCACCGACACCTCCACGGCACCGGGGATCGTCCGTCGCGCCAACTCGGAGACCTGGGTCAACACTCCAGACAGGTCGGTTTCGCCGAGCTTGATCTGGCCGAGTTCGGAGATCGCCGCATTGGGGTCAATGGGCTGCTGTGCCATGACTTCAAGGTCCTCGTGCCCGGGGCGCGTACCGGTTGCAGGAAGGCGACGGCAGCGCGCGTGGTGATAGCGCACCGCGAGCACGGGGCGCCGCACGGACTCGCCAACCGAGCCCGGGCGCCCGCTGCTGGACGCTGACTGACCGACGCCCACGCGTCGGCTGCGGCGACAACTATACGACGCGGAGTGGAACGTCCCCGAAGCAGCCGGATCGGCTCGGGCGCACTCGTTTGACCCCCCGGCCGGCGGGGCATCGTGCTCAGACAGCGCGTACACCACGCCCCGGCTCGGAATGTGCCGATGTCAGCTCAGAAGCGCACGAGCCGGGCCTCGACCGCACCCGACAGCGGAGGTGGGAGGCACCGATGCCAGCAGGATCAAGCCCGAAGAGAGAACGACAGTACGAGCACATCAAGGAGAGCGCGCAACAGCGGGGCGCTCCTCAGGGCGGGCCAAGGAAATCGCGGCCCGCACTGTCAACAAGGAACGGGCCCGCTCGGGTGAGTCCCGAACGGCGAGCCGGTCCTCCCGCAACGACGTGTCGTCCGGGCACCGTGGCGGTAAGCGCTCCCACAGCGGCGCACAGGGTCGCACCAAGGAGCAGCTGTACAACGAGGCGAAGCAACGCGGCATCAAGGGCCGCTCGTCGATGTCGAAGAGCGAGCTGGAGCGGGCCCTGTCGAAGTAGCTACCGGTGGTTCCCCGCCCCGACAGGGCGGCGTCGTGGACCCGCCGAGCCGGCTCAGACGGGCCCCAGCAGGGCGACGAGCGCGTCGTCGCCCTGGCCGAGCTGCGCAGCGCCGCTCGCTGGCGCGACCAGGAATCGGCGGCAGCCGTCGAGTTCCACGTACCGGTCGGGGCCCGTACCTTCGAGCGGGCGTAGCACAGCGAAGCGGGTCGCTGGGGTGGCACAGTCGACCACTGCCCGGCGGTTGGACAGCGCCCGGAGCACGCCCGCCTGGCGCTCGGTTGGCAGCGGACCGCCGTACACGAAGTCGCCCGCTGGTTTCTCGCCTTCCTGGAGCGACGCGGGCACCTGGTAGACGCAGAGGCGCAGCCGCCCGGCGGCCGGCGGTAGCCCCGGCCCGGGCGGCGCGGGGCTACCGTTGCGGGTCCGCACCCACACCATGTCCGTCCACTGCTGCGCGCATCCGGCGGTCTCGGCCGCCGCGGATTCGATCTGCCGGATGGTACGGGTGTCCACTGTGGTCCACTGCGGCCCAGCCAACGCGGCGATCACCTCGGCGCGAGGCTTGCCGCAGGAGTCCGTCGGGATGTGCGGCCGCAGCCAGCGCCCCCGGTCGTCCACCAGGGCCAACCACGGCGGGATGACCATCTCGAGGGTGCAGGCGACCTCACCGCCGGTCTGCTCGCTGGGCAGACGCAGCGCGGTGAGCAGCGGTGCGATCTGCTCGGCGCGTCGCTCGGTGGCGATCTGCTCCTGGCCGCCGTTGGGGCCCGGCCGGATCTCCCGCCCGCAGATCACGGCAGCGACCGCTGTGAATGCGCTGTCGATGCGACCGATCGTCGGCTCTTTCACTGCCGGCGGAGGCGTCTCCGTGGTCGGCACCGTGATCACCTCGCCGGCCCGGGGTGCCGCCTTGGCGCAGGAGGTCCACCCGTCGACGATCTGGGCCGGACCAGGCTCCCTCGGATCGCTCGGCCCGATCACCGTGCCACCGCAGCCACCCAGCGCCATGCCGAGCAGTGCCACCGCCAGTACCGTCCGGGACGAGCGCATCCGGCTCACCACCCTTCCACCCGAGGATGAGACGGACGACAGACGCGTCCGGTTCCGGCCGGCCGGCCGGCCCGCGGCGTGACGAGGGTGACCGGCGCGGACGTCGCCGGCCGGGCCCGGGGCGTCCGCCGACAGAATGGCCGAATGGCACATCTGGGACTTGTCACCCTGCTGGTCAGGGAGTACGACGAGGCGATCGACTTCTACGTCGGCGCCCTCGGTTTCGAGCTGGTGGAGGACACCGCGCGACCCGACGGCTCACGCTGGGTGGTGGTCCGCCCGGCGGGGGCCCGGGAGACGGCAGTGCTGCTGGCCCGGCCGAGCAGCGCCGAGCAGCAGGCTCGGATCGGCGACCAGACCGGCGGCCGGGTCGGGCTGTTCCTCCATACGGAGGATTTCGCCCGGGACCACGCTCGGATGGTGGCGGCCGGCGTGCGCTTTCTGGAGGAACCGCGGCATGAGGCGTACGGTTCGGTAGCGGTGTTCATCGATATCTACGGCAACCGCTGGGATCTCCTTCAGCCCCGCAGCACAGAGTGACACATTAGCGACACTCCGCACACATAGGATCACCCCGTCACGGTCCGCCATGCTATTGTCCGATGTCGATCTACGCCGTGTGGACCCGGACCGGGTCGTTGTCGGAAGGACACTTCCCGATGCCGGCCGTTGCCACCCCAACCGTGCCGCCGCCCACGCTGGACAACCCGGCCGGCGGAGCCCTGGGCCTCATCTTCACCACGCTCCCAGCGCTGCTCCGGCTGAGCTGCGGGGTGTTCGGCGCGGCGGTGGCCGTGTCGGTGCAGACCCCGCCGGTGCGGCAGGCGGTGTTGCTGCCCGCTGTGGCAGTGCTGACCGGCTGGTCCCTCTGGTACGCGCACCGCGCGTTGCGCCACGGCATCGGCGCCGGCCTCGTCGGCGGTGACGTGGCGGTCACCGCGCTGACCTGCCTGCTCATCCCGGTGTTGGTGGCGCCCGAGGTACTGCCCGGCGAGGGCAGTTGGATCGCCGTGCTGGCCAGCACCACGGTGATCAACACGCAGGCCACGACCTCGGCCCGCTGGTCGATCCCGGCCGGGCTGCTCGTGATAGCCACCTACGTGACAGGGGCGCAGGCCGCCGGCAACCCCACCGAAGCCAGGGCACACGCGGCCACGCTACTGGCGCAGACCGCCTGCACGGCGATGATGGCGGCGGTCATGCGCCGACGCATCGGCCGGGCGGACCGCGCCTTCGTCGAACACCAGCGGATGACCCGGGAGGCGTTGGTCGCGCGCGCCGCCCGCGAAGCCGAACGCCAACAGAACCGCGACCTGCACGACACAGTGCTCGGGACGCTGACCATGGTGGGGCTGGGCGCGGTGGCCGGGCCCTCGGCCGTCTTCCGGGACCGTTGCGCGGCCGACCTGCGTACCCTCGTCTCGCTCACCGACGTCGGCCCGGTGGCCGGCGACGGCCCGGTGCCACTCGACGGGCGGTTGCGGTTGGTGGTCGGCCGGCTGCCCGAGCTCGCGGTACGGCTGGACCTGGCGTCCTGCGCCGTCCCGGTCGGCGTGGCCGACGCGATCAGCGAGAGCGCCTACGCGGCGTTGTCCAACGTGGTCCGCCACGCGCCGGGCGCCGGGGCCACGCTGCGGCTGACCCGCGACGCGATCGGCGTCGTGATCGAGGTCGCCGACGACGGCCCCGGCTTCGACCTGGCCACCGTCCCACCGCACCGGTACGGGTTGCGCGAGTCGATCCGCGGCCGGATGGCGACCGTCGGTGGCCGGGCCGACGTGCACTCGGCCGTCGGCGCGGGCACCCGGATTCGGCTGGAGTGGCCCGGTGTCGGCTGACCTGAACGCCCCGGCGCACCCCACCGACGCGCCGGAGGCACCGGACCGGACCAGCGTTCCGACGCCCCGTGAGCCGGACTCCCCCGCGACGCTCGCCGCACCGGCCGCCGTGGCGCACGCGTCCGACAGGGGTGCCCGGATCGCCGCCGTCGCCATCGCGTTGGCCTGGCACGTCGCGATCGCGCTGCCGGCGGTGCTGTCCGCCCGCGCGGAGTTCGCCGCGCCGGCGGTGGTGCTCGGCGCCTGGATCCTGGTCGCCGTGACCGGCGCGGTGGCCGGGGTACGGCTGCTGCACGGTTCGCCACTGCCGCCGTGGCCGCTGGCCGGGCTGCTGCTGGTCGTCGACGCGGCAGTCTTCGCCGCGGCCGGTGAGCGGCAGTTGTTCACCGCCGCCAACTGGGTGTGGGGCACGCTCGGCTGGTTCTTCGTGCTGGCGGTGTGGGGTCGGCGCGTCGTGGGGCTGATCGCGCTCCTCGGCACGCACGCGTTGATCGCCCTGGTCGCCGTGCTCGTGCACGGCCCCGATCCGGCGGACGTGGCCCGTTACGTGATGTACGTCTACGGCACGTTCTCCCTGCCGGTGGCGGTCTTCGTGGGCAGCACCGTCATCGTCGGCCTGGCTCGGGAACGGGCCGCCGTCTCGGCCGCCGGTCACGCCATGGCCGCGGAGCGGGATGCCGCCGAGCGGGGCCTTCGGGAGCGCCGGGACCGGCTCGCTCTGGTCAGCTCGGCGGCCGGGCGGGTCCTCGGGGACCTGGCCGCCGGCCAGGCCGACCCGGACGACCCGGAGGTGCAGCGCCGGTGCATGCTGGCCGCCGCCCGGCTGCGCCGGCTGATCGCCGAGTCCGACGATGTGCCCGACCCGCTGTTGCACGAGTTACGAGCCGCCGCCGACCTGGCGGAACGCAACGGCCTACCGATCGACCTGGTCACCATCGGCACCCCGCCGCCGCTGCCGGTGGAGGTCCGCCGTCGGCTGGCCGACCCGCTCACCGGCACCCTCGCCGACGCCCGGGGATGGGCGCGGCTGACAGTGGTCTCCGGCTCGGACGAGGTGGTGGTCAGCCTGGTCACCCCGGATCGGGATGGGCCGGAGTCGACCGGCCCACCCCCAGGGGAGCACGACGACGGGCCGGTGCAGCACCTCTACGAACGGGACGGGAACATCAGATGGGCGCAGACCCGGTGGCGGCGGTGACCGGCGATCGACCGGTCGGGGTGGCGATCGTCGACGACCATCCCGTGGTCGTCGAGGGGGTCCGCGCCTGGCTCGCCACCGAGCCTCGTCTGACGGTGCTCGCCACCGGCGACGACCCGGACGCGGTGCTGCGGGCGGCGCCGGACGCCGACGTCGTCCTGCTCGATCTGCGGCTGCACGGGCGGATGGCATTGGACAAGTTGGCCGAGCTGAGCGCCGCCGGCCGGCGGGTGGTGGTCTATTCGGAGCACACCGACCCGCAGACGATGCTCGCCGCGCTGGACGCCGGGGCGGTGGCGTTCCTGGCCAAGCACGAGGGCCGGGAACACTGCGTGGAAACGGTGCTGGCCGCCGCGAGCGACCGCCCGTACGTGCCGCCGGCGCTGGCGGGTGCGATGGTCGGCGACCCACGGCCGGACCGGCCGATGTTGTCCGACAAGGAGCGTGAGGCGCTGCTGCTCTGGTTCCAGTCGATGTCCAAGGCGTCGGTGGCCCGGCGGATGCAGATCAGCGAGCACACAGTGAAGCAGTACGTCGACCGGGCGCGGATCAAGTACACCCGGGCGGGGCGGCCAGCCGCCACAAAGGCGGCACTACTCGCCCGTGCGATCGAGGACGGTCTCGTCCGCCCGGAGGAGATCGGCATCTACCGGTCACAGGCGACACACGACCGGCCGACCCCCTAACAGGCGTCATGACAGGGGCGCTCCGGTCCGGAAGGCTTCAGTACACAGCCAGCTGACCGGAAGGTCGTGACGATGCATTCCGACGCGTCCCCCTTCTTCATCGGTCCTCACCGGTTCGACGCCCCCGACGACGACGTGGGCCCGACCCTGGACCGCCGCTACAACCTGCGACCGATTCCCGGCGAGCGGTTGCTCGGGCGACACCAGCTGCTGGTCGCGGGCTACCTGCTCGGGCCGAGCGAGGTGCGACGCCGTTGGCAGTTGCCCGAGCCGGTTGCCGTGACAGTCACCGACCAGCGGATCTGCTGGGTGGGCAGTGGCTCGCAGCTGTCGCTGGTCGGCGACGGCACGCACCGGGCCCGACCGCCGGCTCGACTGAACGGCCTGATGAGCGGCCAGATCCGCTGGCAGTGGCCGTCCCGGTTGGAGCTGCCCACGAGCCCGCCGGACGCTCCGGCGCAGTTGCTGATCGTCT
The DNA here is from genome assembly GCF_022230935.1 of Micromonospora hortensis. Taxonomy (NCBI): domain Bacteria; kingdom Bacillati; phylum Actinomycetota; class Actinomycetes; order Micromonosporales; family Micromonosporaceae; genus Micromonospora; species Micromonospora hortensis. The sequence goes on from NZ_JAKKFE010000024.1 coordinate 86,266, forward strand.
GCGACGCGCTGCGCACCATTCAGCAGCCGGCGTTGGCCCTCAGCGGCGCGACCGCCGAGGTCGTGGCGCTGGCCCGGCAGGTCCGCCGGGCGGTGGCCATGTTCCGGCTCAACCGTCCACAACTGGTCGACCTCTCGGCCCAGGAGCGCGACGTGCTGCTGCTGCGGGCCGGCCCCGGTCTGCTCGCCGGGGACAGCCGGATCACGCTGCCCGGCTCGTTGCCCGTGGAGTTCCACTCCCGGGACGACTACTACCGCTCCAGACCGGATCCGACAACGTGGGGCGGGCTCGCAGGCGGCGCAGCATCCGGGCATCGGTGAAACCGACAGCGCGCGCTGCGGCTTCCACTGTGGTGCCGTGCCCGATCAGGTGCTCGGCCCGTTCCACCCGGAGCAGCTGCTGGTAGCCGAGCGGGGTGAGGCCGGTGCTCGCCCGGAAGATCCGGGTGAGGGTTCGTTCGGCCACCCCGCCGGCGGCGGCCAGTTCGGCCAGCGGCAGGGGCTCGGCGTACCGGCTGTCGATCAGATCCTGCACCCGGTGCACCGAGTCGGACAGGTGTGAGCGGTGCCGCATCAACGCGCTGGCCTGCGGCTCGTGCCCGTTGCGGCGGGCGTAGACGACCAGCGTGCGGGCGATCTTCGCGGCGGTCGCCGGGCCGTGCCGGGTCGCCACCAGATGCAGCGCCACGTCGATGCCACTGGCGATGCCCGCCGAGGTGACCACCCGGTCGTCCACCACGTACAGCACGTCGCGGACGACCTGGGCCGCCGGGTGCCGGCGGGCCAGGTCGTCCTGCACCTCGTGGTGGGTGGTGCAGCGTCGGCCGTCGAGCAGCCCGGCCCGCCCGAGCGCGTAAGCCCCGGCGCAGACACTGGCCACCGTGCCACCGGCCGCGTGGTGCTCGGCGAGCCGCCGCAGGTCGCCGGGCGACACCGGCCCCTGCGGCCCGTGCGCCGCCGGCCGCCAACCGGGCACGATCACCAGGTCGTCCGGGGCCAGCTCGGGCCACCGGGTGTCGGCGACCAGCGGTACGCCCTGCACCGTGGGCACCTGCTCGCGCTCCGCGACGTAGTGCAGTCGATAGTCGTACCCGAGGTCGGCGGCGCTGGAGAAGACCTGGGCCGGCCCGGCGAGGTCCAGCAGGTGCAGCTGTGGGACCAGCAGGAAGACGACCCGGGTCACGACGTCAGCCCCGGCTGCCGGCGAGGGTCACGCCGGTGACCTCGTCCACGGTGCGGATGGTCGCGAAGCGGCCAGCCAGCGCGTACTCGGTGCGGGTCACGATTTCCTCGTTCGTCAGGGTGCGCGGGTCGGCGAGGATCTCCGCGACCGTGGCGGTCTCCGGCAGGTCCCGGTGTGGGATGGGGAAGGTGAGAGTGGCGTCGGTGACGAAGGTCATCCGGTAGCCCAGGTCCGCGCCGACCCGGGTGGTGGTTTCCACGCACTGCTCGGTGCGGATGCCGCAGACGGTGATGTCGGTGATTCCCGCCTGGGTGAGCAGTTGCTGGAGGTTCGTCGTGGTGAACGCGTTGTGTGCGGTCTTGACCAGCGTCGGCTCACCCTCGGCGGGGACCAGCCCGTCGATCAGCCGGACGTAGGAGAGGACGGGGTCGAACAAGCCGCCCGTTCCGGGCTCCGAGTGCAGGACCCACACCACCAGGTCGCCGCGCTGCCGGGCGGCAGTCACCAGCCGGTCGACCTGGCGGATCATGTCGGGGTTGGAGCCGTACGCCCAGATCGGGCGCTGCCGGAAGGACTCTTGCACGTCGATCACGACGAGTGCTGCTCTGCTCATGACGTCGATCCTGGTCGGACGGCCTTCGCGCCGGCAGACACCATTGTGCCCAGGTGCGGAACGATCCGGCCAACTACGGCGTGGGGGCGCGGTGTTCGGCGGCGGCGTCCAGAGCGGCGGCCTCCTCTGGTGTGGGCGCGCTGCCGCCCAGGTGCGCGGGCTGCCACCAGGTGTCGTCCGGGCCTGCCGGGGCGTCCGGATAATCCCGCTGCGCCCGGTCGACGAGGGCGCTGAGCCGGGAGGTCAGCTCGGCGGCCAGCACGTTCGGGTCCGGGAAGTCCGCCGGGTTGATCGGCTCGCCGATCAGGATGGTGATCGGCGTGTGCCGGCGGGTCAGGGTGCGCGGGCGGCCCTTGGTCCAGAGGCGCTGGGTGCCCCACAACGCGACAGGCAGCACAGGCACCTTGGCCGAGCGGGCCATCCGGACCGTGCCGCTCTTGAGCTCCTTGACGGTGAACGACCGGCTGATCGTCGCCTCGGGGAAGACGCCGACGACCTCGCCCTGCTTGAGCGCGCCCACGGCGGCGCGGAACGAGGCCGCGCCGGCCTGCCGGTCCACCGGAATGTGCCGCATCCCGCGCATCAGCGGGCCGGAGATCTTGTGCGTGAAGACCGAATCCTTGGCCATGAAGCGGACCAGCCGACCCGACGCGTTCGCGCCCAGACCGGCGAAGATGAAGTCGAGGTAGCTCACATGGTTGCTGGCCAGCACCGCCCCGCCCGTGCGGGGTACGTGGTGGGCGCCCTCGATCGTGATCTTCAGGTCGAGGACCCGGAACAGCGTCTTGGCGGCGGCGATAACGGGCGGGTACACGAGCTCCGGCATTCGCAGAATCTACCCTGACCGGCTGGGGATCGGCTGGGTGGCGGGACCGGCGGCGACGCGGATGGCGCGCCACCGCCGGCCCGGCGGTCCAGCCGGTCAGTCGGAGAGTTTGTTCAGGTCCAGTCGACCCCGGGCGAACGCGTCCACCCGCCCCCAACGACCGGGGATGTCCAGCACCTCGATGCGACCCATCCCCACCGGCAGCCGCGGCTCGACCGCCAGGTGACCCTCGTGCGGCTCCAGACCGAGCATGGTGCGCAGCAGCAACAGCGGCGTACCAGTCGACCAGGCCTGCGGGCTGCACGCCGTCGGGTACTCCACCGGGAACTTGGTCAACTCCCGCGGGTAGCCGCCGAACGCCTCCGGCAACCGGCCGTCGAAGTACGTGGCCGCGTCCAGGATGCCGTTGGCGATGGTCGCGGCCTCCTCGGCGAAGCCGTAGCGGCGCAGACCCCAGGCGATGAACGAGTTGTCGAACGGCCAGATCGTGCCGTTGTGGTAGCCGATGGGGTTGTAGCGGGCCTCCCCCTCGGCGAGGGTGCGCACCCCCCAGCCGGAGAAGAGCCGCGGCCCGACCAGGTGCGCGGCGAGCTTCTCCGCCCGCTCGGGTTCGACGATCCCGCTCCACAGCAGGTGGCCGATGTTGGAGCTGAGGATGTCGCACTGCCGGCCGTCCGGGTCCAGGGCCAGGGCGAAGTACTCCCCGTCGTCCACCCACCAGTCCCTGTTGAACCGTTCCTTCAGCTCTGCCGCCTCCCGCTCCAACTGGTCGGCGAACTCCGGGTCACCCCAGAACTCGCGCGCCAACCGGGCCGCGCGGACCTTCGCGTCGTACGCGTACCCCTGCACCTCGCAGGTGGCCCGTGGGAACGGCGGCAGCGTGCCGTCGGAGTAGGAGATCGAGTCCCAGGAGTCCTTCCAGCACTGGTTCTCCAGGCCGGTGTCGGTGTTGCGTCGCTCGTACCAGATGTAGCCGGTGCCGACCAGGTCGGCGTAGTTGTCGATCCACCTCAGCGCCGCCCGGGACTCCTGCTCCAGCTCCTTGACCAGCGCGACGTCCCCGCTCCACCGCTCGTACTCGTCGAGCAGCACGATGAACAGCGGCGTCGCGTCGACCGAGCCGTAGTACGGCGAGTGGGGCTGCTCCTCGAAGGCCGCGGTCTCGCCGTAGCGCATCTCGTGCAGGATGCGCCCCGGGTCCTCGTCCCGGAAGTCGTCGAACCGGCTGCCCTGCAGCGACGCCAGGATGCGTAGCGTCGTCTTCGACAACTGCGGGGTGAACGGCAGCGTCTGTAGGCAGGTGAGGATGCTGTCCCGGCCGAACATGGTCATGAACCAGGGCAGACCGGCGGCGGGCAGGGTGGCGCCGCCCAGCGACAGTGGCGAGAAACGCAGCGCCGCCAGGTCGATCAGACTGCGCCGGTACGTGCTGGCCACCCGGCCGTGCTCACTGTTGACCTTCGGTGCGTCGGCGATCCACTTCTCCAGGTCGTGCTGGAGGGCGAGCCGCTCGGTGCCGTGTTTGCGCAGCCCGAACCGCAGGTCCCGGCCGCCGGGCCCGACCGCGTGGGTCTGCACGTCGATCGAGGCATCCCACTGCTCGTTGGGCTCCAGGTGCACCGTGTACGCGAAGCCCTTGCTGTCGTAGCGGGCCGACATCGACGACGAGATGATCGTCTCCCGCTGGAAGTTTCCCCGCCGGTACCCGAGCCGCAGCCGGTCCGACTCCACCTCGGTGTAGATCTCGCCCTTCTTGTTCAGGATCTCGTCCTTGACCTGGAACAGGTCGGCGAAGTCCGACGCCGCGTCCATCCGGACTTCCAGGTCGACGGGCTTCTCGTCGTGGTTGAGGATGGTCAACTGCTCACAGAAGCTGCCGCCCACTGTGCGCTCCCGGATGATCGACAGCTTCGCGTCCACGTAGTGCGTGGCCATCCCCGGGACCAGGAAGAATCGCGACTCGAAGTACTGCAGGTCGTCGTAGGAGAGCGAGTTGAGTCGCTCACCGTTGACCGTCAGCACCCACGTCGACAGGAACCGGGTGTCGATGGAGAACAGCCCGGTGGGCTCGCTCGGCGTCGCCTCGATGTCACCGGTGTCCTCGCAGACGACGAACGTGTTGCCGTCCAGGATCCGGATCGTGTTGCTCTGCCCCATCAGTGCACCTCCCCGGAGAATCGCCGACGCGGCCCACGGGCGTCCGGGGAACCCGGAAAGATCCGCTCCACCTGTACGACGAGACGAGCGTCACCGGACACCGTCATGTCCCCCCGCAACAGCGCCGCCAGGCCGTGCTCGCGCCCCGAGGCGATGTCGTCGAAGAGGACCGGGCTCGCGCCGATCACCGTGTCGGCCTCCTGGTCCTCCTGACTGACGTTCAGCCGGCCGTGGTCGATCCTCAGCAGCCAGTGCCGGGTCTGCGCCCCCTCGTGCAGGTCGATCCGCAGCGTCCCGGAGGTCTTGGCCAGCAGGGGTTCGTACCCCCGCCGGTCCAGGTCCTCGAAGAACCTCGTGGTCGCGTCCACCATCGGGTCCACTCCTCCCAGTTGCCGGGCCGGGGATCCCACCCACCGCGCTCGCGTCGCACGGACGGCCGGCGTTGCACGTCCCCGCACGGGTCCCCGCCACTCCCCCGGCCAACCTCGCCCAATTCGGGTGACCCGACCTTGATCACCCACCCCGCCCTGCGCCGGTGATCAAGAGCTTTGCGTCATCGCTTCCGGCGTGTCGTGACGCGAACCTCTTGATCACCGAAGGGGTGGAGACGCCACAGCGCCGGCCCTCCCGGACGGGAGAGCCGGCGCGCGCCGCGGCGGACGGGTCAGTTGTTCGGGTCGTCGGCGCTGATGTCGGCCAGGACCGACTGCGGTTCGCGCTCGACAGCGAGGTCACCCATCGACACCAGGCCGATCAGGCGCCCGTCGTCGATCACCGGAAGTCGGCGTACGGCGTACGTCCGCATCAGGTCCGCGGCGGCCACGGCATCGTCGTACTGACTCACCGTGATCACGTCGCGAGTGGTGATTTGACTCAACCGGGTCGAGCCCGGGTCCATGTTCTCCGCGACACCTCGGACCGTGATGTCCCGGTCCGTGACGATGCCGACGACACTGTCGCCGTCGGTCACCACCACATCACCTATCGCGCTGTCGCGCATCTCCTGCGCGGCGGCGATGAGCGTGTCGTTGCCGTCCATCGTCACCAACCGGGTCGTCATGAACTCTCCGACCGTTGTCATGGTGCTCCCCTCTCGGTGTTCGGCACGGCCCGTCTACCCGCCGCCCGGGAGGGGGTAACGCCGACGGCCCCGGCCTATCCGCGCGGGTGTCGCAGGCGTCGAAGTTCGTAGAGGCCGCTGCTGGTCAGGCTGTAGAACACCGGCAGCAGCAGGAAGATCACCAGCGCGAACAGCGGGCTGGTCACGAATCCGACCAGGATCGCCAGCGCGTACCCCAGGAGGCCGACCGCGGCCCGGGCCCGTTCGGCCGGGAAGAACCGAAGCGGCACCGTCTGGTCCAGCAGATCGTGATGCCGGGCGAGGTAGTGGTACAGCCCCAACCAGCTCACCGAGACCAGCACCCCGACCAGACCGTAGACGACCACGCCGGTCCGCTGGTCGGCCTGGTCGCCGTCCCGCATGGCCTGCGAGACGACCGAGGTGGCGAACGGCAGCAGCGCGGTGCTGAACAGCACTGCGAGGTTGTACCACTGGAGGGCCTTTCCGCTGTTCATCACCCGGTTGAAGGCGGCTCGGTGGTTCAGCCAGCCCACCGCCACGTACACGTACGACGTGACATAGGCGAGGTACGCGGGCCACTGCTCGACCAGCGCGTGCAGCATCTGACCGCGGCCGACCCGGGGAGGCTGGAGGTCGAGCACCAGCAGCGTGATGATGATGGCGAAGACCCCGTCGCTGAACGACAACAGCCGGGAGGTTTCCCGCCGCAGGGGCGGCCCACCGGGACGGGTCTCGTCGCTGCTCGTTCCCGCGCCCATCGCCCATCTCCTCCCCGACGTCCCGCAACGGCAGATCAGCGCGGTATACCCGTCGACGGGCGGCACACCCGCCCACGGCGGCGCACGTCGACTCCGCTGCCTACCGTGGGCGGATGATGACGGGCGAGGAGGAGCTGCGGGACCTGGTCGCCGGCAGCGAATGGCTGACCCGGGCGCTGACAGTGGTGCGTGATTCCGGGCTGCCGGACGCCTGGATCGGCGCGGGCGCCCTGCGTGACCTGGTCTGGGGCGAGCGATACGGCCACGGGTTCGACCCGGTGCGGGTCCGCGACGTGGACGTGGTCTTCTTCGACCCGGCGAGGCTGACCCGCGTCGACGACGACCGGGCCACCGCGCTACTGGCGGGAATGTGGCCGCAGCCGCCGTGGCAGGCGCGCAACCAGGCGGCGGTGCACACCTGGTACGCGGCCAGGTTCGGCGGCGACCCGATCGAGCCGTACCGAAGCGTGGCCGAGGCGGTCGCCACCTGGCCGGAGTACGCGACAGCCGTGGCCGTCCGCCTGGACCCGGCCGGCCGACTCACGGTCTGCGCCCCGTACGGCCTGACGGATCTGCTGGTCGGGGTGTGGCGGCACAACCCGGCTCGGGTGGATGTGGACCGGTCGCGGCAGCGGTTGGCCCGGCACCGCCCGGCGCAGCGCTGGCCCGGCGTGACAGTGATTGAGCCGGGCTGATCGGCTGCGGGCGGTCTCCCTTGGGCGGGTCAGCCTCGGGGCGGCATCCCGTAGATCCGCTCGACGTGCAGGCGTAGCACTATCCGCCCCTCGTCGACCATTGCCTGGCGGTACTCGTCCCAGTCGGGGTGTTCGCCGCTGAGCCCTCGGTAGAGCGCCACCAACTCCTCGACAGTCTCGTCGCCGAGTTCGGTCGCCGGCGGGCTGAGTTCGGCGCGAGCCTCGACCACCGCGTACGCCCAGCCGTCCTCGCTGCTGACGTGGAAGCTGGCACGCGGGTCGCGGCGCAGGTTGGCGGTCTTGGCGCGGCCGTCGGTGACCGAGACCCGGATCAGGCCCGCGTCCCGGTCGAAGGAGTAGAGCACCGTGGACAGCTGCGGACGCCCGTCTCGCTTGATGGTGGCGAGCACGCCCATCGAGCGGCCGGCCACCAGATCGGTCAACGCCTGCTGGGTGCGGTCATCCGGCATGGTGTCCTCCAGGTTGGACGATCGTCTCCGACCCATCCAAGCACGACCTGCCGGCCGCCGCGGGCGACCACCCGAACGGCGGGGCGACCACCCGCATCGGCACCGAGCCCTCGCCGACGGACGGCGAGGGCTCGGTGTTTCGGCAACCGTGCCGGTCAGCGGCGCTCTGCGGCGACCAGTTCGGCGAGTTGCACAGCGTTCAGCGCTGCGCCCTTGCGCAGGTTGTCGTTGGAGCAGAACAGCGCCAGCCCGTACTCGACGGTCTCGTCGGCGCGGATCCGGCCCACGTAGGTCGGGTCCTGGCCGGCGGCCTGCAACGGGGTCGGGACGTCGGTCAGTGCCACCCCGGGCGCGTCGGCCAGCAGTTCGTGGGCGCGCTGCGGGGTGAGCGGCCGGGCGAACCGGGCGTTGATCTGGAGCGAGTGCCCGGTGAAGACCGGCACCCGGACGCAGGTGCCGGAGACCAACAGGTCGGGGATCTCCAGGATCTTGCGGCTCTCGTTGCGGAGCTTCTGCTCCTCGTCCGTCTCGAAGGAGCCGTCGTCGACGATCGAACCGGCGAGCGGGAGGACGTTGAAGGCGATCGGCTGGGTGAACGAGCGGGGCGCGGGGAACTCGACTGCCGACCCGTCGAAGGCCAGCCCGGCGGCGTGCTCGGCCACCTTGCGGACCTGCTCGTCCAGCTCGGCGACGCCGGCCAGCCCGGCGCCGGAGACCGCCTGGTAGGTGGAGACGACCAGGCCGACCAGGCCGGCCTCGGCGTGCAACGGACGCAGCACCGGCATCGCGGCCATCGTGGTGCAGTTCGGGTTGGCGATGATGCCCTTGGGCCGGTCCAGGGCGGCGTGCGGGTTGACCTCGGCGACCACCAGCGGCACCTGCGGGTCCATCCGGAACGCCGACGAGTTGTCGATCACCACGGCGCCGGCCTCGGCGACCCGGGGCGCCAACTCGCGAGCGGTGCCCTTACCGGCCGAGAAGAGCACGATGTCCAGCTCGGAATAGTCGGCGGTCGCGGCGTCCTCGACTGTCACCTCGCCGTCGCGCCACGGCAGCGTACGCCCGGCGGACCGCGCCGAGGCGAACAACCGCACCTGCTCCGCTGGGAACTCCCGCTCCGCCAGCACCTGCCGCATCACGCCACCGACCTGGCCGGTGGCCCCCACAATGCCGATCCTCATGCCCGCGAGGCTACCGACCCCACCCCCGAAACCGGGACCCCTTTCCCACCCCCCGGGTCCCACCTCACACCCCGCCCTACATCTGTCGATCAAGAGATTCGCGTCAGAAACCGTGCTCCGGATGACGCAAACCTCTTGATCAACGGCGTTCGTCCGGTGCGGGTCAGGGGAGGAGATCTCCCAGGGCGGTGGCTTGCAGGTCGTCGCGGATCACCGCGGCGTCGCCCTCGATGACCAGGGTCAGAGCTTCCGGGTGCAGGTGGGTGGCTGCCGCCGCCGAGACCTGGTCCACGTCGGCGGAGAGCAGCGACTCGCGCAACCGCGCGTGGTAGTCGTCCGGCAGGTCGTGCACCACCAGGGTGGTCAGCGCGGAGGCGATCGCCCGGGGGCTCTGCAATTCGACCGAGAGCTGCCCGGCCCGCCAGGAGCGGGCCACCTCCAGCTCCTCCTCGGTCACCCCGGTGGCCTGGGTACGGGTGATCTCGCCCACCGCCTCGACCAGGGCCGGCGCGGTGACCGCCGTCTGCACGCCGGAACTGACAGCGAACCGACCGAACCGCCGCGACGCGGCGAAGTCGCCCCGGATGCCGTAGGTGTAGCCGTGCACCTCCCGCAGCAGGTGGTTGAGTCGGGAGGTGAACGCCCCGCCGAGCACAGTGCCGGCGAGCGTCATCGGCACGTGGTCGGGGTGCGCCCGGTGTGGCGACGGGTGGCCCAGCCGCAGCGTGGACTGCACCGATCCGGGTCGGTCCACCAGGATGATCCGCCGACCGCCGTGCAGCGGCACCTCGATGGGACCGCCCCGTTCGGTGGGGCCACCACCGGTGCCGGCGAACGCCGCGGCGGCCAGCGCGTCCAGGTCGATCCGGTCCAGGTCACCGGCGACGATCAGGGTGCCGGGGCGGAGGAACCACTCCGAGTGGAAGACGGTCACGTCCTCCACGTCCAACCCGGCGACCGACTCCGGGTCGCCGTGCATCGGCCGCCCCCAGCGGTTCTGCGCGCCGAACAGGTCGGCCCGCAGCGCGGCATCGGCGCGCGGCCCGGGGTTGGCCCAGTCCATCCGGAGCGCGGTCGCCTCGTCGTCGCGGACCCGACGTACGTCGGCGGGGTCGAGCCTGGGCGTCCGGACCGCCTCGGCGAGCAGTTCCACGGCCGCGCTCAGCCGGTCCACCGGGATCACCACGCTGGCCTGGAACGAGTCCCAGTCCAGACCGGTCGACAACGCGGTGCCGAGCCCCTCGACGGCGAGCGCGTACGCGGCGGCGTCCCGCTGCGCGGTCCCCTCCTCCAGCGCCTTGGCCAGCACACCGGACAGCCCCTCCTTGCCGACCGGCTCCTGGCCCGCGCCCACGTCGAGCAGCAGCAGGGCCACGGCGAGGTTCTGCCCCGGCAGGTGCGCGGCGACGACCTGACCACCGGCCACGGCGCGGCGGACCACCGGCGGGAACCGGTACGGGCGGGCGGCACCCGGGCCGGGACGGTCGGCGATCAGCGTCATGAGGTCTCCTCGGGCAGGTAGGTCAGGGTCACCCGGTCGGTGGCGAGCACCTCGGCGGCTGCCTCGGCGATCTGCTCGGCGGTGACCGCGAGCAGGGCCGGCAACTGCTCGGCGATGCGGGCCGGGTCACCGAACTGCGTGGTGTACCGGCCGAGCAGGTCCGCGCGGCCGTCGACGGTGGACAGCTGACGCCACCACCCGGTGCTGAGCAACGCCTTGGCCCGATCCAGCTCGGCGGCGGTGACCGGCACTGTGGCCAGCTCGTCGATGACCTCGGCCAGCCCTTCGGCCAGCCGCTCGGCGCTCACCCCGGGGCGGGCGGTGGCGGTGGCGATCAGCGGTGCCGGGGCGTGTGCGAGGTCCACCCCGTACGCCCCGACCAGGTCCGGTTGCGCGATCCGCTCGCCGTCGGCGAGGCGCTGGTAGAGCCGGCTGCCCCGGCCGCTGCCCAGGATGGTGGCGAGCACGGTGATCACGTTGTATCCCGGGCTGCCGAACGGGTAGCTGCGGTGGGCGATGTAGACCCGTGGCGCCGGCACGTCGGCGCTCACCGACTCGACGGCTGTCTGCCCGGTGACGGGGACGTCGCGGCCGTCCGGTGCCGGCGGGATGTCGTCGCGGGCGGGCAGCGCGCCGAAGTACTTGTCGGCGAGCGCGAACACGTCGGAGGCGGTGGCGTCGCCGACCACTGTCAGCACCGCGTTGTTCGGCGCGTAGTAGGTCTGGTGGAACGCCTGGAAGGTGGCCAGGTCGGCGGCATTCAGGTCGGCCATCGAACCGATCGTCGCGTGGTGGTAGGGGTGTCCCGGCGGGTAGAGCAGCGGAAGCAACCGCAGCCAGGCGTCGCCGTATGGCACGTTCTCGTAGCGCTGCCGGCGTTCGTTCTTCACCACGTCCCGCTGGTTGTCCAGCGTCTCCTGGGTGAGGGCGGGGACCAGGCCGCCCATCCGGTCGGCCTCCAACCAGAGCGCCAGCTCCAGGTGCTCGGCCGGAACCGTCTCGAAATAGTTGGTCCGGTCCGGGTTGGTGGTGGCGTTGAGCGAGCCGCCGGAGCCCTGGATCAGCTTCATGTGCTCGGTCTTCGCCACGTTCACCGAACCCTCGAACATCAGGTGCTCGAAGAGGTGGGCGAAACCGGTCTGCCCAGCCGGCTCGTGCCGGGAGCCGACGTCGTACCAGAGGTTGACGGCCACGGCGGGCGCGGTGCGATCCTCACTCACCACCACGCGCAGGCCGTTGTCCAGTCGGGACGTCTGAATGGGCCAGGGGTAACCGCTGTCGGGCATGCCCCCGACGCTATCCGATCTCGGAGGCGGAAAGGTGACGTGCCGTCGGTCGGCGAGCCGACCCGGGCGGCATCGGAGCCGCCGCGCGGGGTACCGGGAAGCAATGACCGTGACCCCGCCTCCGTCCCGGGCCGCCGGCCGGGCCGCCACCGCCGTCGAACGCGCCAGCACGGCACTCGGCCGGCTGCGCCGTGGCCGGTTGCTGCATCCGGCCGGTCGCTCGTTCGTCGGCGAGACGGTGATCTGGGGTACGCCCGGACCGCCAACCGGTGTCGCTCTGCTGGACCGCCCCGGCCGGTACCGGACCAGCATCCGGCTCTCCAAGGGGACGCCCACGCCCGGCAGTTGGCCGGACGTTCTTGGCCTCGCGCTGCGCCTGCACCGCGGCGACAGCCGGCCGTTCGACCTGCTGGTCAGCTCCAGCGGCGCGGCCCCGGTGCTGCGGAACCTGCCGCTGCCCCGACGCCGCTTTACGGGCACGTACAGCACGATCACGTGCTACCGCGCGGGTCGGCGCCGCCTCTGGCTGGCCGCGCTGGCCGACCCCGACTCGGCCGACCTCGGTCGCAGCCTGGCCACGGCGGCCGCCGTGACCCGGACGGACACCCCGCGTCTGGTGCTCGCGGTCGCGTCGGCGGTGGGGCCGTGGCGGCTGGTCGGGCAGGTCAGTCTCGATGCCCAGCTCAGCGCCGAGGAGGACGCGGCGCTCGCGTTCGACCCGGTGCGCAACCTGCCACCCGAACTGCGGGTGGCAGGTCCGCTGGCCTGGCTGCGAGACCAGACCTACCGGGGGTCGCGCCGGGCCCGTGGGGCGACAGCTCAGTCCGGCGGTTCGACCGCCACCACTGTCTGATCCGAGGTACGACGCTCCAGCACCGTGTCCGGGGCGGCGTTCTGGTCCGCCTCGCGGATGTCCGAGTCGGCGAGGATGGCCTCCGCCTGCGCCTCCGGGTCGTCGCTGCCCACCGCCCTCTCCTCGGGCAGGAGGTGGTGCGCGCGGGACTCCACCCGGTCCTGATCGCTCTGCTCGTGTGTCATGGCACCCCTGTTACCCCGACCGCGACCCCGGCACGCGATCTTCGCCCCGCATCTTGGGACGACAGGACGGGAGACCCCGTTTGGTCGGGTACGCTGGCCCGGTGACGCGTTCCTATCGATGGTTTAGGCAGCCGGCTCGCACGCCGGTGACTTCACTATGAACTGACGTCACCACAGACCGAGCCGGCCGGGCAGGAGCTGTCGTTCCTGCCCTTTTGCGTACGAGCAGCCGGCTCGTCCCGGGCACCGGCCCCGGGCACGGTCGGCGGAAGGATGCCCACCGTGACGACCCCGGAGACTGATCGGGTCAGCGATCAGCGAATCGACCGTGTCGTGCCGCTGACCACGCCCGCCCTGCTGCACCACGAGTTACCCCTGGACGCCCCGCTCGCGTCGGCCGTGTTGACCGGCCGCCGCGCGGTCGGTCGCGTGCTGGACCGCGAGGACGACCGCCTGCTGGTGGTGGTCGGTCCCTGCTCGGTGCATGACCCGGCCGCCGCCCTGGACTACGCGCAGCGCCTTCGGACGGCTGCCGACCGGCTCGCCGACGACCTGCTGATCGTCATGCGGGTCTACTTCGAGAAGCCGCGCTCGACTGTCGGTTGGAAGGGCCTGATCAACGATCCCGGCCTGGACGGCAGTGGGGACGTCAACACCGGTCTGCGGCTGGCCCGTGCGCTGCTGCTCGACGTGCTCCGCCTCGGCCTGCCGGTGGGTTGCGAGTTCCTCGACCCGATCACCCCGCAGTACATCGCGGACACGGTGGCCTGGGGCGCGATCGGTGCCCGCACCGTGGAGAGCCAGGTGCACCGCCAGCTCGCCTCCGGCCTGTCCATGCCGATCGGCATGAAGAACCGCCCGGACGGCAGCATCGGCACGGCCGTGGACGCGATCCGCGCCGCCGGGGTGCCGCACGTCTTCCCCGGCATCGACTTCTCCGGCACGCCGGCGATCCTGCACACCCGGGGCAACACCGACGGGCACCTGGTGTTGCGCGGTGGGGGCGGCCGGCCCAACTACGATGCCGGGTCGGTCGCCGGGGCACTCGACCTGCTCCGCGCCGCCGACCTGCCGGAGCGGCTGGTGATCGACGCCAGTCACGCCAACAGCGGCAAGGACCACCGCAACCAGCCGCTGGTCGCCGCGGACGTGGCCGCCCAGATGGCCGCCGGCCAGCGTGGTATCACCGGCGTGATGCTGGAGTCCTTCCTGCTGCCCGGCCGGCAGGAACTCGACCCGACCCGGGAACTGGAGTACGGCCGGTCGGTCACCGACGCCTGCCTGGGCTGGGACGACACCGCCGAGGTGCTCGACCACCTCGCCTCGGCCGTGCGGGCCCGCCGGGCCACCCTGCCGACGACGGTGTGACAGCCGACACCACTACCGGCGGAACACGAGCGGGGGTCGGCTCGTTGACTGGGGTGTCGGTGTGTCCAGTGTCCCCGGGCCTCACCTAAATAGCCTTCGCGGAATACCGTCCGGCTGGAGCCGCGTAGTGCCACTCGCCGAGAGGCGACCTGCACACCGACACCAGCG